>JABDFK010000001.1:0-131316 GCA_013286585.1 Deltaproteobacteria bacterium
CATGCGCTGAGACTCTGATTAAAGACCGCAGCTCCAAGGAACATGCTTTGCATCGTCGTGACATGCGAGACATCCCAAGAATTTAAATTCTGATTGAAAGACGAATTTCCGTTAAACATATATGCCATATCCGTGACTGCCGAGGTGTTCCAAGAACCGATGTCTTGATTAAAGATATTATCTTGATAAAACATCTGACGCATCGTTGTAACACTGGAAGTATTCCAGGAACCGATGTTTTGATTGAACGCCGTAGCCCCATCAAACATGAGTGACATATCGGTGACATTGGCAGTATTCCAAGCGCCGATATTTTGATTGAAGGCTGTAGCTCCATTAAACATAGAAGACATGCTGGTCACAGCACCTGTGTTCCACGAGGTGATATTGCCGTTGAAAGCTGTCGCATTTACAAACATGCTGGCCATGCTGGTCACAGCGCCGGTGTTCCAAGAATTTAAATTCTGATTAAAGACCGTATCAAAACCAAACATATGGTGCATGTTCGTCACATGCGAGACATCCCAAGAATTGAGGTTTTGATTGAAGGCTGGGTCTTGGTAAAACATCTGATGCATATCGGTCGCGCTGGAAGTGTTCCACGCGCCAAGGTTCTGATTGAAAGTGGGGCAACTATTAAACATCAGAGACATATCTGTGACATTGGCTGTGTTCCAAGCTCCAAGGTTCTGATTGAAGGCAGTAGCATTTGAAAACATGCTACTCATGGTGGTGACCGCACCCGTGTTCCACGAGGTGATATTGCCATTGAATACCGTGGCACTTGAAAACATGCTATTCATATTAGTTACATGGGAAACATCCCATGAGTTCAAACTCTGATTGAACGAGGACGCAAGGCCAAACATATTATTCATGATAGTCACGGCACCAGTATTCCAGGAACCAATGTTCTGATTGAACGCTGCATCCTGATAGAACATCGTATCCATCGCTGTCACATGGGACACATCCCACGAACTTAAGCTCTGATTGAAGGGCGTGTTACGAAACATCGATGTCATTGTGGCGATATGCGACACATTCCAAGAATTGATATTACCGTTAAATGAGGTAGCACTATAGAACATATTCGTCATACCTGTAGCTACGGACAAATCAGGCGTATCGGTAGCGCTGAAGCTAGCAAGATTGGCACATCCATAAAACATGTTGTTCATGTTCTGCCA
This sequence comes from Deltaproteobacteria bacterium, assembly GCA_013286585.1. GTDB lineage: Bacteria > Bdellovibrionota > Bdellovibrionia > Bdellovibrionales > Bdellovibrionaceae > CAIYID01. Next base: position 1,191 of record JABDFK010000001.1, read on the forward strand.
CTTGTTACTTCCCCACTGAGTAACGTCCATGAGCTTCAAACGATCACCTGTGTTATTGAACATCAATCGACCCACGACTCCGGTCAGCTTAATCGTATAGGTGCCCGCGCCGGCGTAGGTGTGAGTGGCATTGGGACTATTCCAAACGGCGATTGCGTTGATACTGCCATCGCCCCAATCGACAGTGAAATTATAGGTAGCTCCATTCACCAGCGGAAGCATGGCCTGATTCGCCGCCGACGAACCAGCGCTGGTGTTGCTCGTATTCCATGTCATGATCATGGGCAGGCCGTTAGCCTTCCAAAATGCGAAAGGCATCCCTTGGCCCCATGTCGTTGCAGAAAGTGCGCTGACCAAAACCAAAATCAGTATTTTAAAACGGAACATAGGACACCCACACGTTGGAACCATCATTGATGAAGGTGTAGACGATTCCAGAAACAGCGGTGGCCGCCGCATAACCTTGAGGAGATTTCACGGTCAATCCGTCAATCGTTCCAGGCAAAGTGCAAGAGGCTGTGATGTTTGGCATAGTCAAAGTGAAACTTCCACCCGTCGCAGTTCCCGAAACGGCCAGGGCGCCGCACGCTCCGGCGGAAGTGGTGCGCACCAAATTGGTGGCCGCAAAAGTGATCGTCACATCAGTGTCCGCGCCCACCGCGGCTATGTACCGTCCACCGGCCGTGATATTTCCGCTAGCGTCCACTTTAAATTTGCTAACGCCAGCCACCTGATAGTTCACCAAATCACCGCCGTAGCCAGTGGCCGCGTTGATGGCAAGCACAGTGCCCGCTCCGTTAGATGAACCACCCGTTCCGAAGTATCCCGCAGTCGCACCGTCAAACGGGCCGCTGGCCAATGAAACTAATCCATAGTTCGCAGATGCTGTCGGAGCCACTCCCACATTGAGTCTTGAGGCCGGAGTTGTCGTGCCGATGCCGACGTTGCCATTACTATCTACGTTCAATGCTGAAATGCCGAGAGAGGACTTTCCGCTAAAGCCAAGAGTGCTAGTAGCAGTATCATATCTAATAAATCCTTGGTTCGATGTCGTGCTACTTCCGATAAAAAGACGCGGGCTTGTTGGATTGATCAAATAAGAGTCATTTCCAAAATAGGCACTTCCGGCGACCTGAAGCGGATAGGCAGGCGCTGTAGTTCCGATTCCGACGTTTCCGTTCGCGTTGACGCGAAATTTTTCAGCTCCACCGACGGCAGCCACTAAAGGTGCTGCATCTGTCGCACCAGCAACGGCGTTAGCGTAAACTCCGTACGCCGTTAATCCCACCACCGCAGTGTTAGAAAAGTAGCCGCCGTAGGAGGTGCCGAAGGAAGAGTCGGTCGAAACCGTGCTATAGATTCCAGCGGCAGTCCCAAAGAGAGCCGCACCACCCCAGTTTTTGGTGGCCGTCACGTTGACTCCGTAAACAGAATTGCGAGTGTTCAGATTCATATTCACACCAGTGATCGAAGCGTCGCTACCAGCGATATTCGATGTGATCATATTGATGCCGGTGTTCGTCTGATTGACTGTGCCTGCACCTAAGTTCATATTCATCGCTGTATTTGTGGAGCCGATGACAGTCGAGTTACTGGTGAGATCAAGAGCACTGGTCGTGCTGGCACTGTTATTGATGGTCAATTTTCCAGTAGGACTTGTAGTCCCAATACCAACATTGCCTGAATTCATAATAGTCATTTTTACTGCAGTGGTCGCTGAATTGTCTGTTTTAGTATAAAATTTAATATTTCCGCCAAAGCCGCTGGCACCACCAGCACCTTCGGCTTCGCCGGTAACGTAGGAAAGTGCCGCGGAGCCCGCATTGTTGTTCATTAAAAAAGAGACTCGGCCAGCTTCATTTCCTGCTGCAGGTGCCGCAGCGGCGTTGTTCAAATCCAAATGACCATTTGAAATATTGCCGGCGCCATCGCCGCCCACAGTGATAACAGCATAGTGAGAATTTAAACCCATAATATTAGTCAAAGGCGCAGCTCCGGTGATATTTCCAATTCCCAGCTTACCACTTGAATCAATCAAAAAGAGGGAATCCAGTGTTCGGTAACCAAATCCTGTTGATGCCCGGCCAATGCTGAACTGATCCGAGTTTGTTGCGGCAGCAACGTAGGGAACTCCCATCCACCAATCATTGCCACCGGTAGCATCGGAAACCCGCAGTCCTCCGGCTCTGGTGGTGACTGATCTTTCTAATGCCATTTCAGCATTGACAGTCGTGGATCCTGAGCCATTGATCCTGGCTTTTGCCCCTGCCGTTGTGCCAACAACATCCAACAACTGTGTGGGAGTCATAGTTCCGATCCCCACATTTCCTCCAGCCGAATTCAAAAGCACGTAACCTTTGGTGAGATTCGAAGTTCCGTCAATCTTGACAGTTCCACTAGCAGCACTTGAACCGTAAATTTGTGGCGTTGTTAGCGAGGTGCCCGCAGTCATTGTGGTACCAGCATTGACTGAAGCCCCGGCGAAAATATCGCCAGAAACACCAGCGCCGCCTGTCACTAGCAATGCGCCAGTCACCGACGATGTCGAAGCAGTTCCAGAACTGGCCAGCATAGTGCCATTGGCCGTCACCGTGCCTGCACCTGTCGTAGAGATATTTCCGGTGGTCGTGATATTTCCAGTTCCAGAGAATGACGTGGAGCTGATGGCGCCTGCTTGAGTGATGTTGCCCGTCGCATCGACTTTGAATTTACTGACGCCCGCTACTTGCAGATCTATCAAATTACCTAAAAATCCTGCGGCTGAGTTAACGGCGACTTCGGTGCCACTGGCAGATCCCACGAAATTGGGTGCTCCGCCACCGGCCCAGCCCCCGTTGCCTAGGGAGAATAAGCCAAAATTGGCGCTGGTCGTGGGTGCCGCGCTGACATTAAGAAGAGATGCTGGCGCCGAAGTCCCTATACCAACGTTGCCAGTTGAATCGATCACTAAGCGTTCATTACCACTTGTACTTAAACCTAATTTGCCCGCAGTGCTCAGATACATTCCCGTGGAGTTATCTGCCGTGAAAGAGACTGCTGGAAAAGTAGCCGCTGTCGCTCCGGTTGAGTATTGATTCATTTGTAACTGTCCATTGGAAGCACCGACTGCGGCGAACAATCCGGCAGCTCTACCGCCAGCAGCAATGCCAAGTTGATTGCTGGTCTTCCAATAGAGTCCCGTATCTGATTTAGTTGCACCACCAGAAAAAGTGAATGTAGGTGCGGCAGCTGTCCCTAATGCTCCGGCGATAATTCCATTCACTTCCAGAGGAAATCCAGGAGCCGCAGTCCCAATTCCGACGTTACCGGAGCCCGAGATTCGCATAGCTTCGTTCAAAGAGCCGTTCCATGTAGAGAAAACTAAATCTCGATTGACTCCGGCCCCCTGCAATTCATCACTTATGCGCCCGGTGATGGCGCTTATTGATGCCACATTGAAGTCAAGTGACACACCTGTATTTGCTACCGACGAAGGATTCGTTAACCTTGCAGCTGTAGATCGCGCTCCACTTGACAGCGATGATAGTTCTATCAAGTCTCGCGGATTCGTAGTCCCAATCCCAACACTACCCGCAAAATAATTTCGATCACCAGCACCAGCTTGATAAATTCCGTAAGGAGTGTTGGTTTGGGTGCCAGATGCCTGCGATTGAATGTACGCACCGTAGGTATTGGTGATCGTACCGCCGCCACTATTGGTGGGAGTTGTGGCATAGAGACCAAACACATTTGTCACAGTTCCGCTGGTCGTTATAAAAGGTTGGCTGGCTACACCGGTAACGGACACGACATTGGCCGAACCATTGACCGCTGGCACACCCAGTAGGCCCATGAGAGAGCCTCCCGAAAAGTTAGCGCTGTTTGTTGACGGAGCTGCCTTCACACCAATTAAAGTCGCGGTCGATGCCGACGCCGGAACTGCCGATGTCGTAACTAGCATCGCGGCCTCTTGATTGCCGGATGTCTCAAGCATGCTTCCAGCAACTCTGAGCAAACTGTTGTTAGCCGTGCCTAACGCCGCAATCGTACCATTTTCAAGATCTAGTTGAGTTGTGGGAGCCGCAGTTCCAATACCCACATTCCCACCAGTGAACGTAGCTGCATAACCAGTTCCCGCCTGGGTCACTGCCAACGCCGTCGAAGCGGAATTCGTATTGTCCACAATCGCACCAGTCACCGTACCACCAGTTAATGGCAGGTAACTTCCAGAGATCGCTACATTGGTAGCATTGGTCAAACGTCCTTGCGCATCGACGGTAAACTGCGGCACTTGTGTGGCCGAGCCATAGGTTCCGGCCGCAACTGCTGTGTTCGCCAAACTAATGGTACCCGTCGTAGTGATCGCTCCACCAGTCAAACCCGTGCCCGTAGCCACGTTCGTCACAGAGCCACCACCACCTGCTGCGGTCGGAGTCCAAAAAGGCGAACCACCATTCCAGTTGAAAGACAAAATCTGCCCCGTCATTCCCGCACTGGGCGTAACACCGTTCATGTAAACCGGATAGCCCGCTAGCATCGAATCCTGAGCACTGGCTTTGATCGCCATTCCTGCCAAGGATTGCAAACCAGAACCATCGTTAAAAGAAACGAACAAAGTCCGATCGTCAGTGACAGTACCCGTGTATGTTCCGGGACAGCCGGTTCCTGAAAGTCCCGCCATGGTCGCACCGTTTTGAAAAACTTGATTCCACGCCAGGGCACCGCCCGCGGTGTTGGCTCCGCCACCGATGTAAGCGCTGAAGGCTCCGGCAGAGCCACTCATGTTGATCGCAGAGGAAGTCTCTTGCCAAAGAACACAGCCGTTAGCCGCGACAATTTGATAGTTGAAAGTTACGCTGGACGAATTTTCCCCGGCTCCGCTTGGAGTGACCAAGCGACCGGAATAGACCAACATGGCTTTGTTGCCCGCAACTGCGAAAGACGAAAACAGCATGAGGATTAGAATCCCTATTATCGTGCTGGTCTTTGTGTCTTGCTTGAACAAAATACTCATAGTTATTAAGATACTTATCGGTCGCGCCGGACCTCAACTTGAGTGCTTATTTCGGCTTTTTGTCCAACTTACCCACAGCTCAATTTGAGAAATGTCTCATTTCCTGTCAGCGCGAAGTTCGGACACGCAAATTCCTGTCCGTGTCCTATACGCGACTTGGACTGCAGGCCGAAATTGCATGACTCCTCTTTGCGAATCTAGGTTTATGTGGTATTATAAAAGTATGAAATATAATACCAAATCTAGTATCACGCTTCCGGCTCCAGAACTGGCGTTGGTGAAAGAACTGATGAAAACTCTCAATGCTAAAACCAAAGTTGAAGTCATTCGCCGTGGCCTGGCGCTGCTGAAAGAATCGACCGACAGAAAATCATTGCGCGATTCTTTCAAGACAGCGTCCGAGGCCACCAGAAAAAATCTTCGTGCCGAGTTAAAGGAGCTGGACCTGCTCAATGACGAAGGGCTGAATTGATGAGAGTTCGTCACGGCTATCTCTATTTGGCAGATTTAAGCCCGCGCAAAGGCACCGAAGCCGGTAAAGTCAGACCCGTGATCGTAATACAGACGGATTTTCTCAATGAGATTGATCACCCCTCCACCTGGATCATTCCCTGCACCACCAGAACCGTCGGAGAGAGTTTTTTGCGCGTGGCTTTGCCCAAAAAAATCGCCGGCAATAGCGAAGATTGCGAGATCATGATGGATCAAAGCCGTTCCATCGACAACCAGCGCTTCAAACGCGAACTGGGAAAAATTCCCCTGGTAGTATTCAAGGAAATCAAAGAAAAACTTCGCCGAATTGGCGGCCTGTAACCAGTTTATCTTTTCATCAGCGGAAACAGAGTCTCCCGAGTCGACTCTTCCTGCGAATGAAAACGCCTGGCCTTCAGCAGATCATTAAGACTAACGATTCCCAGCTCTGATCCATTCTCTACAGAGACCACTAGTAAATGAGTCGTGTCGTTTTCGGCCATGCGATCTGCGGCCGCCCGACAAGTTTCTTCCGCAAAAATTTTGGGAATCTTTGTGACCGATGGCTGGGAAGACTTCGTGGTGAAAACGTCTTTCACCAAAAATCTTTCCAGCGGATCGACCGCGTACTCGCGAAAAATATCGTAACCCCGACGAGCGACTTTCTCGGTAAGAATTGAACGCTTCATCGCCCACACGGTGAACGCGTAGGAAGCCATCGAAGCGATCAGCAATGGCAAAAGAATATTAGGATCTTTGGTCAGCTCAAAACAAAAAAGAATCGCCGTGAACGGTGAGCGCATCATACCGCCCATCACTGCTCCCATACCAATCAACGCCCAAATCCCAGAGGGTAAATCGCCCGGAAGTAGCGGTGATGCTAGTGCGCCGATGGAACACCCGAAGATCAACAGCGGAGCTAGTACCCCACCTGAGGTGCCAGAGGCCAATGCGAAAATCCAAATCAACATTTTCACTAAAAACAACACCAGCATCGGAGTCGCGGGAATCTGACCAGTGAGCAGATCACCGATCACATCATAGCCCACACCTAAAGCACGCGGTTGGAAATAGCCGCCGATACCAACCACAATACCACCCAGCGCCGGCCACCACATCCAATGAATGGGAAGTTTTTGAAACAGATCCTCCAGCTTGTAAAGTGCATTGCTCAGCATGGTGGAAAATATGCCGGTCAAAATACCCACGACCGCCGCTGCCACCAAAGCCCAGTCTGAAAAAATTCCGTGAGGGGCCACTGTGAATATCGGACCCGCTCCCAGCAAATGAATGCGCATCAGTGCCGCGTAGGCACTGGCTACAGCGACGGGAATAAGACTTCGAGGTTTCCACTCAAATAGCAAAAGCTCCACAGCTAGCAGCACTGCCGCGATGGGAGTGGCAAAAACTGCCGACATTCCGGCCGCCGCACCCGCCACCAGCAAAGTTTTTCGTTCGGCCGAAGTCAGGTGAAGAAACTGTGCCAGGAGTGAACCCACCGCCCCGCCCGTCATGATGATGGGACCTTCGGCTCCGAAGGGACCACCAGATCCAATGGAAATTGCGGATGACAGTGGTTTTAGCACGGCCACTTTTGGCTGCATGATGCTCTTACCGAAAAGAATCGCCTCGAGTGCTTCTGGAATTCCGTGACCGCGGATTTTTTCTGAACCAAATCTGGCCATCAAGCCGATGATCAATCCGCCAATGACCGGTGCTAACATGAACCACGCGCCCCAATGCTCCATCGAAGGAGCGCGCGACGTGAATGAAAAGTCCGCGTAGTAAAAAATGTTCGTGAATAGCGCGATCAGCAGAAGTAGCGCCTTGGCTACGAAGGCCGCAGCAAGGCCGATGACCACTGCCATTGCACTAAGAAATAAAATTCGAGAGTTCCGCGAAAAGTCACCACGTTGATGTTTCATGAGGGCAGACTATATATATCTGCCGAAAAAGAAATACGCGGCGTTTCGATGCAACGCGCATTTTCGTCTCACTTTGAGGCGCTTCCGGACCAAAGTTTGGCAATGTTGAAAAAATAATCAAGAAAATTCACATTTCGTCCGACAAAGAGACGGTCCAATATGTAACGGGGGAGGGCTATCTGTATGGCTTTGCTTAAAAAACTATTCAAGAAACTAATGGCCGGTAAAAAAATCGCTGCTGCTTTCGCCGCTTCCTCAGTCGTAGTGATGACTTACCAAAACTGCTCTCCACAAAAATTTGGTAGCAGCTCTTCCAGTCCAGCGACGACCCAAGGAACTCCGGTTCCAGTGTGCCCGGGTCCGATCGTGCCTTGCCAAACTCCGGCGGGTTCAGGCACAGAAACTTGCACAGATACTCCGAATGGTCCCGTCTACGGAACTTGCATCGTGGTCTGCAGTCCTGGGTTTTATTTAGATAGCGTCTCTGGAACTTGTTTGGCGGAATCACTCAGTATCGCCGTCGATGCATTTAGAGCCGAGACCGATCCGAACTGGACCACCATCACGGCGACCGACAAGATTCAATTGAAAAAGGGATTCCACTACCGTGTCAGCGTCAACATGTCTCCGAATTTACAAATGGATCCGGCTGATTCGACGCTGAGTTTGTTCAATCTCACCAACCCTATCCTGGTTAATAATTGTCAGGCGATGAGTGATTCCACCTGGAATCATATGCAGCCATGGGGCCTTGCTGGTCCATGTGCAGATCCTAGCAATTGCACGAGCGTTGGCAGCGGCCAGACCGACTGGGATTATTCGGCAGCTATTGCCAGCGAAATGGGTGGATGCGGATGGCAGGGACAGATTTCTGTGACCCGTCAGAACGATCCATCCGGTACAGTGGCTCACTCAGCTTCATTGACCATGGAAGCTTTGCTTTGCAATCAGGGTGATCCGACTCCGAACTGTCCTGTGATTGCCAACGGTTCTAGTAGTGGCACATGTAATACCCTGGGAACTGCTTACAACGCCTGCGTTAGTCAGTGTGACAGTGGCTACACTGCCAGCGGCACTCAGCCGAACATCATATGTACTAAGAATACACCACCTCCGGTGCCAGGAGCTTGTGGAAGTGTGAGTGGCGGAGCGCCGGTCACATCTCTGACAAATACTAGCGCCAACATCTGCGGTGCTAATAACTTGAGTCCCGCTTCACCGTTCGTCTTAGATCCGGACAACAACAAGTACGAGTGGAGCTGCACTGGTAAAGGACCTGGCGGAACTACCGTGAACAACTGTTCTGTGCAGAAAAAAGCTTGCGACAACGGCGCGATCAATCCCACTGGCAAGTGTGATCAGTTTGCTGGAGCTTGCGGTAGCGTCAGCGGCGGAGCGCCCGTCACTTCGCTGACAAGCGCCAGCGCCAACATCTGCGGTGCTAACGATATTAGTCCGGCTCCGGGATTTAAACTCGATCCGAACAACAACAAATACGAGTGGAGCTGCACTGGCAAAGGTGGCGGAACTACCGTAAATAACTGTTCTGTACAGAAAAAAACTTGTGACAACGGTGCCATCAATCCAACTGGGAAGTGTGATCAGTTTGCTGGAGCTTGCGGTAGCGTCAGCGGCGGAGCGCCCGTCACTTCGCTGACAAGCGCCAGCGCCAACATCTGCGGTGCTAACGATATTAGTCCGGCTCCGGGATTTAAACTCGATCCGAACAACAACAAATACGAGTGGAGCTGCACTGGCAAAGGTGGCGGAACTACCGTAAACAACTGTTCTGTGCAGAAAAAAACTTGCGACAACGGTGCGATCAATCCCACTGGCAAGTGTGATCAATTTGCTGGAGCTTGCGGAAGTGTGAGCGGTGGAGCACCCGTCACATCGCTGACAAATGCTAGCTCCAATATATGTGGTGCGAATAACGTAAGTCCCGCTTCACCATTCGCCTTAGACCCGAACAACAATAAGTACGAATGGAGCTGCACAGGAAAAGGCGGTGGAACAACCGTAAATAGCTGTTCTGTGCAGAAAAAAACTTGCGACAACGGCGCCATCAACCCAACTGGGAAGTGTGATCAGTTTGCCGGAGCCTGCGGAACTGTCAGCGGTGGAGCACCCGTCACGTCGCTGACAAATACTAGCACCAACATCTGCGGTGCGAATAACATAAGTCCCGCTTCACCATTCGCTTTAGATCCGAACAATAATAAGTACGAATGGAGCTGCACGGGCAAAGGACCTGGCGGAACTACCGTGAACAACTGTTCTGTGCAGAAAAAAACTTGCGACAACGGTGCGATCAACCCAACTGGGAAGTGTGATCAATTTGCTGGAGCTTGCGGTAGCGTCAGCGGCGGAGCACCCGTCACATCGCTGACAAATACTAGTGCCAATATCTGCGGTGCGAATAACGTAAGTCCCGCTTCACCATTTAGCTTGGACACAACCGCGGACAAATATAAATGGAGTTGCACAGGTCAAGGTCCTGGCGGAACGACGGTGAGCAATTGCTCGGTCAATGCCATCGTCGGAAGTTTATCCACGATCATTGTTAAAGCAACCAACCAAGGTCATCGAGGGATGCCCAATGATCCATCCAACATCCCCTCCGTAGCCTATTGTCCATCTGGATACAGCGTCACTGGTGGAGGTTATGGGACTACGGGCGACTATGGGTGCGGCGAACAATATCGCTACGAGCTTTCAAATTACCCCATCGCCACCATCGCTGGTCAAAACGCAAATGCATGGACGGCAATGGTGAATTGCACCTCCTACTACGCCTATGCGGTATGCACGAAAACCGTCATCAGTCCTACGTCGACGTTACAGACCCGGGTTTCTGCAGGTCCTTCGGTAGGTCTTAACGCAACAAGCACCGCACCTTGTAACTCAGATGAAGTGTTAACGGGTGGAGGTTTCGACTGGGCAGGGCCAGCCGCCACTGATGCAGTTTATAGTTTCGTGGATCGAAGTGAACCCAGTGGAAATAACTGGCAAGTGCATCTGCAACAGGCCCCGGCAAAGTCCTACGCCATTTGTGCGAAAATTTCGGGATTAGGTAAGCTCAGCAAAACAGTAACGACTGGTCCAAGCGTCAACAAAGTAAATCCCTCGATTCAACCATCGACGACACCAGCTTGCCCAAGCGGATATGTTATTTCTGGTGGAGGCCAACATTGGGACAGTGGCAACAACCTCAATCCAGAATATGAGTTCGCCAGCGGCAATTATCCACAACAAAACGCTACCGCGTGGAGCGTGTCGATGGAAGCGTCTGTGTCCCATGCTGTCGGTATTTGTCTAAAACTAAATCCATAATCAAAAGAACAGGGCTCTTCACGGGCCCTGTTTCATTTTGAGGCGTTTCCAGACAAATGTCTTAGTTTGGTAAAAAAATCATCAAGAAAATCCACATTTCGTCCGACAAAGAGACAGTCCAATGCAAACGGGGGAGGGCTACCTGTATGGCTTTGCTTAAAAACCTATTCAAGAAATTAATGGTGGGCAAAAAAATCGTCGCGATTTTTGCGCTGTCTGCGGTCGTTCTGGTGACTTATCAAAATTGCGCACCATCCTCTTTCAAGCCGACCACGCGAAGTGTGGCTACATCCCAGGGAACTCCCACAACCATCCCTGTGTGTCCTGGACCCACAGTTCCCTGTCAAACCGACTTGGGTTCTGGAACTGAAACCTGCACAGATTCTCCAGATGGACCCGTGTACGGCAATTGCGTCATCGACACTTGTATCACAGGGTATGTCCTTTCTAGCGGAGTCTGCGTACCTGTCGTACTTCCGTATTTAACCGTGAAAGCTTTCGGCCCAAATCTTCCTTCCACAGGAACCACACAGTTTTCCTCTGTTCCTGGCAAAACCTACACAATCCAAGTTTCAGGTTCAGCGGATGTCATTGCCTCCGGATTGGATAACGCCCTTTCCAGCTTCACTCGTCTTCAGGGCCAGTGTGCGGGCAGTAACTCCTACACTCCTTGGACTTCGGATGTTCCTGCAAATAGCACATTGGTTGCTTTCGGTAATAACACTTGGCTTTACACGGCTCCTCAAGCGGGAGTCATTGGTGGCTGTTCATGGAATGGCTGTCTGACTTCTAATAATGACGTCAAAGCTTGCCTGCATATCGATGCTATGGCCTGTGTGCCAAGTTCATCCACTCAAGATGGCTGTTCGCAACCCGCCAATGGCTCATCCACTCGAGTTTGTGCCGCCGATGGAATGAGCTACGGATCTTGCGTTGAATCTTGCAATAGCAATTATCAGTTGGTGAACGGACAATGTGTCGTGAATCCTTGCACTAATGGTGCTACCAACCCGCCTAGCTGCAACAGCTGTCCTGTGGGACAGTCTTTAAATTCCAGCAAACAATGCGTGAACAATTCTTGCGGTGGAACTCAGGCCAGCAATTCTTCTGTCTGTGCCGGCGATACTTCCGTTGTTCCTACAGGTACGCAATGGTCTGCGGTTCAAAGCTCTGCTTCTTGCACGGCAAAAAAATGTGAATTTTATTGTGGAACGGGATTGGCACTGAATTCCAGCCAAACAGCTTGCGTCTGCTCAAACGGAGCGACCAATGCACCTGCTTGCGATAGTTGTCCTGTCGGACAGGCGTTGGATTCCAATCATCAGTGTGTCGCCAATTCCTGCGGTGGAACTCAACCCACTAATTCTGTTTCTTGTGCGGGAGATACGACGACTGTACCCACTGGTACGAATTGGATATTGGTCGCGGATTCCAGCAAGTGCACCAGCGCTCGTAAGTGCGAGTCCTATTGTGCCACTGGCGCAGTGGTCTCTGGCAATGCTTGCCAGTGCTCTAACGGTGCGACCAATCCAACCAGTGGTTGCGATCAGTGTCCTGTCGGAAAATCTTATTCCGGTGGTCAGTGCGTAGTGAATGTGTGTGCAGGAACTCAACCTGCCAATTCTTCGATCTGCAGTGGAGACACACAAACAGTTCCCACTGGCACTCAGTGGTCGCTGGTCGCCAATGTTAGTTCCTGCACGACCGCTACAAAATGTGAGGCCTACTGTGGTACCGGAGCTTCAATCGTCAGCGGCGCCTGCCAATGCGCGAACGGAGCGACCAATCCGACGTCGGGTTGCAACCAGTGTGCTGCTGGACAGATTTATAGTAACTCGAGTTGCGTCGACAAAGTCGATGGCCTCTGCGGTTCAGCCAACGGCTCACCAGCTTACAGCGAAACTTCGGCCAACCTTTGTTCCAAAGGAAATGCCACGACGGTTTCTTATGATCAAAATGGCGAAGCCTGGACTTGGCAATGCCAAGGGCTGAATACAGGGTCCTCGGCAAATTGCAGTGCTCCTCGAAAATTAGACGCAGAGACTTGTATCACAGGAACTTCGGTGGCTCCTCCGCAACTTTTGAAGAATTGGTGTGGCTATCCTGTCGCAATATCATCGGATCCAAGCACGATCAGTATCTCTGGCGATCCTGTTTTTGGACTGTACTGGACATGCCCAGGCATTAATGGCGGAGCCTCCAAGTATTGTGCGACGGCAGTAGATCCAGTCTGCGCTAGCTTTAGCTGCTTTGGTTCAACCGGAGCACTGCTGGGTCCAGTGACTGGTGGTCCTGGCTTACCACACGTTCCTCCTGGCTCAGGAGATAAATGTGGCACGTTTATTCCGCAACCTCCTGGAGGACTCGTCAATCCAGAGGTCGACGCCAACTGTTCGAACGGAATTGAGATCAACAATCTGAACGGACAGTTTGAGCTGGACGTGACGTCCTCTGCCAGTGTCGGACACAAGGCTTGGTTGGATTATGCCACTTATGTGGCTCCTAACACGATCAATATTTACGCCTTGGATATTAACGGCAAACAGTCCTTGATTTTCTCTCAGTGTGAGTTCAGCACGGCCAGCTACCCGTTCGTGAAGGTCTGCCGTCCACCCAATGATTCCATTCGACAGAAGGCCTTGAGCATCCCGAAAGGCACAGTAAAATTGCTTTTCGATCTTGAGGGCGGTTCACCGATGTATATAAAAATGGTTGGGCTTTGTGAATTCAATCGTAGCGGCTGGAAGCAAATCGGCGGCGAACAGTGGCCAATAATTCCTACGCATGACTATTTTGGTCTCTATCCAGAAAACGCAGAGTCGTCCACTTGTCCAACCAGAGATCCCGGTCCGGGATTTTGGAACCCTGACGGTGGAGGAATTCTTCCTCCGACCGGAGGCCCAGTCCACGCTGGCGGAGGCTAAGGTCGTTTCAATCTGGTACTGCCTCGCTGATTCGAGGCAGTACTAAAGTCCCAGAGAAATTATTCCGAAACAGGAAATATGAAAAATACAGCTGTCTTTATTGGTTCTGCGATTTGTGTTTTAACTTTGATTGCCTGTGGCCATGCCTGGGTGATCAATCAACGGCCCGAGGGTGGAGTCATCGCCGTCGAAGGCAATATCACCTCCGACACCTTGCCTGTGAATGTTCAAAAGCTAATTCCTTGCAACGACTATCAGATCACTTCTCGCGAGAGCAAATCTTCTGGTGACGAAAATCCGGTGCAGGCCTATCATGCGATTCACAGTGATGAGCAGCTGGAGTTTCCCAAAACCCAGGCCAGTTTGAAGCAATGGACAGAGATCACTTACAGTTGCAATACATCCGGGCGAACTCCGGCTAGCGCTGGCGACGGTGACTCTTATCCACCCATTCGCCGCATGTATCACGAGCCCTATATCAGCAAACGACCCAACGCCCTTTAAATAGTGCGATCACTGCCGCCGTCCATGGCGATTTGGGCTCCGGTGACTTTTCCAAACAGCGGTCCCGCCATTTGCGCCACCATATCGGCCACGTCTTTGGATTTCACTTCCACAGACATGAGATTATTTTTCCTGTATTGATCCACAGTCATTTTGTAATGCTTGGCCCTAGCCTCTAGAATTTCATCGGTCCACAAAGCCGTGTCCATCACTGCATGCGGATGCAAGACATTCACTCGCACTCCGTGGCCGCCCAACTCTAAGGCAGTGACCCGCGCCAACTGTGTCAACCCGGCCTTCGAAACTGAATAAGCAGACGCGCCCGGTCCCGGCGCCAAAACATTTTTGGACGCCAGCACGATGATCGTCGGATCAATTCCCAATTTCAGATAAGGTGCGCAGGCACGAAACAAGTACATTTGACTGGTGAGATTTACATTCAGTGTTTTAATCCAAAGCTCGCTGTCCATTTCTTCCACAGTTTTGCTAGAAGGAAAAATTCCCGCGTTAGCAACGACCACATCCAGTCCGCCGAACTGACGAATCGTGTTTTGCACCAACTGATTCACGTTTTCTATTTGCGTAAGATCACAGGTCACGCTGAGAACGTCAGCACCTTTCCAGTTGGCGGCGACCTGGGGATTGATGTCGACCGCCACCACGGCCGCCCCTTGCGCACGCAGCGAATCCACACAGGCCTTGCCGATGCCGCTGGCGGCACCTGTTACCAGAGCCACTTTTCCTTGAAGGCTTAAGCCTCCGCCGGATTTTTTAAGCTTTGCTTGTTCTAGCTCCCAATATTCGACTTCGAAAATGTCCTTTTCTGGGAGAGCATTCCAGCCGCCCAAACTTTCGGACCATTGCTGCGCTTTCATCGTGTGCTTTACGATGTCGGCGATGACCTGAGAAGTCTTTACTGAATTTCCGAAGGAGAGAACACCGTGTTCTTTCCACACCGCCCATCTGGGTGCCGTGTCCAGGCACTTCAGTGCTCCACCATTGGCGTGGGATTTAAAGTAGGACTGATATTGGGCCTCATATTGATCCAACACCGATGTCGCACTTTCGCCGTCTTTGATGATCAGCGGAATGCGTTTGGTGTGGATCACATGATCTGGGGTCAGCGGCCCACGCGTCGCCAGCTCCGCCATATTTTCCAACTGCGCATAGGAAAGAGCTTCGGCAGACGTATTAGTTTGAACGATCACCGGCACTCCCCGCTTCAGTGAAACGGCCTTTCGCAGCTCGGCCAGTTTCATTAGATTTTCTTTGCGTGCCACAGGTTTGACGGCCACATCGAAACACTTCTTCGACTTAAGATAGTCCTCGGCAAGACTGACCAGCTGAATCATGCGACTGTAGCTTTCTTTCGCATCGTCAGAAAAACTGAAAATTCCGTGATTCAACAGCACCATGCCGTCATATTTTTTCCAATCGATGTCCCGGGTCATCTCGTAAACTTTTCGTGCCAAAATAAATCCTGGCATGACGTAGGGCACGTACAACAATCGAGGTCCCAAAATATTTTGGATGAGTTTGGTCCCATCGGGCGTGTTGGTCACCGCCACGATCGCATCAGCATGAGTGTGATCCACATAGCGATAGGGAATGATCGCGTGCAAGATGGCTTCGACCGAGGGGCCGGGTGCATTCGGATCGGTCATCGCCGATTTCTGCACGCGCACCATGTCCGTGTCGGTGAGTTTTTCCAGTCGCGCCAGCTTCAGCAGAGTCTCCATGCGCACGGGAGCAAACCCCGCAGTTTCAATGGTGGCCAAATCCCAGCCGCTGCCTTTGACGTAAATGATTTCTTCCGAATCGCCGAAAATATTTTTTACCGGGGCTTTGACAGAAGTATTTCCGCCGCCGTGAAGGACGAGCGAAGGTTCTTGTCCCAGAAGGCGCGAAGTGTATGCGCGCATTTGCAGGGGATCTTTTTCGAATTTCTGAGCTTCTTGGTCATTCCAAAGATTTTTCATGGACTATCCTTTTTCAAAGCATTCCGTCTTCAAAGACAATGCCGCTGATGAGTTTTCTAGGGGTCACATCAAAGGCCGGATTCCACACCGGGGCTTGATGCGGACTTTTTCCGGCACGCACTTCATCCGGGTGCCGCTCTTCGATGGGAATGTCGGCGCCGCTGTCGCATTTTTCGTCAAAAGTGGTTCTGGGTGCTGCCACATAAAATGGTACACCGTGAAATTTCGCCAGGACGGCCACGCTGTAGGTTCCAATTTTGTTGGCAAAGTCACCATTGCGCGCGATGCGATCAGAACCGACGAATACTTTTTGCACTTTTCCTTGCGACATCAAAAAACCGGCCATGTTGTCACAGATCAAAGTGAATGGAATTCCCAATTTTTGTAATTCCCAGGTAGTCAACCGTGCGCCTTGCAACAGCGGCCGAGTCTCATCGACGTAAACGTGGATTTTCTTTCCTTGCTCGAAGGCTCTACGAATCACTCCCAGCGCCGTACCGATCCCAGCCGTCACCAGCCCGCCGGTGTTACAATGGGTGAGCACATGATCGCCGTCGCTGATGAATGAGGCTCCTCGTTCGGCAATGGCTTCGCAGGCCAGCACGTCCGCTTGGAAAAATTTTTCCGCATCTGAAATGACACTGGCCGTGGTCAAATCAGGCTTGTCCAAGACCACTTGGTCGATGGCATTCATTAAATTCACCGCCGTGGGACGGGCCATGCGCAGCATTTTTGCGGCAGCGATGATTTCAGGCTTTGAAGCCCCTTTTTCCGCCATATGTGCCAGCGCTAGAACTGCCGCTACGCCGATCAGCGGAGCCCCACGAACAGCCAGCGTCTTGATCAGCTCCGCCATGTGCGCGCAGTCGCGACAGTCCACCCACACTTCTTCATGCGGTAATCGCGTCTGATCCAGAACCAACAGCTTCGCGTCCTCAAAACGCAAACCCATGGAAATCATTTTTTTCATGTTTGGATTCTCATGCTTTTCGCCAATTGCGTGAGGTGTTCGATCTCTGTGTACTTGCTGTGGTTCACCATTATTTCCCTGGCCATGCGCAGGCACCGGCGTTCCGCCATGGCCCGCGTTTTCGGATCTTTGATCTGTTCTAGATCTGCCACATGCGCCAGCCCCACAATCCGCCGGATCATTTCACAGCCGGTAAAACGAATGGAGTCCGCGAACAGCTCTTGCAAATATTTTTTTCGCATCGTCTGGATGATTTGTTTTCTTTGTTCTCCCTCGCTGAATTGGGGTGCCAGATAATCGCCTTTCAGATCTGAGTCCCAAAGCTTCGAAAATTTCGCTGCAAAACCCTTCCAGACTTCCTCGATCTGCCGAAGAATCCAATTTTCATATTGGTTGCGTTCTTTTTCTTCGTGCGAAAACTGGCTGAAGTAGCTCATAAAGAAATTGGCAAATAGTAAGCCCATATCAAAACCCATGGGTCCGAAAAATGCGAACTCCGGATCAATGACCTTGGTTTCTTCTGCGTTCACCATGATAGAGCCCGAATGCAAATCCCCGTGAATCAGGGCCTGGGCATGAGTCAAAAACTTCGCCTTCATTTCGGTGGCCGCGATTTTCAAGGGCACATCCGTTTGCAACGACAGAACGTCCGAGTCTAACTCTGGCGTCGTCCAATGATTCTGCGGGGCTTTCCTATAAGGATCCGTAAAAATCAAATCCTCAGTGATTTTGCAGAGATCAATATTTTCACAGAAAAGCTGCATCAGCTCCTTTTTCTCGCCAGCATTCAGCGCCAAATCGGAGGTGAAAAATAAAGTCTGTGCCATATAATCGCTAATATGTTCGCTGAAGTTCGGGTACTCGGTTCCTGCCATCATGCCCTTGCGCAAAATCAGATGGTCGTCCAAAAATTCCATGATCATGGACGAAGTCGATTCATTGTAAGAAAAAACTTCTGGCATATACGCCGGGGCTAATTTGGAATGGGTTTGCAACGCCCGAAATTCGAAAAAATTTCTTTTCAAGCTGAGCGGCCAACTTTCACCGACGATGCGCAAGTAAGGAACTGCCTGCTTCATCAGAACTTGGCCCTTAGGACCTTGCAGGCGAAAAATGAAATTCACATTGCCATCGCCGATCTCTGACACCGACCAATCCTGCGGTCCCCCACCAATTTTCTGGCGAAGCTGAGAGACCATGTCCGAGCTCATTTCTTCCACGATTTTATGTGCTGAATTTGTCATCCGATCATAGAACACAGGGCCCGCCGATTTTGCAAGAATGGCCGCCTTCGACAGACCTTGTTAACCCGGTTTTTAGGCAGCTCTTGCGGTCCTGCGGGATATCGGCAAAGATACGGGCCGAAACGCCCTGGAGGAGCACTCAATGAACTCAGTGACCGGTCAATGCCACTGCAAAAAGATACAGTTTGAGATCACATTTCCCACGGAATTTTGCTCTCACTGTCATTGCGAAAGCTGCAGAACGTCCCATGGCTCCGCTTTTGTCACCTGGGGAGGCGTCTCAAAGAATCAGTTTCGCTTTTTGTCAGGGGAAGAATACCTGAAAAAATATCATTCGCGGCCTGAGGTTCGTTGGGGATTTTGTTCTCAGTGTGGAACATCATTCTTGTATGATTGTGATTCAGCGCCAGATAAGGTGTATTTCACCGTGGCCAATATTCGCGGCAGCCTTGATCGACAGCCAGATTCTCACGTGAGCTTTGAGGAACATGTGCATTGGTTTCCGTTTAAAGACGAATTGCCGAGATTCCGAAAAAAAACGGACGAACGTATTTTATAAAGCGGGCTTCCAATTCATGCGAAATGAAAGCCCACTCAGTGTTATTTGCTAGCTTTTCGATCTTCGTGTTTTTGATGACGGTCTTTGCGCAGCTCTTTTTTGTCATGGCCCACTTTTTCTTGAGCCTCATTGCGAGCCTGACGATCAGCCTTCAAATCCATTCGATCTTTCTGGATTTGGCTCACCGGAGCGCCGTCCTTCTTGTCTTTGGCCAGTTGCAATTTGTCTTTATCGACCTTTTGCTGGTCTTGATCGCGGACCACCTTGTCTTGCTTCAATTGTTCTTGATCAGCCTTGATCTTTTCCTTGTCCGACTGAACCTGCGGGCTAGGCACCACCGGACTCACTGGCGGAGTTTGAACCGGCGTCTGGGCCGACACGTGACCTGCTATCAACAGGGCGATTGAAGCGATGAGCGTTTTCATTTTATTCTCCTTTGTTAGGCCAACCACAGGTTGGGCTGTTTGTTGAACAGCCTTAGGATAAGCGAAGGTCCTAAACGCCCGATTAAAAGAGAATGAATTTGTGTTAATGGCGTGTCTCAGATTGAGACACTCGCATCTAAGTACCTGTCGACGCACGCCAATTTGGTGCGAAATTTTTATTGAACGGAGTGCACGACTTTCTGCAAGGCCATCTGTATTCGCGAATAGAAGTTCGCCGCGCCATCGCCATTGGTCTCGACCGCGATGAATTCCACATCGGGATACAGCTCAGAGACCTTACCCTGGACTCCGTCGGAAACTCCGGAAGAGCTCAAGCAAGTGAATGGCTTTACGCTGACGATCATGTCGGCCTTTCCGTCGCGGGCGATGGCCAAGTGATGGGCCACTTCCATGTGATCTTCTCCGCCGTCGACGTGTAGGTCGAAGAATGGTTTTACGTCCTCGGCCAAGGCGTCGTGGTCCGACAATGGGATTTTCACTCCGTAGAATTTGCAGAAAAATCCGAAGACTCCGCGGATGACCTGTTCCACGGCGAAAAGTTTCCATTCTGCTTTCGACATGAATTTGGATTCGTGTTTTTGGGATTCGCTCCAACGCGCGCGCCAGATTTGATGCAAAAGCCAATCGATGATGGTCTCATTGGATACGACTCCACCCTCTTCCTCGATGAAACGGAAAAGATGATAGTTGCCTTCGCCGTCGGTGGTTTTTGCCCAGAATTCTCCCATGATGTGCACGACGGGTTTTGGTCCTGCCTTCTTTGTTTTGATTCCGCGAATGATTTTTCGCGCGTTCCACAGTCCCTTCCAATTTTTTCCTTCACGAATTCCCGCCTCCACCTCGATGCGTGCTTTTTTCATCTCTTCATCGACGTGGCCCTTGAAAGCCTCGTAAGGACGTTTGCGCAAAGACATCGTGGTGAACACATCACCGATCATGATGGTCAAAAATCCCATGAGCAAATGCTTGTTAGAAAGCTTGAGTCCTTCCATCAGTACGTCTTGCACATCACCGGATCGGGTCAGTAGCATCACGCGAAAATCAGCAAAGCCGCTGTCACGCAGAGCCTTTCGATATTCCGTAGCGTACATACCCATTCGGCACGGGCCGCAGCCACCCGCGGTCACGAAGGCGTAGTTCGAAATGATTTTCTCTGTCGGAATGCCATCGACATCACGGAGTTGAATCAATTTCTTTAGAAGATTGCCCACTGTGAAGTAAGTCGGATTGCATTGCCCGCGATTGCCGAATTCACGGCCCAATTGCAGAGCCTCCTGATTGGGCTCTTCCATGACTTCCATCTTCAAACCACCCAGGGCCATCACCGGACTCAGCATGTGCAGAGTCGGCAGCGGCAGTCCCGTGGTTAAGAGAGTGACACCGTCTCTGTCGGAGCTGGTGAAGCGACGTGGATTTCGATCGGTCCAGTGATCTCGGTGGTTGATGGCTTCCATGTTGGTCCTCTTTTCATTTTTTCGATTCGTTTTTCTAGGTTGTAGGCAAATGTTTTCAATCTGATGCGGAAAGAGCCTGTCGGTGAAGTCTGATCCAGATCATGAAGAGCGATGTACGCCGCCTTCGATGCCGCCACGATGCTATCTATGATCCCGTAAGTGGGCGCATCGTGCCCGCACTTAAAACTGGAAATGTCCACCACCGCCAAATTCGGAATTCGCGCTGCTAATTTAGCCGCCCAAACTTTTTGGGCAGAATTCGTGGAAAAGTTCTCTGGCCAAACATCGTTGATGTCCAATGGATTACCTTCGAAATATTTTCCCAGCCACTCTTTGTCTTTGGGAATGCTAGTCATGGTTAAAATAGGAAAGCCTAAGGCCTGCATCTCGTCCAAAATTCCGTGATTCATTCCGGAATCTAGATGGTAAGGCCGACCGATCATCAGAACTGCCATTGTTTTTTCGGCTTGAGCGCGTTCCAGAATCTCTTTGCCCTTGGATTCCATCGCTAATTCAAAATCTTTCAGCGCTTTGAATCCCGCTGCAAAGGCCAAATCACTTTCAGCGGAGGTGATTTTCAGGCGATCTTTCCAAGTCTTGAACAGTTGTTTTTTCCCGTAGATACCGTCGTAGAAATCCACGGCGTCATTGACGTAGGGCATGTTTTTTTCGGCAAAATAATCTTTTTCCGCGGTGAACGACGCGCGCATGACTAGCGGAGTTCCCTGCACCACGGGACAAGATGTTGATGCCATGGTCTTTTGCAGGTAATTCGGAATGTGTGTGATCGCCGGAAAATAAATATAGTCGGCCTTCATGTGGAATAAAATCTGGTGCAGATGCGCCTGCGCTACTTTGCCTGGATAGCAGGGATCAATGGAGCCATACTTCATTCCCTCTTTCGCCATTTTTTCGTTGGTTTCACTGCTCCATAATAGGTTTTCTTTTGGAACGCCCAGGCTTTGAAAATAGGCATTAAAGAAAGGCGCCATCACCCACATGTTGAGGGCCTTTGGCATCGCGATTTTTATGTTCTTTCTAAATTCGATTTCTTTCGACGACTGTGGCACTACTCCTAAATCAGTGTCGAACAGCTTTTGCGTTTGCACTTTGACCAGGTTGGGGCTTTTCTTTCTGGCTTCCAAACTTTTCTTGGCCAGCAGTTTCAACTCCTCTTTGCTTTCAACGGTTCCCTTCTCGCACGAGAAGCCCGAAATATGGCGGACTTTGTGGCCCTGGCTGGTTGTCGCATCGACAAAAGTTCGCGAACATAGGTTCGGACAGAAATGACAGCGCGTACTTTCATCGGACCTGGTGGAAAATTCGATTTTTAGCGATTCTTCCAGACCGACAAATTTCGTGTAGCCGCGAATCGATACTATGTCCAAGGCCTCTAGAGCAGCTCCGATGGCGCCAGCTTCTCCTGGATGTGGATGCACGTTGACGGTGGATTTCTTCACACGCTTTTTGATGTAGTCCACTTGGGCTTTGAGCGCTGCTAAATTGTACTGGGTTCCACCTTGCAATACAAAACGAGTGCCAAATTGTTCAAGCCTTGGAATCTGTACCACGTACTGCCAGATATTTTTTGGCAATACCTGCGCCAGGCCCGCCATGATTTCTTCTTTAGAAAACCCGAGCTTTTGAAAGTTCACCCGATCGGTGTCCAAAAATACGCCACAACCATAGGAAAATACCGGTGCAATCTCTGCCTTGAAAGCTTGATCGGCATATTCCGTCACCTTATGGCCAAATTGCTCTGCCATCCCTTGAAGGATCATTCCATTTCCGGCACTGCATTGATTCGATAGCTTGAAATGCGCCAATTCATTGGACTTCAGGAACAAAACTTTGATGTCCTGGCCGCCGATGTCGCAGATAACGTCCGTCTCTCCAAAAAGTTGCTGAGAACTCTTCATATGAGCGATGGTTTCGATCACGTTCATATCGGCCGTAAGAATTTTTTCTAGGAGTGGGGCCGCATAACCCGTGACCCCAAGTCCAATCACATCGACCGTGGCATTTTTTGTTTTATAAAAATCCAAAATTCGCTGAGCTAAAATCCGAAAATCTTCCAGCGGATTTCCTTTAGAGAGCGTGTACTCTTTCATCAAAAGTTCGCCCTTGTCGTTGATCAATGCACACTTAGTGGAGGTCGATCCACCGTCGATTCCTAAAAACGCACGGACCACTTCGCCGGGCTGGGGGGAATACGACTGAAAATTGGGAATTTTATATTCTTCTTTAAAATTTAAAAGTTCGGCTGAATCTTTCACCAAAGGATCGCCCGCCATACCTTTTAGTTGCGATTTTCGACCAGTGTCGATGAACTCTTGAATGGTCGAGCTTCCTATATAAGGTGATTTCTGAGTCTGCAGCTCGCCGTAATAGCAACTTCCCAAAGCTGCATAATAAAGCGAATTGTCTGGTACATATATTTTCTTGGTGATGTCGCCTTCCAACAGTTTGGTGAATCCCCGCTCTTTCCAGATTTGAGCGATACGATGCCGCCAACATTCCACCAGAAACGGAAGATAGGTGTTGGGGCCACCCAAGAGGATCACCTCGTCCTGCAAAGTATTTCCCTTGGTGAGTACGGACAGGTTTTGAAAGACGATGGCGTCCGCTAACGAGGCCATGATCTCGTGTTTGGGGATTCCTGATTTGATCAGGTTGACGATGTCAGTTTCGGCGAACACTCCGCACTTAGCGGCGACGTGATGAAGTTTGCCTGGATCAAACTGAATTTTAACCAGGTCTTCATTTTCCAAGCCCACTTTGATCATGCACTTATCTAGAGTGGCTCCCGTTCCAGAGGCACACTTGTCATTCATAAAAGTGAGCGCGCGTTTGCCGATTCCGGGGTTTTCCTTAAATACGATGACCTTGGCATCCTGTCCGCCCAGCTCTACAACACTCTGAGCATTGGGATGCAGTTTCTCTACGGCGGTGGCCACGGCATTCACTTCTTGAACGAAGCGTGCACCGATCAGCGGTGTCAACGAGCTTGCACCCGATCCGGTCATATAGGCCGAGCACGTTTCCGAGTTAAAATCGGGAAATTTCGCTTCAATCTGCTGCAACAAATTCAAGGTGCATTGGGCTTGTTTCGTTTGGTGCCGCTGGTAATGCGAAAAGAGAATTTCAAGATCGCGATTCAAGACAACCGCTTTGACCGTCGTCGACCCTACATCTAAGCCAAGTGAATATTTCTGGTTTTTCATTAAGGTATCTTGACAATTGAACCCCCCAAAGCGCGAGCCAGAAAGCGGCGCAGCTCTGTTTTCCATTCAAAGGTCTAGGAATTCAAATTTTTATGTTATGCAAACTGACATTGTCGCCGTCAGTACTTTTTAGTTCGGCAAAACCAAAACCCGATAGGATCGTGACCACTCCAAGGGCCATGAAACCTTTATGTAAACCTTGAATCATCTCTTCAGGGTTGCTGTGCAACCGATCGGCGATGAAAAATGTTGTTATTAGTGAGGCCGTTGCGACTCCAAAACTTAAGGACATCTGCTGGACCGTGCTCAATATGGTGCTGGCCATGCTGGTGTCGCGGTCCTCGACGTCGGCATAGGCAAGAGTGCTCATACTTGTGTACTGTAACGACGAGAAAAATCCGAAACCACAGGCTTGCAATATAATCAGCCAGATCGCGGTGCCTTGGTCCACCGTCGCAAACGCCATCATGGTGAGACCCATGAAAATCGTATTGGCCAACAGCAGCTTTCGATAACCAAAATACGAAAGCAAACCTGGTACCGAAAAACGGAATGCGATGGCTGCTAGTGGCTGTGGCATGATCAGTAGACCAGACTGAATCGGCGTATAGCCAAGTCCTACTTGATAGAGCAGCGGCAACAGGAATGGCATTCCGCCCGCGCCCAAACGCGTGAAAAAATTTCCACCAACAGCCGCTCTTAGCGTGCGAATCTTGAGTAGGCCCAGCCTCAACAATGGCTGCGCAATTTGCTTCGCATGCAGTAGGTATGACAATAGGAACGTGGCTGAAAGGCCCAGCAACCCCAGAATTCCCGAGAGACTCAACGTCGTCTCGCCGAAAACTTCTAGGACGTAAGAAAGTAGTGCGATGCCCGCACCAAATAAAATCATGCCCAACAAATCCAATTTGTCCGACTTTTCCACACGATAATCCGGAAAATATTTATAGACCATTAAAAGCCCCAAAATACCGATGGGCAAGTTGACGAAAAAAATCATGCGCCAATGTGAAAATCCCACGATCAAACCACCAGCCAGTGGTCCGACCATAGGACCAATCAATGCCGGAATGGCCACAAAGCTCATCGTGCGCACCAATTCGGATTTGGCGTACGTGCGCACCAAGGTCAGACGACCCACTGGCACCATCAAGGCACCACCACAACCCTGCAAGATGCGACAAAGAACCAGCAGATGAATATTGTTCGACAGACCGCAGAGCAAAGAACCCAAAGTGAAAATACCTATGGCCGTTCCAAACACTCGACGTGTACCGAAACGATCGGCAATCCAACTGCTGATGGGAATAAATACGGCCAAACTCAGCGTGTAACTACTGAGCACTGATTTCATGCTCAGTGGAACTACTCCCAAGGCCTTGGCCATGATGGGCACAGCCGTGTTTAAGATCGTTGCATCCAGGGATTCCATAAAAAAGGCGATGGCAATCAACCAGGGAACTAGTTTTTTAGTGAATTTGCGCGTTGATTCTAAAGCCATCGTTGTTAGAACTCACTTTTGTCGCAGCTGTAAATTGATCTTTCTGGTTCCGGACATCGCCGCTGTGGGCGCTACCACTTCGTAGAGCCTGGACATCACTCCTAGAGTGAACTTGCCCTCACCCTTTGTGGTGAACTCAAAGAGACCATTTTCGTTGGTGCGGGTGTAAAGAATGTCTTTGCCTACAGCGGGCTCCAGCTTCAGTGTCAGGTTGGGACAAGGAATTTCATCCAGATTTCCATTTCCTGCTAGAACGATGCATTGGCCGAACACTTTATTATCCGCAGCGGCCCAACTGGAAAGCACTAGAATAGTTGTAAAGATCTTCGCATACATCAGTTCTAACTTCTTCCTCGGCGCCATAGAGGTCAACGAGAATATAAACTTGCACTGAGTAAAACTTCTCTCATATATTTGCCGCGCATGCCTACTTCTCGGACTGAGGTCAATATTGTCACGCGCAATGCCGCCCACTTATCAATGGTGGAGCTGGCCATTGGCAGCATGGCCCACGCGCTCCACGTTCCGTTTACTGGGCATATTCTATCTTTGAATCAAGGGGCTTTTCTTTGTAACGGATGCAATCACTCGAGTGACCGAACTTCGGCCGCTCTCGCGGCCTATGAAATTTCTGGCGTGGCCGCCACCTTTAAAAGCCTGTCGCCCACGAATAAAAAGTTGGGACCTATGCTTAGTATTGTTATGCAGGGTCTGCTATTTTCGTTTGGAGTCATCGTTCTGGGCCGAAAGAAATGGGGCCAGATGCTGGGCATGGTACTGTTGTCGCTCTGGGCGTTCATTCAACCTGTGATGACGCTGTTGGTTTCATTCGGCCCTCAGCAGATGGATCAGGTGTCACGTTTTTACTTGGAGCGACTCAATATCGACTACGCTTTCGCCGGACAGACCTTTGTGAGCATCATCGCCCTCTTGCTGCTGATCAAAGTTATTGGCGCCTTGGGATTGGTTGTTTGGATGGACCGGGCAAATGAAACCGGCTGGATCGAATGGCAGCTGCGCTGGATGAGGCGCTCGCGAACGCTCGCGCCACCGGTAACTGGGATTCCCATATCCCCCCTCCGAGGAAGTCTTAGGGATCTGCTCAGTCCGCTGTTTCTATTTTCGCTGATTTTGACGGGTCTATTTTTGTTGGTACAAAAAGAATCTTGGTCAGAGTTTATTTGGCAGTCACTCCGACCGGTTGGAGTTGCCTTTATCATTTTTTATCTGTCCCGCTCCCCGACCTTCATAAAATTGTTAAAGAAATTGGCCGAACGAATAGGAGTCTTAAAGCCGCTCCACCGCCGCTGGGCCGAAGTTCAAAAGTATTTGAAGAATGATTGACTCAAAATAAGACAGTTATTGGCGATCATCCGCCACTTGCAACTCATGCAGCGACATCCGTGATTTGCTCAGAGTGCGCGCCTCTGACCAGTTGATCTTGGCAGTGCTGGTATGCACCCTTTGTGAGCTCACCAGCAATGAACCTGCCGCAAGCAGTATGATAAAACCGCCGACCACAAAGAATGACTCAAAAGAGATCAATGGATTTTTCATTCGTCGAACAACCTTTCGTCATGACCTTGTTGCTTACAAGACTCAGAATAACCAATGTTCGAAAAATCAGCTATCTTTTTGACAAAGCCGATTCACTTCAAAACGTTTTAACAAGATATTCCCAATAGGAGACGGCTGGTATTAGTTCTTGAGCAGATTGTGTCGCCGACACAAAACTTGCAGATTCGAAGCCTTGTTGCCGCCACCAGCAGCCACCGGACGAATATGATCAACCTGCAAAAACTGCTTCTCCTCACAGCCAGGATACTGACATTGATAACGAGCCTTCTGAAGCAGATGATTTTTCAGGCTCGCCTTGATTTGGCGGGGCCTTTCGGATCGGGAGGACAGTTTCGAGGTACGATTGTATTTCTCTAACTCTTTCTCCACCAATAGATTGACGAGATCTTTCAGTTCCGTCACCTGATGGGATTTCAAAGCCCTCAATCTTTCAAAATTTCGAAATTCTTCCGCAGTAAAATCCAGCGTTACCTGCACCGAAGAACTCGTAGCGCACCGCTTCGCAGGGCCTGGAATTTCACCCGTCCATTCCCGGGCCAGTATTTGATCCACTTCCCGAGTCGACTTGTTCTCCAATTCGACAAGCAAGCTGCGTTTTTCCGAAGTACTCTTAGTTCTAAGAACTTTGTTGGCACGAGCAAGAACCGTTAGAGAAATACCACCACGATCCAACTGTTCTTTAACCTCCGGAACCGACTGACAGATCTTCAAAGCCGCTTTCCGTTGATAGGCCAAAGCCTCCGAGTAACCGAGGCCATGAACCAAATAGGCATACAAACTGGAGTAACCCCAATCTAGATAGGATCTATTGTTCTCAACTTCTTGGAGCAGACTCAAGATGTTCGAAGTGAACCGGCGTTCGGACCGCACTAGCTGTAAAAGTTCAACGTGAAGGTGTATATCGATCATGACCGGTCGAAATGCAATTCCGTTGCCAGGGCTATCGTCAGCCCAATTCGCGATCCAGAGTCACGCGATCCAAGTCATTCTCCCAATATGAAATCACGATAGTAGCCACGCCGTTGCCCAAAAAATTCGTCAGCGAACGGGCCTCGGACATGAACCGATCTATGCCAAGTATCAGCGTCAACCCCGCCACCGGTACCGTCGGCACCAGGGCCAATGTCGCCGCCAAAGTAATAAACCCCGCACCCGTCACTCCGGAAGCACCCTTAGAAGTCAGCATCGCCACACCCAGAATCGAAAGTTGCTGACCAAGACTCAAATCAATATTAAGAGCCTGCGCCACAAACAGTGCCGCCATCGTCAAATAAATATTGGTGCCATCCAAATTGAAAGAGTACCCCGCAGGAATCACCAACCCCACCACCGATTTTGAACAACCCAACTTTTCTAACTTAGTCATTAAGGGCACCAACGCCGACTCTGAAGAAGAAGTTCCCAAGACGGTGAGCAGTTCCTCGCGAATATAGACGATAAAACGAAAAATACTAAACCCACAAAACCGGGCAATGCCTCCCAGAACCACGAAAATAAAAATCAAACAAGTCGCATAGAAACTACCCATCAACGCCATCAGCGGAGCCAAAGACCCCACTCCAAACTTGCCCACAGTATAAGCCATGGCACCGCCCGCACCCAGCGGCGCCAGTTTCATGATCAGATTCATCACATAGAACAGTAGGTGCGAAAGCTCATCGATCAACCGACGCACACCTGACCCTGCATCCCCCGAGCGCATAAGTGCATAGCCAAAAAGAATCGCCAGCAACAACACTTGCAGCAAATCACCTGAACCAGTGAAGGCATCCACCAAAGTCTTGGGAATTAAATGCATGATAAAATCTACGCCAGTCTGTGCGTCCGCGGACTTCGCATATACGGCCACCGCCTGCGAATCCAAAGACTGAGGATCCACGTTGAATCCGCGGCCCGGTTGAAACAAATTCATCACTAACAAACCAATACCCAAAGCGATGGTCGATACGACTTCAAAATACAACAGCGCCTTGCCGCCCACCCGACCCACTTTTTTCATGCTGCCGGTTCCAGAGATTCCTAGAACCACCGTGCAAAAAATAATTGGACTGATCAGCATCTTCACCAAGGCAATGAACGCGTCACCCACCGGTTTCAACTTCACGGCAGAATCCGGAGCGAAAACTCCCAGCAGCACTCCAAAAAAAACAGAAAGCAAAACCCAAAAATAGAGATGACCAGTAAAACGCTTCATAGAAGAATCATTCTATATATTCCCGCGAGAGCCAAACCATTTGAAAGTCGGGCACGACTTTATTCCGAGTGCTCAAAGGCTTGCTGGACCTCGGCTAGTCGATCGTCTTTCCTGGATCTTCATCCTGAAATTCACTGGATCTTCATCCAATTTTCAACACCAAGATCCAGTTCTCCTACGACCTCAGACTAGTTCTGCTAGACGTGACTAAAGCTTTGCCCGACCTCGCCGAAAGGTTTGTCATGCAAGTAGATGAGTGGCGAAAGCCAACCGCCGAAAGCGAAAAATAGAGCGGGTCACATGTGGTGGCTCACTTAAAAAATAAACCAATGAGCAGAATGCTTTGACCGAGAGTCGCATGAGTAGGTTCGTGCCGGCCACCGGTTTGTGTCAAGACGTCCGTACAACTGTGGAGGTTCCCAATGGGAATGAGAATTACAACAAACATGGCTTCGATCAATGCGCAACGCACACTTGCGAAGTCACAACAGGAGATACAAAAAAGCATGGCACAAGTAGCGAGCGGCAGCCGCATCACTAAAGCCGCCGACGACGCTGCTGGTTTAGGAATCAGCGAGATGTTAAAGTCGCAAATTCGCAGCTACGCACAAGCTAGCCGCAATGCCAACGACGGTATCTCTATGGTGCAAGTGGCAGAGGGCGGCCTGGGTGAAACTTCCAATATCCTAACTCGTATGCGTGAACTAGCGATCCAAGCGTCATCTGACACCGTCGGTGACACTGAACGCGGATACATCAATAAAGAGGTCACACAGCTTCACGAAGAGATTGAGCGAATTTCAAAAACGAATCGTTATGGGAAAACCAATCTCCTGGATGGCAGTGCTCAGAACTTTGACATCCAAGTCGGAGTCAACAACACACAAAGCGAAGATCGGATCTCTTTTAAAGCCAGTGAATTGGACGCCACCACTGCAAATCTTGGAATCGCCGATTTGGATTTCTCGACCAAAGAAGGTGCTCAAGGGGTGTTAATGACCCTCGATGCTGCACAAGAAAAGGTGAACTCCTACCGCGCGAACATCGGTGCACTTCAAAACCGATTGCAATCAGCAACAGACAATTTGGGTGTACAACATGAGAACTTGTCAGCCGCTAACGCTCGAATCCGAGATTGCGACGTCGCACAGTCCTCTGCCGAACTGGCCCGTAACCAAGTGTTGTTGCAGGCTTCAGTGTCGACAGCCGCACAAGCCAATGCACAACCCCAACTGGCAATGAAACTTTTGGGTTGAGTTTATCAAATAATAAAACTCTTCCAATGGAAGGAGCGGTCAGGATGATCGCTCTAGAGGATGGAAGGGACTATTTTAGCGAACATCAATAGGCCCAGAATGGGCCTGTTCCTATTGGTGTTCCCGCCGATTCAAAACCGACATAAATTGTTCGGCCCAAAAAGAACGGCAAACCCCAATCAAACTCTCCAGTAAATGGTCCCGCCAGATTGTTGAAAACATTGTACGAGTTTGAACTGCTCAGTGCGATGTCCGCATTTTGGACAGCAAATTGAATGGTCTGCGAAGGCGTACCAGAAATTCCAGTTTGAGTCGCACTCAACACCGGCGGATTTGCCGGACAGAAAAATCCCGGCAAATCGGCGCACACCGTAAGATTGCTGGGTGTCGGAAAGTACAACCCGTTAGAACCACTATCAATGAAGGCCGGGTATGTGGTTGAATTAAAAATCGTGAGAAAATCCCCGGTGGAAGTGCTGGCCGGAAATGTCACCACTCCCGTCGGCGGAACATTGTTCGCCTGTGTACCAATGCCAAACACCAACCAACCCGTCACAGTTCCGGCACCCACGCCCGGAATCGCCGGAAGTTGAAGAATGACCCCGTTGTTGTCCACAGGAAATGCCGCCACCGGATTTTTCAGCTGATAGCTGAGCGGAACAGCGATCGAAGTATTGCAACTGGAACTACCAGCGGCACAATGAAAATAAGTGCGATTATTCGCATGAGCGGAGCAGAGCGTACCGCAGTCGTACTGAAGTTGCCCGACTCCCAAAATGCCATTGAATCCAGAGCTCAAAGGATCGGTGTCCAGATCCTTGCAGTCACTGGGCGCCGATCCAAAGCTAGAGTCGATCGACTGAATGGGAATGTTTGAAGCCGTTTCTCCTCCCAAAATCACGTCCGCGCGCACCAGCGGCCCCCAATCCGAGCTGCCATCGGCATAGGACTGACACTCGGCCAACCCACTTCCGGAAGCATCCTTTTCTTGAGCCAGTCCCAGCGACGAGAGTGTTGAAGAAAACAGTCGCAGACCGTAACTGCCAGTGTCCAAAAGTACGTTGCCGATGCTGACGCAGGTACTGGTTCCAGGCTTACAAACAATCACCGTCACACAAGGTTCGTTCGCATATTGACAGCCAACGCTGATCGACAAAATATTGGCTTCATTCCCCACGATCGTGAGCCCCGGCGCATTCGCTGAAATGGAAACCTCGGGAATGACCTGCGACAAGCCGGAGGAATTACTTTGACTGCAATTGTTAAAAAACAGAATTGATAGTGAAACCAACAATGCAGATAGCAAGCCCTTGCGATTTTTCGTCATCATTCGCTCTTCGGTGGAATCCATTGTGTGCTGAACGGATCTCAAGTATAAACCAGTCAGTGGACTAGGAGAGAAAAACCATGGCGCAAGAATCCAATTTCAAAAAGCCCTCGACCAATGAATTGAAAAAAATTCTGACTCCGCAGCAGTACTCCTGCACTCAAGAAGACGGCACCGAAGCACCTTTCAAAAATCCCTACTGGGATCATCACGAAGAGGGTATCTATGTCGACGTCGTCAGCGGTGAGCCTCTGTTCAGTTCATTGGACAAATTTGACTCTGGCACGGGCTGGCCCAGCTTCACCAGGCCCATCGAATCCCAAGTGGTCAAAGCCCGCGAGGATCACAACCTAGGAGTGCCGCGCACAGAGCTGCGCTCGAGGCTAGCCGACTCCCATCTGGGACATGTTTTCGACGATGGTCCAGCCCCCGGTGGAAAAAGATTTTGCATCAACTCTGCGGCGCTGAAATTCATCCCTCTTTCACAAATGCATGAACTTGGATACGGACACCACCTCTTCACTTTCGCCGCCCAACGCCAATGGCAGATCGCCACACTAGCCGGAGGCTGTTTCTGGGGAATGGAAGATCTACTACGAAAAATTCCAGGCGTCCTCGAAGTGCAAGTGGGCTACACCGGCGGCCGAGTGGCACACGCCAAATACGAAGACGTAAAAACCGGCCACACGGGTCACGCCGAAAGCGTGCAAATTCTGTTCGATCCCAAAAAATTAAAATACGAAGATATTTTACTGCAGTTTTTCAAATTGCACGACCCCACCACGGAAAACCGCCAAGGCAATGACATCGGCACTCAATATCGCTCGGTGATTTTTTTTGCCAACGAAGAACAAAAAAAGACGGCTGAAAAAATAAAAAAACGAGTGGATGACTCTGGAAAATGGGGAAAGCCTGTGATCACGCAGATCGTGCCCGCCACTGACTTCTGGCGCGCCGAAGAAGATCATCAGGATTACCTAGAAAAAAATCCTGGTGGTTACACCTGTCATTTCATTCGTAAAATCGATTTTTAATTCAACTGCAACTCAGTGATGAAAATTTCTTTGAGTTTTCCGCTGGTCAACTGGGCATTAATATCATCGCGCAGCTTGGCCTTAAACTTTTCTTTGCCCTCAGCACTAGACAGATCGTCGGCTGTCGCACTGCCCACGCTAATAATGATGATGTCGCGAATTTTAGGTTTCAGTGCATCGAGCTCTTTTAATATTTGATCACCTTCACAGAGGGCTTCCAAACTTATGCGCGCTTCGCGGCGTCCGTCATCCCCAGCCAGATTGGTGACCAGACTTTCAAACTTCACCACTTTCCGAGTGAAGGAATCGTCGCTGGGCACGACCTCTTTCGACGCAGCCACTGGATGAGCCAAAGCTTCCGCCGCCGCCTTAGCTTTCTTTGCTTCTTCGTCCGCTTTGTGTTGCCGATAAAAATAAATGCCAAAGATCGACACGGCAATCATGTTGATCACCAAGACGGCGATAAGAATGATGCTATTTCTGTTCATCTCATCCCGTCTTCTGCCATGACCTTGGTCCATTCCTCGGTAAAATTGAAAAAATCACTCCATCATCTTTACAGGTAAGTCCAAAATGAGCAAATGGTTGAAAAGATATTTGGACTCGTATTTCTGGTCGCCGCCCTGTTTTTCGCCTGGAAATTCACATCAATGCCCAGCTCAACCCCCGCCAACAAGAAAAAATCAGCAGCTAGTTCCGCGCTGGCGCCTCCAAAAACTTCCACCAACACCATCACCGGCGAAGAAAATGAGGATCCCGACAGCCAGATCGTGGCCAATATAAAAAATTTATTGGACGATCAAGTGGAGCTTGTCGGCCTCAGCGAAAATATTCAAAGGATCAGTTTCAAAACCCATTTGAATAGCAAAAAACTGAACTCCAGCATTGCTCAATCGCTCAATAAAATCGCCAGCCAGTCGACCAACGCTCCTTACATGCTCGAGGCCGAGGTCTTCGACACAACGGGCCCCCAAGATCAGAGATCACGGAAATCTCTTCCAGATCCCATAGTTTTCCAATTCAGTGTGTATGATGTAAAAACCCAGAACAAAGTGGGAGAGTTCGGCGCCTCTTACCATCTGGACATCGTTGCGCCAGAATTGGCCGAACTGATTTTGGACAAAAAAAAACCCGATGAAACTCACGCTTCATCGGGTTCAAAATAGAGCTGGCATCGTGCTACTCTCTCACACGGTTTCCCGTGCAATACCATCGCCGCAGGCGGGCTTAACTGCTGAGTTCGGAATGGGATCAGGTGTGGCCCCGCCGCTAAAAACGCCAGCAAATCTTTAATTAATCAAAACTTAATTAATAAAATAAATGCCGTCTGCTCTAGCAAACGTTTTTCTGAGTCATGAAATACAACAAACGTACAACAATCACAACTCAGATTTATGCTTTCTGAAAACTGAACAATTGATTTAAATGATTTTTAGCAGGAGTTAACTCCATCATTGATTTTACTTTGATCATCGGAACTTGCTGCTTACGCTGTTGCCAGCGACATTGCAAATTCCTTTGTCCGAATGAAAATCAATAAAAGCCTCACGATCTATTAGTATGAATAAGCTGAATGTATTACTACACTTACACTGTTCACCTATCAACCTCGTAGTCTCCGAGGGATCTTTAGAGAGCCGAAGCTCTAGAGAAATCTAATCTTGCAGTTAGCTTCCCGCTTAGATGCTTTCAGCGGTTATCTATTCCGAACATAGCTACCCAGCGCTACCGTTGACACGATAACTGGAACACCAGAGGTTCGTCCATCCCGGTCCTCTCGTACTAAGGACAGGTCTGCTCAAATTTCTTTCGCCCACAGAAGATAAGGACCAAACTGTCTCACGACGTTTTGAACCCAGCTCGCGTACCACTTTAATTAGCGAACAGCTAAACCCTTGGGACCTGCTCCAGCCCCAGGATGTGATGAGCCGACATCGAGGTGCCAAACTCCGCCGTCGATATGGACTCTTGGGCGGAATAAGCCTGTTATCCCCGGAGTACCTTTTATCCGTTGAGCGATGGCCCTTCCACGCGGGACCACCGGATCACTTTGGCCTGCTTTCGCACCTGCTCGACTTGTAGGTCTCGCAGTCAAGCCCCCTTATGCCAATGCACTCGACGCTTGGTTTCCAATCAAGCTGAGGGGACCATCGCGCGCCTCCGTTACACTTTGGGAGGCGACCGCCCCAGTCAAACTGCCCACCAGACAGTGTCCCTCGCCCGGTCTACGGGCGCAGGTTAGATTTCTAAACTTTAAAGGGTGGTATTTCACCTTTTGACTCCACAAGAGCTAGCGCCCCTGCTTCAAAGTCTCCCACCTAGGCTACACGTCAAAGTTCAAAAATCACTGCCAAGCTACAGTAAAGGTTCACGGGGTCTTTCCGTCTTTCTGCGGGAACTCGGCATTTTCACCGAGAATTCAATTTCGCGGGGCATTTGGTTGAGACACCGGAGAAGTCGTTACGCCATTCGTGCAGGTCGGAACTTACCCGACAAGGAATTTCGCTACCTTAGGACCGTTATAGTTACGGCCGCCGTTTACTGGGGCTTCGATTCTCTGCTTCGCTTGCGCTGACAAATCCTCTTAACCTTCCAGCACCGGGCAGGCGTCAGCATGTATACGTCGTCTTGAGACTTTGCACATGCCTGTGTTTTTGATAAACAGTCGCTACTCCCATTTCTCTGCGACCCTTCGATGCTTGGAGAGCAAGTCTTTACACATCAAAGGGCATACCTTATTCCGAAGTTACGGTATCAAGTTGCCGAGTTCCTTAACCAAATTTCACCCCATCGCCTTAGGATATTCACCCCACTCACCTGAGTCGGTTTACGGTACGAGCAGTCTAGCTAAAAACCGAAGATTTTCTTGAGAACATGGCTTGCATCACTTCCGGAACAATTGTTCCTCGCATTCGTGTCTCAGTGTTAATGTGTCGCGGATTTGCCAACGACACCACCTACGCACTTACACCTCAATTCAATAAGAGGCTGATGTTACCTATTCTGTCCCTCCGGTCCCGATTCTAGATCTGGTAACGGAATATTAACCGTTTTTGCCATCACCTACGCCAATTGGCCTCGGCTTAGGACTCGACTAACCCTGGGAGGATTATCCTTGCCCAGGAACCCTTGAGTTTACGGCGCTCGAGTTTTTCACTCGAGTTCAACGCTACTTATGTCAGCATGATCACTTCTAGTTCGTCCAGCCGTCCTTACGATCGACCTTCTGCCTACACTAGAACGCTCCTCTACCCCTATATTAATTAAATAATATAAGACAAAGCTTCGGTACTACGCTTAGCCCCGTTGTATCTTCCGCGCAAGGTCACTAGACTAGTGAGCTATTACGCTTTCTTTAAAGGATTGCTGCTTCTAAGCCAACCTCCTAGTTGTCAAAGTAACCTCACAACGTTTACCACTGAGCGTAGATTTAGGGACCTTAGCTGTTGTTCTGGGCTCTTTCCCTCTCGACAATGGACCTTATCACCCACTGTCTGGCTGCCAGAGAACATATCGACGGCATTCGGAGTTTATTTGGGTTTGGTAATCCGGTAAGGACCCCTAGCCCATCCAGTGCTCTACCTCCGTGATACTATTTATCTGACGCTATACCTAAATATATTTCGAGGAGAACCAGCTATCACCCAGCTTGATTGGCCTTTCACCCCTATCCACAACTCATCCAAAGAATTTTCAACTTCAACTGGTTCGGTCCTCCACGAGGTGTTACCCTCGCTTCAACCTGGTCATGGATAGATCGCCGGGTTTCGGGTCTATTTCTGCAAACTAAACGCCCTATTCAGACTCGCTTTCGCTACGCCTACGCCTACAACGGCTTAAGCTTGCTTGCAAAAATAACTCGCTGACTCATTATACAAAAGGTACGCAGTCGCACATATAAAGTGCTTCTACTGCTTGTAGACTTACGGTTTCATTATCTATTTCACTCCCCTCTCGGGGTTCTTTTCACCTTTCCATCACTGTACTTGTTCACTATCGGTAACTAAGTAGTATTTAGCCTTGCGGAGTGGTCTCCGCGGATTCCCATCGGATTTCACGTGTCCGATGGTACTCGGGATTCCTCTAGGGCTCTTGTCGTTTTCGATTACAGGGCTATCACCTTCTTTGGCTGCTCTTTCCAGAGCATTTTTCTAACAACTTAAGTCCCACATTGAGGTCCCACGACCCCCCGATCAAATAAATGATCGAGGTTTAGGCTCATCCCCGTTCGCTCGCCACTACTAGGGGAATCTCTGTTTTGATTTCTTTTCCTGGGGGTACTGAGATGTTTCACTTCCCCCCGTTCGCTTCAGCCGACTATGAATTCATCGGATGATACCGCATAAGCGGTGAGTTTCCTCATTCGGAAATCTTCGGATCAAAGTGTGTGTGCCACTCCCCGAAGCTTATCGCAGCTTACCACGTCCTTCATCGCCTCTTAGTTCCAAGGAATCCACCGTAAGCCCTTAGTAGCTTAATTTTAAAATGGAGTTAACCTCGCTAAAAATCACTTAAATCAATCTATTCAATTTTCAAAGAGCAAAAACTAAAACTAAAAATCGCAAACCAGAGTTCTTGTAAAGCTTGGTCGGTCTGGGAAGACTTGAACTTCCGACCCCACGCTTATCAAGCGTGTGCTCTAACCAACTGAGCTACAGACCGCTCGATAGCGCACCAAACCTGGTTCGCTCTTTCAAAACTAAATAGCTAGATTGATTTTTGGGCACTTTATACGTTGAGGATTTGTACAAATCTTCTCAACGCCTGACCTAGGAATGTTCATTTTAAGTGAATCAGTGAAGATCCACGAAATTTGAAATTCATCCTTAGAAAGGAGGTGATCCAGCCGCAGGTTCCCCTACGGCTACCTTGTTACGACTTCACCCCAATCATTAACCATACCTTGGGCGCCTGCCTCCTTGCGGTTAGCGCAGCGACTTCTGGTACAGCCAACTTTCATGGTGTGACGGGCGGTGTGTACAAGGCCCGGGAACGTATTCACCGCGGCATGCTGATCCGCGATTACTAGCGATTCCGCCTTCATGTAGTCGAGTTGCAGACTACAATCTGAACTTAGATAACTTTTTTGGGATTAGCTCCACATTGCTGCTTGGCTACCCTTTGTAGTTACCATTGTAGTACGTGTGTAGCCCTGGACATAAGGGCCATGAGGACTTGACGTCATCCCCACCTTCCTCCGACTTAACGTCGGCAGTCTCTCTAGAGTGCCCAACTAAATGCTGGCAACTAAAGACAGGGGTTGCGCTCGTTGCGGGACTTAACCCAACATCTCACGACACGAGCTGACGACAGCCATGCAGCACCTGTGAACCGACTCTTGCGAGCGGGGACATCTCTGCCACCCTTCCGGTTCATGTCAAGCCCAGGTAAGGTTTTTCGCGTTGCATCGAATTAAACCACATACTCCACCGCTTGTGCGGGCCCCCGTCAATTTCTTTGAGTTTTAATCTTGCGACCGTACTCCCCAGGCGGGATACTTAACGCGTTAGCTTCGTCACTGAAGGGGTCAATACCTCCAACAACAAGTATCCATCGTTTATGGCGTGGACTACCAGGGTATCTAATCCTGTTTGATCCCCACGCTTTCGGGTTTGAGTGTCAGTGTCTGTCCAGTTACCCGCCTTCGCCTCCGGTATTCCTCCTGATATCTACGTATTTCACCACTACACCAGGAATTCCAGTAACCTCTCCAGCACTCAAGCTTCGCAGTATCGAATGCACTTCCAGGGTTGAGCCCTGGGCTTTCACACCCGACTTACAAAGCCACCTACACCCGCTTTACGCCCAATGATTCCGAACAACGCTTGGATCCCTCGTCTTACCGCGGCTGCTGGCACGAAG
Organism: Deltaproteobacteria bacterium; assembly: GCA_013286585.1. Lineage (GTDB taxonomy): Bacteria > Bdellovibrionota > Bdellovibrionia > Bdellovibrionales > Bdellovibrionaceae > CAIYID01. The sequence continues at coordinate 39,969 of JABDFK010000001.1, forward strand.
TTAGCCGATCCTTTCTTGCAGAGTACCTTCATTTTTTTATTCCCCTGCAACAGAGCTTTACGAACCGAAGTCCTTCATCACTCACGCGGCGTCGCTGCATCAGAGTTTCCTCCATTGTGCAATATTCCCTACTGCTGCCTCCCGTAGGAGTCTGGACCGTGTCTCAGTTCCAGTGTGGCTGATCATCCTCTCAGACCAGCTAAAGATCGTCGCCTTGGTAGGCCGTTACCCTACCAACTAGCTAATCCTACGCGGGCTCATCTCAAAGCGAAAAACCTTTGACCCCTAGATCCGCAGATCCTGTGGTCTTATTTGGTATTAGCTAATCTTTCGACTAGTTATCCCAAGCTCTGAGGAAGATTACCCACGCGTTACTCACCCGTGCGCCACTAGTACTCGTATTGCTACTTTCCCCGTTCGACTTGCATGTATTAGGCACGCCGCCAGCGTTTGTTCTGAGCCAGAATCAAACTCTCCAGTTTAATTCTGTCCCATCAACGCTAAGCTTATTTACTTATTTCTAAGTTTGTTCACTTAGAATCATTGATTGGTTTGTTTAAAAAGAAATTGCTTTCGGACACTCTGTTTTCCTTCTTGCGAATTCCATCCAGAGTATCACAAGAGCCCAAAAATCAATTTTAATCTAGCTATTCAGTTTTCAAAGAGCGATTTCAAACGAGAGAGCAAGGTTTAATGCTTGCGGTATCTCCCGTCAACACCTTTTTTTCGTTTTTTTTCGAATTTTTTAGGTTCGAAAAATCACTCATTTAGCGCCGCACGACTGCGTTTGGTGGAGGCAACAGGGATCGAACCTGCGACCTTCTGAATGCAAATCAGATGCTCTCCCAGCTGAGCTATGCCCCCGCTGCGCTAAATTCTAAAGTGGAGTGCTTTTCTACTATGGGGGAACGTAGGTCAATACATTTTTGTAAAAATAGTTTTTTTGCTGAGAAAGTGTGCAGTCAAGCAAAGGCGAAGCTTTTGCTTTAGAGATCTTGATAGGAAGATAAGCTATTGATTCTTAAGCGGAAGCTTTTGTTTTTGAAGGCATTAGGCGGCCCAACCAGCGGCGTTCGAACTGAAGCTCGAAACCGGCGGCTTCCCCACCTTGAATAATGGCGGCGTAGACTCTTTTGAGCACGTCGATTTCATATTCGGTGATGTCGTCGGAAGAAAGTCCTTCCTCGATGGCGGCAAACACGCTGACCAAATCTGGAGTCGTTACTACACGCGGAATTTTGCTCATATCAAGACCGTAAGTGTCTCGAGGCTTAAATCCCACGAGCGTATCTGTGAATAAAACTTTGTGTCCATTCACAAAATTAATTTGAATAAAATTTTTCCCGTCAGAGTCAGCTCTTTGCAATACTTCAGAGAGATCATTGGTTGAAAAATTAAAAACTTTCCCGTCCACAGACTGATGAATAGAAACTTTTTCGGTGCTCTTCTCTGCACGATCCACGTTGGATTTGAGTCCACTGGATTTGTCGACGAAAGAGAGAATCTCCTCGAGGAGCAGAGTTGGTTTTGGTGCTTTTTCTGACTCGCTCAAGGTGCCTCCGATCAGTCAGCGATTGTGTGGACAAGTCAGCGTACACAACAATATCGTCGGTTATTTGACGGGACTTAACGCCCCGGTAACAAATAAGTCAGTTCCGGTCTTGCCTCTAGGAACAATGATTTAGAGTGAGACAACGACTGTATCAAACTTCGACAATCCCCTTGTAAACGTGGGTCAATGAAGAGGTGGGGTATTTTAATTCCGGGGCCCACCCCTCCGTGGGTTCACCTGAATTTTTCACTGGGTACAGTGAAAAAACGCGTCACGCTTTCAGGAGCGCCCTCCATTAAAACACCCCACCTCTTCATTGACCCAGTTGTGAGCAGGACAATTGCCGAAAAATGAATGGTAGTTCCGTGCTCAGCACGCAAAGAACATCAGTCCTAAAAATCATTGCGGACACTTCGTGAACTGGGTTCTTTGGAGGGTGTGGTGCTTGGGTGGAGGGCGCTCCTGAAAGCGTGACGCGTTTTGTTTGACTGTACTCAGTCGAACAAATTCAGGTGAACCCAGGATGGGTGGGCCCCGTAACCCAAGCACCATACCCTCCAAAGAACCCACGGTTACAAGAAGAGTCCAGCATTGACTTTTAGAACAGATGATTTCACAACTGTGGGAGAGAAAGTTTTTTGAGGTTCGACGATGCTGATTTCAAGATGGCAAGCCCCTACAATTCCTAGTCGCGATCAAATCATGATGCTTTTGGATCAGGAAGGTCTTGAGGGCATTGAGGAGCGCTTTGTTAGCGGCAATAAAATCGGTGAACATCGTCATCCTTTCACTGAGGTGCGGATTTTAATCGAGGGCGAGATGCTCTTTAATGTGAGTGGCAATCAGTTTTTGATTCGAGCTGGGGATCGTCTAGAAATTCCTGCCAATACGAAGCACTGGTTTCAGGCGCATGGTGAGGCCGATTGCCTCTGCGTTTACGCACAACGAGTGGTCTAGGTACCACTCAGAAAACTGCTGCCCTGTAGGGCATCAACTTTCTGAGGTGCGTTTCAGCCATGCGACGAATTCTTTGATTTGTTTTTCAAAACCTATTTCGTCGGGCTCGTAGAGTGGTTCTTTGAGATCAATGGAATCTGGTAGGTATTTTTGTTCCACCCAGTGCCTGGGATAGTTGTGGGCGTATTTGTAGCCCTCCCCGTAGCCCAATTTTTTCATTTCGCTGGTTTTGGCCGAACGTAGTTTCAGTGGCACTGGTGCTGAGCCCGTGGTCTCGACCAAGGCTTGCGCCTTTTGTAAAGCCAAATAACTGCGATTGGATTTGGGTGCGCTGGCCAAGTAGGTGGTGACCTGCGCCAGATTGATGGCGGCTTCGGGCAGTCCCACTAGCTCTACTGCTTGAGCGCCAGCAACCGCCACCTGCAATGCTCTTGGGTCCGCGTTGCCGACGTCTTCAGAGGCCGATATCACCAACCGCCGGGCAATGAAACTAACGTCTTCGCCGCCCTTGAGGAGCCGAGCTAAATAGTAAAGTGCCGCATCGGCATCACTACCGCGAATGGATTTGATCAGCGCCGACGCCAGATCATAGTGAGAGTCTGAGGCTTTGTCGTGACCGATCACCATGCGCCCCAAAATGCCTCTCACCTCTTCTGAGGAAATAGCTTTTCGCTCGGAAATTCGTTCGGCGAAACTCATTGAAATTTCTTCGACGGCGGTCAGTAATTTTCGAGCGTCGCCATCGGACCAATTCACCAAAGCTTCTAAAGTTTCCTGAGAAAAAGCATCTTTGCACAAAGTTCGTTGCACCAGAATTTTTCCGTCCGCCACCGAGAGCGATTCAAAAACGATCAGACGACAGCGGCTAAGAATGGCTTTGTTCAATTCATAACTGGGATTTTCTGTCGTGGCGCCGATGAGAGTGAGATCCCCTTTTTCAATGTACGGAAGCAAAACATCTTGCTGGCCCTTGTTGAAGCGATGGACCTCATCGACGAACAAAATAGTGCGTGTGTGATTTTCCAGTCGCCGAGATTTGGCCTCTTCGCCAATCTGGCGCAGCTCTTTGGCACCAGAACTAGTGGCATTGACAGAGACCAAGTGTGAGCTGAAAGCCCGGCCCAGGGCTCCTGCCGCGGAGGTCTTTCCAGTGCCCGGAGGTCCCCAGAATATTAAATTGGGCAAATAATTGGATTTCAAATAGCTGGAAAGCTGTTCGCGGACTTTCTCTTGGCCGACGAAATCGTCCAGCTCTTTCGGTCGCATTTTTTCCGCAAGAGGTGTGCCTGGCAATGATTCTAGAGGAACTGAGTCGAAGAGATCCATCGATCCGGGAAGCTAAGAGTTCTGCTTCCCGGTGTCAATACGTCGTTAGTTACCCTGATAGAAAAACGTCATCGTTTCGTACTTCACGATGGAGGTCAAATTGCCGCCTCCGCTGGGATAAGTGGCGTAAATCTCTACCTGAATGGCACCCGAACTGCTTTGTTTAGGATTGGTCATTGTGATGCCACCGCACTTGAACGGACAGCTAGAGACTGTCGCCGCTACGTCGCAAGTGGGAACATTCGGCGACGACGCTGTGATCGTCACATCCTGAGGTGCCACCACTGCTGGCCCGCAAACTTGCAAACCTGTGGTGGGATCCAGCACGTTCCATCTCTGCACCCATGCATTTAGAAGATCCGTACTGGCAATCATGCAGGAAAAAGGCTGGCCGCCATTGATGGCAGGAGTCGTTGCGGAAAACTGAATCCACTGAATCGTCAGTGGAGGAGTCTTTGTCCAGGCCACCGACATATTCTGTAGCGAAAAATAGACTCCGGCCACCGCTGTGTCGGGAGTGCCAGAGTTGATGCCCGCGCAGGAAGAACTAGAGGCATTGATCATGGTCACTTGATTGGCACCCAAGGTGATCGTCAACCCTGTGCTATCGCTGGTTGCACTACAGGTCAAAATGCACGGAAGGCAAAGGAGCATCCAGAGTGTTTTGTTCATAGTGTATTTTAACTCCTTTTTGCCAAAAAAGCCCAACCTATTCATTCAGCGCTCCCGCGCCAGGTTGCTGAGACGGAATCGCTTGGCTGTCTAGTTGGCCTAAAATTCTTGGGGTGACGAAAATCAACAGTTCATTTTTATTCTCAGTTTTAGAACTGCTCTTAAATAGCCATCCCAATATGGGAATCGTGCCCAGCCAAGGCACCCGACTTTCGCTTTCGGTGGAATCATCTTGGTAAATACCGCCGATCACCGCAGTCTGGCCATTTCTGACAAGAACCTTGGTGACAGCCGATCGCTCATTGAAGGGACGAGCCCCCGAAGCCTTATCAACAATTTGTCCGACGAATTCGCGGGCCACATCGATTTTCATGAGTACAGATCCATCATTGGTGATATTCGGTGTCACTTTTAGACTCAGCTTGACCGGCTTGAATGTGACATTCGTAGAGACCACTCCGTTGGAAGCAGTGCTGTTGATCAAAGGCAGTTCTTGCGTTTGCGTGATGACCGCTTCTTCGTTGTGAAGTGTGACCACTCTTGGAGAAGATAGAACTTTGACCAAGCCCTCTTCTTCATCCAAGCTCAAAATCGCATTGAGGCTTCCTAGGACATCCAGGGTTCCCAATTGGAAATTAAGAGATCCGGTCACTGGACTGACTGTACTAGGAGTCACGTTGACTCCCATGGAGGCATTGACCGGTCCAGAAGAAGAATTGGAACCTGTGCTGACCGGCATTCCACCCCCGGTCCAATTGATTCCCACTTGTCGCGCAAAACTGTCTTGCGCTTCCACCACTTTTCCTTCGATGAGCACCTGTTGTGGCGGAATGTCCAAAGTCTGAATGAGCTTCGCCACACGGTCCACATTTTCCTGAATATCGGAAACCACAATGGCGCTGGTCCTTGGATCGCCGATGACTTTGCCTCTTTTTTCAGAGAGGAAAGGCTTCACTTGATCCATGATATCAGTGACCTTAGCGTAACTGAGCGGCATGACCTTCACCACCAACGGTGCAATGTCTTTTTTCGCATTGATCAGTTTCACCATGTCATCTTCTTCGGCACGAAGTTGGGCAATCGGTGCAATTCGCAGCACGTTCCCAGTGCGCGTGAAGCTCAGTTTTTTGGCCTTCATCACCATGACCAAGGCTTGATCCCAAGGCACTTGCTTCAGTTTCACGGCCATCGGACCTTTCACGTCATCCGAAATCACCAAATTCACGCCGACCTCATCAGAGATCAGGCGAAAAAGATCCGCAACTTCAATGTTTCGCGATTCGATGGAAATTTTCTTGCCTGAATAAGTCATGTTTCCCGCCATGAACGCTTCTAGGCTGTCGTAGGAAAGTAATTTCACGTCGTCCTTGGGAGCCTCTGTGGGCGGCAAGTTGGCCACCACCAAGAGCGAGCTGCCCTCGGCTTGAATCACTGGTTCCGGAGATCCAGGTTTCAAATGCACCACGACCCGGGAAACATTCGAGCCCGCGGTCTGATAGGCATCGATAGCGCCGATAGGTCCGTCGAAATCTTTGGTGACCAAAGAGTGCTTTAATTTTTTAGGCAGAATGGAATTAGGAATGTCGACGATGAATTGTCCCGTAGAGACACTCATGCGGGTGCTGTAAGTCATTGGGCCATCGGCCTCGACCACCACGGTTCCCCCGTTGTCGTTGCCCTTGAAATCCAAAGATTTGAGGGTGACCAAACCCGACTGTGCTTGCGCTTCCGCTGGCGGCTCTGGTTTTGGCTCTGGCGGAATTTCATTCTGGGCATTGAATTCGGGAGCGGGCTCTGGAGGAGGAGGCTCTTGTTTGACCTCTGGCGGAGGAGGCTGCTCCGCCTGCGGGGGCGGAGCTTGTTCCGCAGGTTTCTCTTGATCAAATTGAGCGAACTCGTCCTCTTTGGGAGCAGCGGCATCGGCGGCGGGCTGATCTTTGCCCAAATCTGCTTCCAAGGAATTGTCGGGCGCGGCGCTGTTGTCCAAAGCCGAAAGATCTTCGGTGGGTGGCGCGCTGTTATCGGCATCGTCCGGTGATGTCGTCACGCAACTGGTGCAAATTAAAACCAAACTCATCGCCAGTGCTAAATTTCTGAGTCGCTTCATGTGACTCCCCCCGTCTTACTATTTTTGCAAAACCAACACTCGAGTGGTAGGAGTTTTGCCGTCGGGTGCTACTTCCACGACCACGACTTCCCCTTCGCGAATGGCGGCCACATAGCCGCTATTTCTTCCCACCTTCGTGTGCTTATGTACCATAAACAATTTTTTCGTCGGCCCTTCCAGCATGGCCTTCGGATCGCCGACATCCCAAAGAATCGCCGCCACCGTCATTTGCGTGATATCAAAAGACTCCGGAGTTTCTGTCGGACCTTGGTCCGGCGACTGCAAGAGCGACGGAATGACCGAACGCTCGGGAGTGCGCTGTACAATGTTGGAGTTGAACTTCTTAGGAACGTAAATATAGGGTTTAAACGGATCACGTCTTCCAGTGGGATCATAGACAAACTCTTGGCTGGTCAAAAACTTGAGTGTCGGGTCCAACTCTTGCGGAGTGGGCAACACCGCTGGCGGAGGCTCGGTAGAGACCGGCGGCACCGGTGTGATTCCCGCACCTTTGATATCCATGGGAAGTCCGCGCGGTGGCACCGGCAAAGCCTGCGTAGGAGCGCCTTTTGGCGCAGCCGCGCCGCTCAACATTTCAGGAGGAATCGGCATGTCCGTCGGCCCTGGCAGTGCGCTCTTCGCAGGACTCTGAGCGTGCGCTCGAGGCATGAACTCCCATTGCAGTTTTTTTCCCAGAAAAATCACCGAGAGCAAACAAAAAATGGCAAAAGAGATGTGAATTTGCTTTCTCACTTGATCACTCCTGCGGCGTCGGGTTTCTTGTTTGGATCTTCAATGTAGCGGTAACTCATGATTTCACCATCAAATTTCAGAGTTCCACCTTTGAGCGCCTGATCGTCGGCCTCGGGCACTTGCTCCATGGTGAAACCGCTGACCCGAGTGATGCGCTCCATGATCGAAATGTAATAGAGGAACATGGTGAGTTCGGAATAGGTGCCCTGCAATTGCACGTGCAAAGGAATCCGCTCGACGATTTCATCCTTGGTGGTGGGTCGGGGCTCTGCTGACTTGACTGTGACTCCGGCAGAGCGTGCTAGATTATCCACTGTTTTCAAAATTTCAGAACCCTTGATGTCGGCGGGAAGCTGCGTGGATGCGACCTTAAATTGTTCATTCAAAGAGGCCACCGAAGCACGAATCTGCTCTAATTTTTTTAAGGCCTCATCGGACTCTTTCACTTTTTTCTGTTGTTCGTCGATTTGGACCTGAAGCTGAGCAGTGCTCTTGTCCAGAGCTTCACCAGAATCAAAAAATGAAAAATAGAATACCGCACTGATCACCGCTGCCAGAATCAGGGACTGTTGAACTTTCATTTGCGATAGGCGCAGCAAAATCTTATTCATTAGCCCTTTCCCGGTGGTTTAAGTTCGTAAGTCGGGAACTGGCACTCCAGGGAAAAGCTTTCCAGCTTATTACCCTCGATCATCTCTTCATTGGTTTTTATCAGATTCACTTCTTTGAGGATGTTCGACTTGGTCAGTGAATCAACGAGCTGATTGCGCTCTAAGTTGGATCCTGCCACACCCTCTAGATGCATTTTATCGGTGGTCAAATCCACTTTAGAAATCCACATGTGCTCTGGCATTTCCCGTTGAACCAAGTCTAAGAGCTTCACTTCTCTCTGGCGGTCGTGGCGTAAGGCTTCGATGACACCGATTTGCTGTTTGAGTTTGGCCTCTGCCTGTTCAAAGTTGGTCATCTCTGTCACGGCTGATGAAGCATCGTCATTTTTTTTCGTTAACTCTGCGAGCAGTTTTGTTTTGATGGCGAAGAGCCCCTCTTTTTCGGGGATGACCACCATGCTTGAATAAAGAAAAAGTGCAACGGGTCCGAGCGCTAAAATAACCAGACGAAGAACTGCTTGATTCCTTGCCTCCGGATCCATGGTCTCTGGGAAATTGGCATCGCCCGCCGGCGCACTGCTTGAATCCGATTTAACGCCACCTTTGGCCAGATTGATTTTAATCATTAATCATTCACCTTTCGCAGCCCAAGTCCCATCACGATTGTGGCAAACGGAGCGATCTGCTGAAGGTAGGCCGCGGAAAGCCCCCGTCCCGGTCTTATTTTTTGGAAGGGATTGATGGGCTGAAAATCAATGGCCGTGGCCTCTGAAATCTGCGCAATCAAACGCGGCGTTCCCGCAGCGCCACCGGTGTAAAAACACTTTCCAATGTTAAAGCCCGCAGAGCTAGCGGTGAAAAAATCAAAACTGTTGCGAACCTCTTCGACCATCATAGCATTCACGGAACTGATGATGGTGTGCACCTGCTCGGGCACTTCGTTACCCGTGACCGCACTCAGTTTCAGTGCTTCGGCCTCTGAAATGGTGATGCCCATCTCTCTGTGAATTTCCATGGTGTAGTTACCGCCACCGAAGGGAATGTCCCGTGAAAAAATGACCTCGCCATTATGAACCACGACACAGTTGGTGACGCTGGAACCAAAGTTAAGGAGCGCCACTGTTTGGCCCATGGCCTTGCCATAGTTCAGTTCAAAAGCGTTGGCCAAGGCAAAGCCGCAGACATCCATCACTCCCACTTTAAGTCGGGCCTGGCCGACCACCTCGGAGTACTGGCGCACCATCGAATTTTGCGCCGCCACCAGCAACACATCCATGGTGTCACCACCGGCGGGAAGCTTGATCACGTGAAAAGACAAACTGATCTCTGCCGGATCGAAGGGAATGTATTGTTCGGCTTCCCAACGAACTTGTTGGTCCATCAGTTTCTTTTCAATTTTCGGCATCGTTACTTTTTTTACAATGACCGAGGTGCCCCACATTCCCATAGAGACATATTTTCGCGAAGATTTGATGTGCTGGTGCAACGAGTGAACGATCTCTGCAACGGTTGTGGTATTGGCGATATCGCCGGCGCCAACAGCGCCCAGCGGAGTTGGTAAAAAACCAAATGACACTAACTGGGCACCGCCCCGCTGAAGATTGAGCTCTGCCATTTTGATCGTGCTTGAACCAATATCAAGCCCGATGATTTTTTTTCCACCAAACACTACGGCCGCTCCTGTTGCTTCATCTTAAAGTCCTGATCACGACCAGGACTTTCTGCTGATTAGATCACATCTAATACTATCTAAAATTATTTAGGACGAACGGCAGGTTGTCAAACCAAGGGCCGGTTGGGGCAGACCTAGACCAAAGGCTAAAAATAAAACTAAAGCTCTGGGATGAACCATCGAACATACTGAAATGCCCAGGATTCGGCACCACAGACGAATAGAAGACTTCCGAAAGCCAAATACGGACCAAAGGGGATGACGGTCTTTAAACCTCGTTCATTTTTTTTGGCCAAAGCTAGACCTAAGGCCGAGCCCACCAGACTGGCGACGATGATGACGAACGGGATGGCCCGCCAACCAAGCACGGTTCCGATCCATCCGATGAGCTTGATATCACCGCCACCCATTCCTTCTTGTTTGCGCCAAACCTGATAAAAATAAGCGACCAACCATAGAAAACCAAAACCGAAGGCAAATCCCAGAAGTGAGTCGACAAAATTGCGCTCGGGATTCAGATAGGCGCCCAACAAACCGATGATGGTGCCAGGTATGGTGATGACATCAGGTAAAAGAAAGTGATCGATGTCGATGAAGCTGGCTGTGACCAAGCCAAAAACCAAAATCAAATCTTCCAGCGTGGTCCACGTAAATCCATGCACTAAGCCCACCAGCAAAAACAAGATCGCCATCAAAAATTCCACCAGCGCATATCGCGGTGAAATTTTTCCACCGCAATCACGGCAACGACCACGCAGTAGAAACCAACTCAAAATTGGAATATTGTCATAAAACCGCACCTGATGCTGGCAATGGGGGCAGCGACTGCCCGGAAAGACAATGCTTTCGTTTTTGGGCCAGCGGTAGATAACTACGTTGGCGAAACTTCCAAGGATGCTGCCCAGTAAAAATAGCGAAAGCTCAAACAAGGTCTTTTCTCCTGAAATTCCAAACGCCCAGCACTAACAAGAGAAGAATCCATCCCGCTGCGTGCAAAGTCACGGTCAAAAATTCCGTCGAAGAAATCAAATTGTTTTCCAAAAGATAGAAGGACTTCCAATCCGTGCGATACAGTTGCGGCACGATGGCGTGAATCACCTTGGACAACAGAATGTTGATTTCGATTTTTGATTTCTCGGCGAAATAAACCAGTTCGTTGAGCCAATGGCCCAAAATAAAAATTCCCATGGAGAAAAATAGGCTAATGGCGGAACGTAAAAACATCGAACTCCAAAAGGCCAACGCTAGCAAGATCAAGCTTTCGAAATAAATTCCTAGCCCCACTTTGCTGACCGTCCAAAATGAGTCTTTGACCCCTACCGCGAACCACAGAATCAAGGTCAGCGACACCACGATCACAGCGTTGACGGCAGCGACACCCAACCATTTCCCTAAGTAAAATTGCAGACGATCGATGGGCCGCGTGAGCACAATCAGGCAGGTCTGTCGCTCAATTTCCCTTGGAATCGTGATCGACCCGACAAACAACGAAATACCCACCAGGGCCAACTGCACGGCAGAAAATCCAAAATGAAATAGGATTCGGTCTTCTTCGCCCAAACTTAAAGTCCCCGCCATGAAACTGACCGCCAAAATAAGTCCGGCAAGAAATAGGATTATGTGAACCAGTTTCTGTCGAAGCAATTCGCGAAACGTGCTCAGTCCAATGAGTATCATGACGGACGTCCCGCGCTATTTCCGGCGGTCCACTCTCGGCGCATGAATACGCTTTCAATGGTGGTTTCTGTCGGTATCACTTTGAGGAGTTGTCCTTGCTGGGAAAAGATCTCTTGCAGCTTGGCCGGCAATTCATTGCGCGACACCTGAATTTGTTTCCTGGTCTTGTCGCGATCCAAGTAGACGACGACCGAGTCTTTGCTTTCGGCACGGGTAAAATCATCCACGGCTCCGGAAAAATAAATGCTGCCCTTATCGATGACCGCCAAATGCGAGCAGAGTTCATCCATGTCGGCCAGCAAATGACTGCTGAAAAAAACGGTGGCTCCGCGATTTTGCTCTTCCTTTAAAATATCTTTGACGATGCGCCGACCATCGGGATCCAAGCCGGACATGGGTTCATCCAAAATAAGCAAGTCTGGCCGATGCAATAAAGCTTGAGCCAAACCAATTCGCTGCAACATTCCCTTGGAAAATTCCCGCAAGTACTTCTTTTCCACCCCTAAAAGATTGACCCGCGCTAAAGTCTTGAGGCAGGTATCGCTGGCACTCATCTGCGATTTCTGACCGCCGCCCAACTTCCAGTGTAGAGTCAGAAACTCCTCTGCGGTGAGCTGCTCCGGCAAGTAGGGCCGCTCGGGCAAGTAGCCGATTCTTCGCTTCACTTCGGGGGTGAATTCAGACTCTCCGAAAAATTGAATTTTTGAGTCTGCGTTTCCATCGGGAAAAATAAATCTTAGCAAGCATTTGATCGTGGTGGTTTTTCCCGCTCCGTTGACCCCGACGAACCCGGTGATCGAACCACTGGGCACCACGAAACTCACATCTTTCAAAATATTTTTCGGCGGCTTTAGCAGCCCCGAAGAGAAATTCTTGTTAAGATGCTGCACAGAAAGAGCGGCGGTACTCATTCAGCAGGCACTCCCAGCTCTTTGATCATCTCGCGAACCGGGTCGTACTGACGACTGGTGGCTGGCAGAAATCCGCGAGCGCCGATCAGGGCGGCCACATCTTTGTTGTCCTTCAGTGTTTCCACGGCGTCGATGAGTTTGAACATCAGCGTGTGAACCACTTTGGGATAGTGATCATAAAATTCCTGGCGCACGCAAAATGGATCGTTGGGAATCGGATCACTCTGCCAAAGAATTCGAATTTTAGACGAACTGGGATCTTTCGCATACTTGTTCCAAGCGCTGTATTTGCCTTCGCGGTCGTCACTAAAAACAGCGATGGCATCGGTCTGCCCCTGCTCCAACAGCTGCACCGAATCCGGATGACTGCCAGTGAATTTGACTTCCTTGAAATTCTTGTCCGTCCAGCCCAGTTTTTTAAACATCACCTGCGGATATAAGTACCCACTGGTGGATTTGGTGTCCACAAAAGCAATTCGATGCCCCTTCAAATCCGCAATCTTTTTTAACCCCGAATCTTTGCGGGCAATGATCACGGAATAATAGAAGGGCTCTGACCAAACCCGTTTCAAAAGCACCTGAATCTTGTTGTCTTTCTCTGCGGCGACGTAAGAAGCCGAAGTCAAAAATGCAAAATCCACCTTCTTTTCACCAATGGCCTTGATCAAAGATCCATAAGACTTGGCCAAATAAATAGTGATCGGAATTCCAAGATCCGATTGCAATTTCTTCACCAAAGCAAAAGCGCCCTTTTTCAAAACCTCTTTCTCTCCGGAGGGAATAAACCCGATAGTGATCTCTTTCGGAGTCACTTCCGGCGCAACCGCAACAGCAGGAGGCTGCCCCTGAGCCAGAGCAAAAGACGCAACAAGCATAATTACAACAAAGGATCCAAGTGTGTTCATGGGTGTTCTTCTCACATTGGCTCCGTTGGTCTTAGTGGGTTTACCTCTGAAACACCTGATCTGGAATGCGTCAGCGCTAGCAAAAAGGCCTCGGCAGCATCGCTTTCGGTGATGCAGGGAATTCCTAGATCTGTGCAGGCCCGGCGAATGTCAAAACTGGCATCGATAGACATTCGGCCTTTTGCAGTGTTCACCACAAAAGCCACGTGACCGTCGCGAATGCGGTCCACACAGTGAGGCCGGCCCTCGTGCACTTTGCGTAAGGCCATCGCCTGAATTCCATTTTCTGCGAAGAAGCTGGCAGTCCCGCGCGTGCCGGAAACCGAATATCCCATCTTGATCAAATCTTTGGCCAAAGCCAACAGTTCCGATTTGTCTTTATCCCGAAGTGAAAAGAACACTTCGCCTTTGCTGGGAAATTTCACATGACTGGACAACAGGGCTTTCATCAAAGCTTCCGGATAGTCACGACCGATGCCCATACTTTCACCGGTGGATTTCATCTCTGGTCCCAAGAGTGAGTCCGCTTCCGGAAATTTACGGAAAGGAAAGACCACTCCTTTGACACTGACTGCGGGTGAGTTTCTCCATTGAAAACGCTGCGGCTTTAAAACTTTTGCTAAAGTTCCCAATGCGGCTTCAACACCCAAATCCACCAACGGAATTCCAGTCGCCTTAGAGACAAACGGCACCGAGCGGGAGCTGCGAGGATTGGCCTCTAAAATAAAAATCTCGTCGTTTTTGATGGCCAGCTGTAAATTCAAATGTCCCAGAATTCCTAGCTTATCGGCCAATTTTCCACTGAGCTCTTCGATGCGCTCGCAGGTGGCATCTTTCAAGCGCTGTGGCGGTAGCACTCCCATGCTGTCGCCGGAGTGAACACCCGCGGCTTCAATGTGCTCGACAATGCCGCCGATCACGACCCAGTCTTGACCGCGCACCAGATCCACATCCACTTCCAAGGCATTTTCCAAAAATTGATCCATCAGACACGGGCGTTCGGCAGAAATGGCCTCGGCGTGACGTTCGAAGTAGGATTGCAACTCTTTGATGTTTTCGATGACTTCCATACGCCGGCCACCCAAGACGTAACTTGGACGACAAATGACTGGATAACCGATCTCTAAGACTTTTTGTGAAGCCTGCTCGAACGAATGCACCATCGCCGCTTTGGGAATTTTGAAATCAAGCTCCTGACAAATTTTCGTGAAGAGGCCACGATCTTCGGCCAAATCGATGGCTTTCAAACTGGAACCAACCAGCTGATAGCCCTGCGCCACTAGCTCGTGAGCTAAGCTGATCGGCGTCTGTCCTCCCAATTGGGCAACGAATCCTTGAGCCTTCGACCAGCGCAAAACTTCACCGACGTGCTCTGTCGTCAAAGGTTCAAAAAATAAAATGTCCGAAGTGTCATAATCAGTAGAGACTGTTTCTGGATTGGAATTGATCATGATGACTTGATGACCCTTGCGCTGAAGCGCTTTCACGCCGCGCACACAGCCATAATCAAATTCAATTCCCTGGCCGATTCGGTTGGGACCACTGCCAATCACCATCATCGGTGATTTGAACTGAGCCGGGGCCGAGATCTTGGACCAATAGGTCGAATAAAAATACGGTGTTTGCGAAGCGAACTCTCCAGCACAGGTGTCCACTTGTTGATAACTAGGGAAAATATTTTGAGCTTCTCGGGAAACACGAATGCCTTTGGAAGTTTGGCCACACAAGCGGCCAATCAAAGCATCAGACATACCGTGGCGCTTAGCTTTCAACAGCAAATCGGCGGACAGCTGCTTGGAGGCTTTAACTTCATTTTCCACAGCCACAACATCGAACAATTTTTCCAGGAAGTACGGATGAATCTGCGTTAAGTCCTGCAGCTCTTGCAAACTTTTTCCGTCGCGCACGGCTTGATAAAGATGAAAAAGCCTTTGGCTATTGGGGTAAGAGATTTTTTCGGTCTGAGCTTTAATTTCGGGAAAGCCCTCGGGATGAAATTCCAGCGCCTGCACGGCCTTCATCAGCGATTCTTGCAGAGTGCGACCGATACCCATGACTTCGCCCACGCTTTTCATTTGCGTGGTCAGCAAATCTTTAGCGCCAGGGAATTTTTCAAAAGCAAATCGCGGAATTTTTGTGACGATGTAGTCCAATGCGGGCTCATAGCAGCTGGGTGTGACCTTGGTGATGTCATTTTTAATTTCATCCAGGGTATAACCCACAGCCAAGAGCGCTGCAATTTTAGCTATCGGAAAGCCTGTGGCTTTCGAGGCCAAAGCGCTCGAACGACTCACGCGGGGATTCATTTCGATCACCACTCGCTCACCGGTCTGTGGATGCGTGGCGAACTGGATATTGGCACCGCCAGTTTGCACTCCCACTTCGTTGAGGATTTTGCAGGCCTCATCGCGCATGCTTTGGTACTCACGATCACTCAAAGTCTGTTGCGGCGCTACAGTGATCGAGTCGCCCGTGTGCACACCGCAAGGATCAAAATTTTCGATGGTGCAGACGACCACGAAAGTTCCTGCGCGATCGCGCATCACTTCCAATTCGAATTCCTTCCAACCCAAGATGCTTTCTTCCACTAAGCATTCCGAGGTCGGGCTTTCATGCAGAGCTTGTGCGATCATGCGTTTGTACTCGTCGATCGAGTATGCCACTCCTCCGCCGCCGCCGCCCAAAGTGTAATTGGGGCGAAGGATCAGGGGGAAACCCAATTTTTCCGCGGCCAACAAACCTTGTTCGAAGGTCCGCACCATTTCTGATTTGGCATATTTTGCGCCCACTTTGTCCAAAATTCCGCGAAATTCTTCGCGGTCTTCAGCCGCGCGGATCACTTGTGGATCGGCCCCCAGCAATTGCACCCGGTGTTTCTGTAATACTCCTTTTTGATGGAGTTCCAGCGCCAGATTCAATGCGGTTTGGCCACCCAAGGTGGGTATCAGCGCATCCGGCTTTTCTTTGGCGATGATTTTTTCTAGGAACTCCACCTTTAAAGGCTCTACGTAAACCCGGGTGGCGATCTCTGGATCGGTCATGATCGTGGCGGGGTTGGAGTTGACCAGAATCACCTCAAGACCCTCGTTCATTAAGGCCTTGCAGGCCTGCGTGCCAGAGTAATCAAACTCGCAAGCTTGGCCAATGACGATAGGACCACTTCCGACGATCAGAACTTTTTTGATGTCTTCACGTTTCGGCAACTGACAACTCCACTGGTTAGACTTTACTTTCGTTCGAATAAATCATTTCGACTTTCACATGGCGATAGCGCTCGAATTTGTAGCGCATGCGCACCAGCCGCAACATCATGTCTTCGGGATTCAGATCCGCATCCTTACGATGTCGCTTCACTTCCGACAAAATGAATTTGCGCGCTTCCTTCGGATGGAAACAAAATCCCTTGGTAAAAAGCCAACTGCCATTCACCGGGATCATGCGCGCCTCGAAGATTTCCTCGGATTCAAATCCATAAATCCATGGTGATTGCTTGACGATCATCTTTTCGTTTTTCAGCAGGTCCTTCAAATGCACATCGCCGTCTTTAATTTTCAAAAACTCAAAAAGGCTATGCCGATGGTTCTTCAAGTTTTCAATCAAGGCTAGCTCTTCGGCGGTAAAGCGCAGCTCTCGCGCGACGTGATAGCACTCCAGTGGAGTCTGTCCAATGCCCGCCAGCTCACGGGTGAAGAAATACCAGTCAAAAAATTGATTCATGCGCAGATCGTAGCTAGGTGAGTTCTCGTCTAGGATTCCGGCGTTGTCAAAAAACTGAATTTTTGCCATGCGGATCTCTTCTTTGAATTGAGCGCCAGCGAAATGATTCAATACCTTCTGAATCAAATCGGCGTAATTCGGAGCGCTGTCAGAAAGAGCTGTGGGGTTCATGCCTTTCCCTTTCCAATCATATTGTTGACGAAAAAATCAAAAAGTCCGGAAGCATCGTGGGGACCGGGATGGCTCTCGGGATGATATTGAATGCCTAAGCAATTTTTGGCTTCACTGTAAAAACCGGCCACCGTTCCATCGTTCAAATTCGTGTGCGTCACTTTGGTGTGAGATGGCAAGCTGGATGGCTCAACGGCGTAGCCATGATTTTGACTGGTCATATAGACCTGCTGAAGCAAGGTGTCCTTGATGGGATGATTGCTGCCGCGATGACCAAATTTCATCTTGTAGGTTTTTCCACCCAGCGCAATTCCAAGAATTTGATGTCCCATGCAGATTCCAAAGATGGGCTTCACTCCGATGAGCTCTCGCACGGTGCCTGGTGCCACTTGCACGTCACCGGGATCACCAGGACCGTTCGTGAGCATCAATCCGTCAACATTGGCGGACATAATCTCGCTGACAGAGGCACGCGAAGGAAAAATGACCAGCTCGGAGCATCTGGCTTCAAGCTCGCGAAAAATATTTTCCTTGGCTCCAAAATCAAGAACGCCGATGCGCGGACCATTCGATTTTTTTCCAGGTCGGACTTCTTTTTCTTTTCGACTGGCCAACCAGGCCCAGTCCATTTCAATTTTTCTTCTTTCGGCGATCAAAGCTTTGGCTTTTTGTAGAGCTTCGGCCTCTGATTTGGCACTAATCACTGCTCCCCAAGGTGTACCACCGCTGCGCAAGCGTAGAGTGATCTGACGAGTGTCGACTTCGCTGAGCAGTGGGACTTGATTTTCGCTGAGGCGCTGTATCCAGGCGTGGTCTCTTTCGCTTTGGCTGACCTGCAGGCAAACGAATCCTTCGATCCAGATTTTTCGCGACTCCCAAAAAGAAGAGTCGACCCCGTAGTTTCCCTGCATGGGTGCGGTCATCATGACGATCTGTGAAAAATAAGAGGGGTCCGTGGCGATCTCTTCGTAGCCGGAATGGGAAGTGTTGAACACCACCTCTCCCGCACGATCAATTCCACCGCTGCCGTGCCAGACGCCGCTGTATATTTCTCCAGTCTCTAGCACTAAATATCCTGTAGATTTTGAACTCATAGCAAAGAGCCCTCCACCGTCGACATCAAGGTCGAGCGTAAAATAGCTTCGCGGACAAACACGCCATTGCTCACTTGTTGTAAAACTCGGCAGCGTGGATCGGCCAAAACTTCGCTTTCCATTTCGATTCCATGATTGATAGGCCCCGGGTGCATGATCAGGCCCTGTGCCTTCAGATTTTTTAAACGTGCGGCGCTTAAGCCATAATTTCGACGATATTCTTCGGTAGAGAAAATTTTAAAGCCCGACTGATGCCGTTCAAACTGACAGCGCAGTACGATCACCACGTCGGCCCATGAAAGTCCTTCATTCAGATCCAGAAAAGTTTTGGTGGGATTGGACTCTGGCTGAAATTCCGCCGGAGCACAAACCGCCACCTGAGTTTTAAGAGTTTTTGAAATTTCAAAGTGAGAGGCCGCCACACGACTGTGCCGAATATCGCCAACGAAAAGAATTTTTTTGCCTTCCATGACGCCAGACTCAAGACCCATGGTCTGCTGCATAGTGAACACATCCAGCAGAGCTTGCGTCGGATGTCCCTTCACTCCCCAACCGGCGTTCAGAATTCCGCAGGGAATATTGCGACTCATCTCTTCGAGATTCACAGAGTCTCCGCAGCGGATCACCAAAATGTGCGGATTCATCGCCGCCACATTGAGAATGGAGTCTTCCACTGATTCGCCTTTTTCCAGAGAACTACCGCCACCGTCCAACAGCAAGGGCGACAATCCAATGCGATGGGCTGCGGTTTCAAAACTGATGCGCGTGCGCGTGCTGGCCTCGAAAAACAAGAGGCCGATGGTCAAACCCGTCGGTTGGTAAGCCCTATTTTTAGTTTTGATTTCTTGGGCCAATGAAAACAGTCGGTGAATTTGAGAAGAGGAAAGAGACTTCAAATCCAGGAGCGAAGCACTTGGCTTAGACATTGCTAAAAACGGTATAAAAAACAGCCCAAGCTGTCAATGGATCCCCTCATTTTATCAGAGAGAAAAGGCGATCTCGACGCACTTCTGGAAGACGATTGTCCGCCCATTTTTTAGCCCAATCCAAGGACAGCCAAATCAGCTGAACCCGGCCCTCCACCCGATCTATCGGCACAGTGCCCCAGTAACGCGAATCATCACTGGCATCACGATTGTCACCCATCAAAAAAATTTCCTGCGGCGGGACAACCAGAGGCCCGAAGGACTTGGCGTGAGGCCCTTTTTTGCGCAAAATCGTACGGGGGCCTTCTTGGGCCTGCTCGGTCACTAGCTCAAATTCATCCGGAGTTTGCAGTCCCGCCACCTGTGCCTGCGCATATTCCATCTTCTTGCCATTGATGCTGAGTTCACCGTTGACGATCTCGATGCGGTCGCCCGGAAGACCGATGACTCTTTTGACGTAATTGACGTTGGGCTGCTCTGGAAAAGTAAAAACCACGACCTCGCCTCGAAGCGGGGAATTCACCACCCACTTGCTTTGCGCCAGAGGCAGCTTGATCCCGTAAGGCAGGCGATAGGCGAAAATAAAATCACCAGGAAGAAGTGTGGGTGACATGGAACTGGTCGGCACTCGGTATCCGGTCCAAATAAATGTTCGAACGAATAGCGCCAAGAAAATCGCTACCAAAATATTTTCGAAATAGTCCCGCCAGAGCTTTCTTTGAAGCATAGGCCTATCTTGTCTCTTTATCGAACTCCAAGCAAGAGGCGATTCCACCGAATTGTGCTGGGATCGCACAAAAAACTGGCGGAGGGCAAAGTTTTCTCACAAGCCAGCCACACCCGCTGCACCGATCCGACAAAATTTTCCTCTGGCACAAATCCCCAAACCCGTGAATCGGAGGATTGATCGCGATTATCACCCATGGCGAAATACATTCCTTGTGGAACTTTGACACTCGCGTAAGAAGCGATTTCGTGATCTAAATAGCGCACCAGGTGTCCCGATTCTTTGAAATATTCAAAGCGATCGTCGGCATCGGACGGACGCTCCACTGGCTGCAACTCTTGCCGCTGCCCATTCACTGAAAGAATTCCGTGATCCAGTTGCAGCTCGTCGCCGGGAAGAGCGACAATGCGCTTCACAAAATACACTTCCGGGGTCTCTGGATAGCGAAAAACAGCAATGTCCCCACGTTTGGGATTCGACCAATGCAAAATCCATTTTTTTGAAAATGGCACATGAATTCCGTAGACCATCTTATTGGCGATGATGTGATCGTGAATCAACAGCGTGGGAATCATGCTGCCAGAAGGCACGACGAAAGGTTCTATGATCAGCCAACGCACTCCGATCACCAATGCCAACGGCCCAAAAAACGTGAATAGCGCTTGAGGCCAAGTGGCGCGGAGATCTTTTTTCATCAATTCACAGCGTTGAGCAATCGACCCCAGCGAACCGTCAATGGATTGCAGAGCACACCCACCACAGGCAACATCTCATCACAGGACAGCCAGATCAGACTTGCCCGGCCCAAAATATTCTCTTTGGGCATATAGCCCCAATAGCGGCTGTCGTTGGAGTTATGCCGATTATCACCCATCATGAACAAATAGCCTTCGGGAACTTTCACAGGGCCAAAGTGATCATCCGCGACGCCCTGGCGAAGCAGGACGCTATGCTCTTTGATTCCGCCGGTGACTTGAAGTTTTTCGATAAAGTGATCGTAGTGCATGAGCGAATCGTGACCTTCCTTATCCTGCTTGAAATCATAGTCCCGAATCTTCATGAACACTTCATTCTTAGGATCAGGAGTTCGCTCTTGCGCCACATCGTTGATGTAGAGAGTACCGGCATCGAACGCGATCTTATCGCCAGGCACGCCCACCACTCGTTTGATCAGAAAAGTTCCCATTTCGTTCGGATGTTTGAAGACGATGATCTCTCCGCGTTCGGGCTCTTTGAATTTCACTAGCCAGTTTTCGCTGAAGGGAACTCGCAGTCCATAGACCAATTTGTTCACGAAGATATGATCGTTGATCAACAGCGATGGCAGCATACTGCCCGTGGGAATCACATAGGATTCAAACAGACCCCAGCGGATGGTGAGTGCCGCCAAGATCGCCAAGGCCAAACCACCCCAGCCGTCTTTCCAAAATTCTCTGCTCTTGACGTTAAAGTTTGAGTAATTGTTGGCCATATTCCCCCTTAATTAACCACATGTCCAAAACGCTTCCAACGAATGGTCGTTGGATTGCAGATCACACTGACAACAGGCAAAGTTTCTTCGCAAGAAAGCCAGACGAAGCTAGCCCGACCTAAAATATTTTGCTCTGGCAGAAATCCCCACACCCGGCTGTCGTGGGAGTTATTGCGATTGTCACCCATGACGAAAAGATGTCCTTCGGGAACGACCACCGGGCCGAATTTGTCGTAGATATCCCCACGACGAAGCAAGATGCTATGGTCGATAGGGCCCGGCAATGTTTCGGTGAAGTGCACATAGTTTTCTTTGCTATCGTAGGCGTTCACTTCGCGCTGAAAGTCCGCATCCCGAAGCCACAGATAATCTTCGGAAGTGAGCGGAACTTTCTTTTCCATGGCCTGATCATTGACGAATAATGTGCCCTGTTCGTAGGCGATTTTATCGCCCGGCACACCCACCACTCGTTTGATGAAAAAAGTGGACGGGTCGCGGGGATATTTAAACACCACGACTTCACCGCGCTTAGGATCAGAAAATTTGGCCAGCCATTTTTCGGTGAAGGGAACGCGCAAACCATAGACGAATTTGTTCACAAAGATATGGTCATGGATCAAGAGAGAGGGAAGCATGCTGCCCGACGGAATCACATAGGCTTCAAAGAAGGCCCAGCGAATGAACATGGCAAAAACGATCGCCACGGCCAGGGAGCCCCAGCCTTCGGTCCAAAATTTTTTCTCCCGCCAACCGTACTTCAATCTTCCACCTTTAAAATCGCCAAGAAAGCTTCTTGCGGAACTTCGACGTTGCCCACGGCCTTCATGCGTTTTTTACCTTCTTTTTGTTTCTCTAGAAGTTTGCGTTTTCGAGAGATGTCCCCGCCGTAACACTTGGCGGTCACGTCTTTACGAAGGGCTCCGAGCGTTTCCCGCGCGATAATTTTGGCGCCAATAGCGGCTTGAATGGCGATTTGATATTGCTGCCGAGGGATCAGTTCTTTCATTTTCTCACAGAGCAAGCGTCCGCGCACGAGAGCCTTCGATCGATGCACCACCAATGACAGGGCATCAATGGCATCACCATTGATCATGACGTCCATTTTGACCAGATCCGATTCTTCGAATCCCATGAGGTCGTACTCCATGGAGGCATAACCTTTGGTGATGGACTTCAGACGATCATAGAAATCCATGACGATTTCATTCATCGGTAATTTGTATTCGATGATGACTTTGCTCTCGCTGACGTAATCCATTTTAATCTGAGTGCCGCGTTTATCTTCGCACAATTTCAACAGCACGCCGATGAATTCGGAGGGCGCATGCAGGGTCACCTTCACATAAGGCTCTTCCAGTTTTGTGATCTTCACTTCTGCTGGCATCTGCGAAGGATTGTCCAGTTCTTTCACCGTGCCGTCAGTCAGGGTCACACGATAGACGACCGTAGGGGCCGTGGTGATCAGGTTCAGATTGAACTCACGCTCCAAGCGTTCTTGCACGATTTCCATATGCAACAAACCCAAGAAGCCGCAGCGATAACCAAAGCCCAACGCTTCGGATTTTTCTTTTTCGAAGGTGAGCGAGGAATCATTCAGCGCCAATTTTGCCAACGCGTCTTTTAAATTATCAAATTCAGTGGCGTCGATGGGATAAATCCCCGCAAAGACCATGGACTTCATTCTCTGGAATCCCGGCAATGGTTCCAGCGCCGGATTTTTTGCCGCTGTGACAGTGTCGCCAACTTTGACGTCGCGAATGTCTTTAATACCACAGATGAGAAAACCCACCTCGCCGGCTTCTAAGGATTCGACGCCCACAGGAAATGGCGCATTTTTTCCCAATCTTAAAACTTCGTAATCACGGCTAGTGGCCATGAAGCGAATTTTGTCTCCCTTTTTAACCTGCCCGTCTTTCAAGCGCACCAGAACGATCACGCCCTGGTAAGCATCAAACCATGAATCAAAAATCAACGCTCGTAAAGTGAGAGCACGATCGGCCACTGGCGGTGGTACACGTTTAACGATGGCTTCTAAAATTTCATTGATGCCTTTGCGTTCTTTGGCGGAAGCATGAATGATGCCCTCGCAATTCAAGCCGACGGTGTCTTCGATCTGCTTGCGGACACCCTCTGGATCCGCTGACGGCAGGTCGACTTTGTTGAGCACTGGCACCACTTCCAAATTATTTTCCATCGCCAAGTAAACGTTGGCTAAAGTCTGAGCCTCAACTCCCTGAGCCGCATCAACCACCAACAGTGCGCCTTCGCAGGCAGCCAGAGAGCGAGAGACTTCGTAACTGAAATCCACGTGCCCCGGGGTATCAATCAAGTTGAACTGATATTCATGTCCATCGGGCGATTTATAACTCAGGCAAACAGACTGAGCTTTGATGGTGATACCACGCTCACGCTCGAGCTCCATGTTGTCTAGAAATTGCGCTTTTTCTTCGCGCGCGGAAAGCGAACCCGTCGCATGCATTAGCGCATCGGCCAAGGTGGATTTACCGTGGTCGATGTGGGCAATGATGGAAAAATTACGGATGTACTTAGGATCTACCATCAGATGGTTTTGGCCAATTCCTTCACTGCAGATACTTTGTCTAATTTCTCCCAAGAGAAACCTTCGCGACCGAAGTGACCGTAAGCCGCAGTGTCGCTGTAAATCGGTTTGAGCAAATCGAAATCTTTGATGATTTTAGCAGGCTTCAAAGACCAAAGCTGGCGCACGATTTTTTCCAGTTTTTCGCTGCCCAGTTTACCAGTGCCGAAATCATTCACGCTGATAGAGACGGGCTCTGCCACGCCAATCGCATAAGCGACTTGCACCAGACATTTTTCAGCCACTCCGGCTGCCACTAAGTTTTTAGCCACGTGTCTGGCTGCATAGGCTGCGCTGCGATCCACTTTTGAAGGATCTTTCCCCGAGAAAGCGCCGCCGCCGTGAGCCCCGTGCCCACCGTAAGTGTCGACGATGATTTTTCGTCCCGTAAGGCCGGCATCACCCATAGGGCCGCCGACAACAAAGCGTCCGGTGGGATTGATATAAAATTTTGTTTTTGCATCCATGTACTGAGCGGGAATTTGTTTTTTGATCAGCTCTTCCATGACGAATTCTTTGATGCTGCCAAGACCAGCGGCCTCAGAATGCTGAGTGGAAATTACGATAGCGTCGATGCGTTTGATTTTGCCCTCGTTGTATTCCACGGTGACCTGCGATTTGCTGTCAGGTCGCAACCAGTCCACCTTGTTGCTCTTACGAAGTTTTGCGAGCTCAAACATCAGTTTGTGCGAAAGGGAAATCGACAGCGGCATGTACTCTGGAGTTTCGTTGACCGCGTAACCGAACATCAGACCCTGATCGCCGGCACCTTGATCGTCCGACAGAGTTTCTTTCACTCCCATAGCGATATCGCCGGATTGTTGACCGACGGAAACTACCACACCGCAAGTTTTGTAATCGAAGCCCTTGTCGGTGTCATCGTAACCAATTTTTTGAATGGTTTGACGAGCGATTTCGCCGATGTTGATTTTAGCGTTGGTGGTGATTTCGCCCGCGACGACACACAAACCTGTGGTCATCAGAGTTTCGCAAGCGACACGGCCGCGAGTGTCCTGTGACAAAATCGCATCCAAAACGGCATCGCTGACTTGATCGCACATTTTGTCTGGATGACCTTCGGAAACGGATTCACTGGTGAACAAATAGTTCTTGAGCTGGGACATAAATTAACCTCCGGTATAAGCCCCGGAAAGCTAACAAATACTGAGAAGGATAGCAAGAGCGCGTCCGACGGACGGGCCAACAAACCGGTTCAGCTGGCGCGTTTGACGGGAAACGGAGTGCTGTCGAACTCAAGCTGTGGATTCACGCGCTTCAACCGACCCTGTTTCGAGCGCTCAGCCTTATGATGACTTTGATGTTTCTCTTTGAATTTTTTGAACTGTTTGCTCAGTTTTTCAGCAACATCGTCCATCGCGGAATAGAAGTTCGCGGCTTTGGCGGTGGCCTTAAAATGACCCCAAGGTGAGTTCACATCCACCTGAATTTGGCATTCGTGGCGGGTCGTTCGGTAGAAAACCTGGCAACTGGCATCGGTCAGAAGGAATCGGCTGGCTTTTTCCACCTCTTCACGGGTGTACTGCATCAGTGCTTGGGAGGGATCGACCTGGTGAAAATTGAACTTGAACTTCATGGGGACTCCTTCGGCTCTGGCTGATTGTTTTGTCAGCCTTCATCACTCTTATCGGCCAAACTGGACTTTGGAAGAGGGGCACCGCCCCGGTTTTTTGAAAAAAAATTCTCGAATTGAGACGCATCGCTGTGAAATCAGGGAGAGATGATTCAGATGAGAACAGCAAGGGCTGGTGATTCATTGCGTCGTTCTGTAGTCAGAATCCCGGTCTGAATTCCGCATACTGTATTCCGACCTGGATACTGCTGGCGTGGCATCAGAATAAAGGCGCAGGGCCGGAAATGAAAGCGCTCACCGAATTTCTCTTTGGGCAAGAAGGCCGGACGGATAAAATGAAAAAATGCTGCTATTTCTCTTACTCAGCTTCGGAACCGCAACGGCCTACGATAAAATGGCTGATAAGGTCTACGATTGCTCTCTCAATGCCGCTAGAAAGGTGAGCAAAGTCACTGCCGAAGAAATCGTTGATGCCTGTAAAGATCAATTCTCTGCGAAGGGAGTCAGTGTGGACCGGGCCACGTCCGACGGCGATACCCAGTTTATCACCTTGAGTTGGACGGAAAATGGACAAAAAAATTCACGCAATTATATTTTTAACACGAAAACCGGAAAACCATGCAGTAGCTACGAAAAAATAAATTCTATCAAAAGCCTTAACGTTGATCTTCAGATATTCCTGAACCAGATCGGCAATACCTACGGTGACTTTACCTGCAAACAGAAATTTGGATTCAAACTTAAATCAGGTAAGTGCGAGAGAGCTTGCGGGCAGGGCCAATCTCTGATGACCACAATGCTGCCAATGGCACTTTCTGATTATTCCCTGCATCTGCTAAGCCACCCATGTAAGTTTTGTCCAGCCAATCGGTCGGCTAAATTCTCTGCGTACACGCAAACACACCCCGACTCCAACTCCTGCTTCGATAGGAATGGCTGCGAGGAGACGAAGACCGAGTTCAATCCTCTGTCTCAAAAGTGTGTTTACTCCTGTCCCGAGAATCAGGTCTTGGATAACAATACCGGTCATTGCAAACCAGACCCCAAAAAGAACTGTGAATATCTTCAACTTGTGAAAAAAAATCTGCACCACATCGCCAACAAGACCCTGTCCCTATTGGATCAGGGAATGACTCTTGGGACTTGTGATTCGACCCAACTTCGTTCTGACATTCAAAACTGGGTTTCAAGTGCGGAAGCAAGGTGGTCTTCAACAGATTGCTCGACCGTGGACCTTAGCTACAAAGCAGATCAATCAAATTTATACGACTACTTTATGTCTCGACATCCTTCGCGCTGCTGGGCGGTGAAGGACATCTCCCACCCGATTGATCTCAATATCTATTATCTGTTTCAGCAGAATATTCTCTCGACCGAGGACCCCTTAGAAAATCTTTAAAACATCTTCTTCCGGCGAGAGCTCGGAAGGATCTTCAACATCTCACGATATTTTGCCACCGTACGACGGGCGATTTGAATTCCATCTTTATCTAAAAGTTCGACGATCTTTTGATCCGACAATGGATCTTTGGGGCTTTCCTTCGATACCAATTCTTTGATCTTCATCTTCACCGATTCGCTGGCTAGCGATTCGCCATCGGACGTGCTGATACCAGAATTGAAAAAATATTTAAGCTCAAAAATTCCCTGCGGAGTGTGCATATACTTCGCCGTGGTTACGCGGGAAACCGTGGATTCATGCATGCCGATGTCGTTGGCGACGTCACGCAAAACCATGGGTCGCAAGAAGCTAGAACCCTTGTTCAGGAATTCCTTTTGCTGCTTAACAATGGACTCTGCCACTTTGTAAATCGTGCGTTGGCGTTGATGAATGGACTTGATCAACCAAACTGCCGAGCGCAGCTTGTCTTGAATGTACTCTTGCGTTTTATCGCCGCCACCGCCGGTGGACTTCAAAACATTCTTATAAAAGTTGGAAATTTTCAGACGTGGAAGGCCATCTTCATTCAACGAGACCATGAAATCGTCGCCGACCTTGTAGACGTAGACGTCGGGCATGACGTACTGAGTGTCGGCAGGCGCATAGGCCCGGCCCGGTTTCGGGTCCATGGTGTAAATGATTTTGCACAGATCTGCGACTTCGCGAACGTCGCGGCTCATGGCCCTAGCGATGGCTTCGTAGTTTTTCTTTTCTAAGTCTTTGAGGTGATTGTTGATCAGATAAACCAAATCGTTGGTGTCTTCTTCCAGCACTTTCGCCTGGATCAGAAGACACTCTTTCAGATTGCGCGCGCCCACACCTGGGGGATCGAACTCGTGGAAGAAACCAAGGACGTCTTCCATGTCTTTTAAATCCATTTTTTCGCTGCCGGCGATTTCTTCTAAAGGAGTAATGATGTATCCGTCGTCGTCGACGTAATCAATGAGCACTTCGGCGATTTTTAATTCCTCATCATTGAAACCGTACATTCTGGCTTGCCAGCTCAAATACTCGTGAAGCGACTGTTGTGTCGTCATCACGTTTTCGTAGTTCATAATTTCTTCGTTACCACCCTGGCCTTGGGTCGGTGGTTTGTATTGAGTCTCTAGATAATTTTCCCACTCGAACTCGTCTTGTTTCTGCGGATCTTGAGTGCTGGCCTGCGCTTCGGTGCTGGCTTCGACTTCGCGCTCGGCGTCTTTAGTGCGCTGAAAGTCTTCCTCTTTTAGATCGGCAGTTTCTTCAAGGATGGGATTTTCTTCGATTTCATTGCGGACAGCGGTTTCTAATTCCATGCGCGAAAGTTGCAATAACTTAATCGCCTGCTGTAACTGCGGCGTCATCCGCAGTTGCTGACTTAAGTTCATTGACTGACTGAGCTTCGCCATATTCCCCGCTTTTTAATAGCTTACACTAAATTGGTTCAAACCTTGCATGTAAAGTTCGGAAACCGAACAATTAAGGGCTTTGCCCTTACAACTTAAAATTTTCGCCTAAATAAAATTGTTTGGCTAGGTCGTTGTTGGCAATTTCTTGAGCTGTACCTTTGACCTGTATTTGACCATCTTTCAGAATGTAAGCCAGGTCACAGATGCCAAGAGTTTCTCGCACGTTGTGATCGGTGATTAGAATGCCTATTCCCTTGCTAGAGAGCTCGCGAATGATGCCTTGAATGTCGGCGACGGCGATGGGATCGATGCCCGCAAAGGGCTCATCCAGCAGAATAAACTTAGGTGCACCCGCCAAGGCGCGAGCGATTTCCACTCGACGTCGTTCACCGCCGGAGAGTGCGTAACCATAAGAATCACGGATGTGTTGAATATGAAACTCGTTCAGCAGTTCCTCTAGGCGTTCGCGCATGCGGGCCTCGGAATAACCGTGAGCTTCGAGCGCCACCGAGATATTTTCAGAGACAGAGAGCTTCCGAAAAATGCTGGGCTCCTGCGCCAGATAACTCAAGCCCACTCGGGCGCGGCGGTACATGGGCTCAAGCCCGATGGAAACTCCATCCAGCAAGATATCGCCTTTGTCGGGCTTCACAAGACCAACGACCATGTAAAAACTGGTGGTTTTTCCGGCGCCATTCGGCCCCAGCAAACCCACAATTTTTCCAGACTCAACGGAAAAAGAGACGTCCTTGACGACTTTGCGATTTTTGAAAGATTTTGAAATTCCGGAAACTGTCAGCAAACTCACGCTTTAATCCTCAAGTTTATCCACATGGGCCTTCATCTTTTCGACCTTCACCTTTTTGCCACCGTCGATCAAGATGATTTGATCACCAGTGATCTCATCGTTATTTTGTACGACCCGAGGCTTACCTTGCAACGTGAATCGATTTTGCCCAGGGTCAAAGTTCACCAAATCTGAGGTGGCGTATTTGTCCAGATCGCTGACCTTCACACCCCCGGCGACAGAGACATTTTTCAAGAAATCACCCGGTTCACCGTATTCAAAATGAGCGTCAGGACCTTCCAATTTCATCGAGTCCATTTCAATCGAGACTTGATCAAAGAAGTGGACGCTGCGCCCAATCCCCGAGAATTCCGCCACTCCGCTTTTGATCGTGAAAAGCTTTCCGTCATTCAGTGTTTTCTGCGCCAAAACGTTGCGCTTGATCTGCATCAGATTTTTGTCCACCAGCGCTTCCATCCAGTCGCCGGTGACTTGTATGCCCTTGCCGTTGCTGTCCAAGGGGCCCGTCATCTTGACCTTATCCACGCTTTTGATCAGTCGATTTTCCGAGAGGTAATTGATGGTCTCTGTCTGAAAGCGATAACCATTTTGTGACTGCACTAAAACATTCCCAGAGATTTTCATGTCCCGGGTTTTGGCGTCGATTTTTCCGTTGGTACCGGTGACCGTGAACTCTGGCTTTTCACCGGAATAGAATAGGACTTTCACATTTTTCAGATCCCACTCACCGGAACCTTCAGAGCCTTCGGCGGTTTCAGAAAAAAGTTCCCAATCGCGATTTCCCGAACGGCTTTCGACGTAATGCACGCCTTCCATATGTTTTTCAGCGGTGGATTTCGGCGCAATGTCCCCGGCCAGCGGAGCATAATCCGCCGTTCGTTCCAAATTCACGGGAAAACCCAGCCAAATCTCTAGAAATAGGACGATGAAAAAGAGGCTTAAAAAAAGGAGTCTCCACCTGTGGAGTGCAAATTGCATCACACACTCTTACTTCTTAGGAAAAAATATATCAAGGACGAGGGCAGGTCCTATTGAGCTTTTTCTTTGGTTACGGCAAAGTTGATTTCTCCGGCGCCGGCTTCGGTCACCGTGTACATGACTTTCTTCAAGGTCAGGAAATCGATTCCCTTGTCGGCTTGAATAGTCACTTTGTTCCAAGGTGTCATATCGGGTTCTGGCTGCTTGTCCTTACCGGCTTCCACGACGGCCTTCAACTGATTCTGCAATTTCTTTTCAAACTCTTGCTTGGCCGTCTGCATGGCCTCTGACAGCTTGGCTGCCAAGGGTTGGACCATCCAGTCCTCTTGAGTCTTCAGCGCATCGTAAGTGATAACACTGGTTCGATCCACCAAAACTTCTTTGTTGGAAATGGTCACCACCACCGCAGGCTTCAATTCTTTGATTTTTGCGGCCTTCGGTAAAACCACTTCTTTGGGAATATAAAGAACTTCCCCGGTGGAGTTATAATTCTGCAGTAGAAAAATCACAAGCACGGTGAACATGTCCACCATCGCTGTCAAACTTAGGATCGCTACCACTTCGCGCTTGCCACCCTTGCGGCTCAAGAGTCGATGATGGCGAAATTTTTGGCCCGGAGGATGTATCGGCATTAGTAAGGCCCCCCTGTGAGCACGCTCAGACTACCAAAACCATTTCTCAAAAATGCGTCCATGACGTGGATCAATCTTTCGTAAGGAAGTTCGTCCGCCATGGCAATACCGGCGTCGACTTTGTTTGGATATTGCTCTTTCACTTTTTGCAGCAGGTCCGACAGAGAAGCATCGTCAAAATCACCGTTTTTAAAAGGGATGGTGGTCTTGGTCTTTGCTACAGTGAGGGTATAACCTGTCGCCCGCACTTCCACTTTCAGCGCCACATCTGCATCCGGAGGAGGTTTCACCGGTGCAGCGTCAGTGCGCTTTCCGTAAATAGAACTGCCGATTTGAATCATAGACACCTGACTCCAGACGGCCGTGATCAACAAGAACGTGATGAGCACGCTCATCAAATCGATGAACGGAACTAGGTTCAGCTCTAAACTTGTTCTTCGGCCACTACCGGTCTGAATTTCAGACATATTTGAACCTCATCCTTACTCGCGAATTTTGTCTCTGTTAGAGGCCACTAAATTAAGAACACTCATGCTGGCTTCCATCACTTCATTTTCAGCCCGCTGAATGCGCAGCTGAAAATATCCGTAAAACACGATAGAGATAATCGCCACCAAAAGACCAAACGCCGTACAATTTAAGGCATGCGAAATACCTTCTGACAGGCGCTGCGCTTTTTCCGCAGGATCAGCTGCGGCCACCGCGCGGAACGAGGTGATCATACCAATGATGGTTCCTAGCAGTCCCGAAAGCACTGACACGTTACCCGTCACTGCCAGAAATGAAGTCCAACCCTCAAGTCTGGGAGTCTCTCTAAGAACGGCGGCATCCATGGCCACCTGAATTTCTTCATCGGGTCTTTTGTTCATCGCGTGAACCAAGCCCGCTTTCACCGTATTTGTCAGCGGTGTCGGTCGTGAATCGCAATAAGCGATCGCTTGGCGAAGATCACCGCGCATGACCATGCCAAACAAACTGTCGGCAAACTCTTTGCGATCGATGGTC
The DNA here is from genome assembly GCA_013286585.1 of Deltaproteobacteria bacterium. Classification (GTDB taxonomy): domain Bacteria; phylum Bdellovibrionota; class Bdellovibrionia; order Bdellovibrionales; family Bdellovibrionaceae; genus CAIYID01. The sequence continues at coordinate 71,660 of JABDFK010000001.1, forward strand.
AAATTTTTGAGAGCCATAAAGCGCTCTGCCACCAACAAGACGGTCACGATTCCCACCAATAAAATGATGTACATGACGGGGCCGCCCTCTGAAAAGGCCCTCACTATAAAAGGCATATCTTGGTTGTTCACGTTCTTCCTCCTGGTCTGTTGCTGGAGGTCGTCCTAGACGACCTCCCACATTATTTAAAACCTTACTTAATTCTGTTTACTCATCAAGAACGGATAAGATACTTCGTAGTAACTTCCGCCCGGCGGCTCTGGGAACCGTTGCTCTTTAATTCTTCGCGCCACACATTCACCCACCGCTTGCAAATCGGCTGGCGCCTCTTTCACGTTCGACACAGTCACATGTCCTTGCTCGATCACCTTCCAATAGATGATGACTTTTCCTTCGAGGGAAGAGTTCGTCACCAAGGCACGGTCGAAGCAATTTTTAATCTGAGCCAAAATACTGCGAACCACTCGACGGACTTGCTCTTTATCCACCGTACCCACAAAGTCGGCACCACTGCCGCTGACTTCGATGGCGACGGAGCCTTTGCCGCCCACTCCGATATTTCCGTAGGAGGTCTGTCCCGAACTTCGACCGGAAGTTTTAATTCCAGCAATACCTTGTGTTGCTGTTCCATTGCCGCCGGCGCCAGTGTCTTTAAATTTTCCGCCCAGGTCATCGCCCGCTCGATTCGAGTTCATGCCGGACGAACCCGTGGCTTTACTAGCATCACCCAGAAGTTCGCCCGTGCCGCTGTAGGCTTTGTCCAAAGATTGCTTGTTACCGCCGCCGCTAAAAGCGCTCAGCAGTCCCATGCTATTGACATCTTTTTTCGACTCAGCGTTGGCTGCGGATTTATCCGTGGTCTTAACTGCGCCACCCTGCTTGATGGCCGAAGTGAATGTCTTACGATTGGATTTATTGTTGTTAGCCCGAACCTCTTCCGCTTTTGCGGGATGGTCTCTCAGTGCCGCTGATTTTTTCTTTTCATCGCCCTTCACTTGTTGGGCATTTTTAACCACTTCCACTTTTTTCAGTGGAGCTTGCTTCGGCGGCTCTGGTGGTTTTTGGACTGGCTCTGGCGGCTTCACCGGCGAAGGCACCTCTTTGGCGGTGTACACAAAGGTGGCCAAATGCAGCTGGTCCTCTTGCTTATCAGGATTTTGATCAGCGTTATTATAAATCGAAACATAAAGGGCCAAGAGCGCCACGACCACCAAAGACACAATCAGTCCGGTGAGCTCGCCCGCCGTGAGATCAAATCCCAGCAGTGCGGGAGTCGCCGTACCGGGAACATGTCGAACAAAAATTTGCAGGGTGCCGTCACCCACGGTGATCGACAACAGTTCCCCTTGATCCAAACGCACGGACATTCCGCCCTTATCGCGGGACGCTTTACCAAGCGAAGTCATCATATCTGCGTCGTATTTCTTTTCAGACTGTTGGATTTCAGGAACCATATTGCTATTCAAAAATATTTTGGTGCCCTGACTCAGATCCGCAAATACCATTTGTTGCGGCATAAAAACTGACGGCACGTCGACGTCGGCTTTTCCACCGCCACCGATCGTGATGGTTTTTTTATCAGTGAAGTGATGGCTAGAAATAATTCGCTCGTTCCATGCCACCAGAATTTCGACCACAGGCCCCTTGGTCGGACGCAGATAACCGCGTAGCTCAGGGATTTGATTGGGTGGCGCAAAAGTCGAACGACCTCGGCGCGAGCTCTTCGAGGTTTTGCCGGCGGGCGAATGGGTCTTTTCTACTTTTCCGGTGTCGGGCAACTGCGGCCGCGATTTGCTGGCAGGAACAGCTTTCGGTAGATCAAAAGATTTTCGCACGGAAGGCTCGGGAGGTGCTGCGGGTTTCGCTGCCGGAGGAGAAGGCGGTGCTGACGGAGGCGCCGCCGCACGAGGGGGCGTTGTCGCTGCCGGTGGATCTTTCGGTTTTGGTACTCCCACGAAAAAGTGCACTACGAATGCACCGATGCTGATCTGATCACCCGACGACAGGGCATCGTCCAACACGGCCGCACCCTTTTTTATGGTTCCAGTGGAAGAGCCCAGATCCGCAATGTAATAACCCGAATCACGGAGCTCGATCAGACAATGAATCGGGGAGACTCCACTGTCGGCAAGCTCGACATCGACGTCACCGCCATTGCCGAAGATGATCTGTTCCTTGTCGAATTGCTTCACTTCGACAAGCTGATTATTTTTGAATATTCGAAGAATAACTGGTGATCTCAATTGTTGCTCCGCCCGCGTTGCACATCTTCGGTTGATCGCTTCATTTCAGGAATAAAATCGTTTCTCAATTTCATCATGCGCTTGAAATTGAAATTCTTTTTTTGAAAAAGATAAAAGAGATCTGGCTTTTGTGTCGAGCCTTCTACCAACTCATCTTCGAAGTTCAGAGTTTGTTTGCGCGGTTCCTTTTTGCTAGAGGTCTCTGCCGCAACAGAGAGTGCCGAGCTGAATATCATTAGCAGTGACAGCACAGACAGAATGAAAGAACGCTGAAAAAACATCATGTTGTAAACCCTAACTCCTATTTTAAACCAGCTTTTGCCTTAATTTCCAATTCCTTCTCTGTATTCTTCATACTTTCTGCTAGACCTATCAGCTTCAAATGGTCCAAAGTCTCGAGCCCATCTTTGTATTTCCCCTGAAAGTCGATCTGCAGAATAGCATAGTTAAACAATAATTCCCGGTTATTGGGCGAACTCTTTAAGGCCTCGCGATACAGACCTTCGGCTTGCTCGGTGTTTCCTTTCCAAGCACTGACGATGGCAAAGTTATTAAGGAATTTAATGTCCTTGTTTCTTGAGGGACTCAAGCTCAGAACATTGTAAGCCTTGGCGAACTCTCGATGTGCTAGGTAGATCGAACCCAGATTCACAGAGGCACTGGCATCCGACGGATTGATTTCGATGGCCTTACGAAAATTGACGATGGCTTCATCTTCCTCTTTAGTGCTCAAGTAAGTCAGTCCGATGTTGGAATACAGCTCAGAACTTTTCGGCTGAATCGTGAGTGCCTTTCTAAAAAACAGCCGAGCGGCCAAAGGGCGGCCTTTTCGGTAGTGATAGAGTCCCATGGCATTCAAGGCTTTCACATCGTTCGGGTTTTGCATCAAACTAGCAGAGCCCGCATGAAAAATGCTGTCATCATTGCCAGAGCGGATAGCGTCTGCGAGCGCTGAAGCATTTCCCGCCTTAGCCGGCGTCGGAGCTGCGAAGGATTTGCTTTCAGCGGGTGCTGCGGTCTCGACTTCGGCCGAACCGCTGCCATCGTCGGTGGGCAAGTCCTTTTTTGGAGCAGAACTTGAACACGCCGTCAGCAGCATCGCCAGGATTAAAATTTTCGTCGCCAATGTTTGAGATTTCATCATTGCACCATCCATGAGCTGGAATGCATTTCCATCGGAGCTTCTCCGTGATCCACCACCGAAGCCGGATCGATTTTTTTCATAGACTCACGAGCAGCATCCATCTCTTTACCATAGACTTCCAACTGCGAGCCCCGATCCAAAGATGCACGAAAGCTCTCTTTGGCTTTGGCAAAAAATGGGTCTGCCACCTTCTGCACGCCGTCTTTGTATTGCTTTAACTCTTCCGGCTTCAAGCCCGCTGGGATAGGCGCAGTCACAAAGGCTTCGCCCATATGTTCGTTAGAGCGTCCGATCAGATTCAGCGCGCCCACGATCTCTTCCGGAGAATCGTATTTGATGACCTCTGTCAGTCTTTGATTGAGATCATTCAAGCGTTCCAGTTTTTGCTGCACGGCTTTTTTCTGCTTGGAAGGATCTGCTGGGATTCGTATGGCCTTCATTTCATAGAAAGCCATTGTGGATTCATCCAACAGCACTCTCGCCGCCCAGTGAGCACCAGGTCCTTTTTTGCTTGGACTTAACTTTCTTTGAGTGGACAGAACTCTGCGTTTCCAAATGTCGGTCTCACTGACTTTCTGTTGAGATTTGAAAAACTCATACATGCGGTAGGCTGATTCCACCGACTTTTCATTATTGAGTCCGAAGTTGAAGTATTCTTTGTAGTGCTCTGCAGCCTCTTTGTGATTGCCGGCCCGGCGTTGAATCTCTGCCATGCTGAACACCACGTCGACCCGGTCGGCTTTCTTATCTTTATCAAAATAAATTTGGAAATTTTGCATGGCCTCATGGTTGTGTCCCAAAGCCTCGTCCAAAATCGCCGCATTGTAGTAGAGATTGAGCGCCACTGGATCATTGCCCGCTTCGATGGCGGAATTTCTATAGGCTTTCGCAGCCTCTTCGATCATGCCGGCATCCTGATAAAGTTTGGCCAAAAGTCTTCGCGACTTGGGCTTGAGGGGCTCGGCCTCTTTGGTTCTAGAAGCAATCACAAGTCCGTGCTCATCAATGGCCTTAGCATTATTTCCCGCGCGCTCATAGTTGATCGCTGCATTGAAAGTGGCCGCGGTCGCCAATGTCGAAGTCGGATTTTGCTTAGCAAACTCTTCATACTGAGTGGCCGAACCCTGGTAGTCCTTGTTGACCTCAAGATCCTGCGCTTTTTTAAACTTCGCTTTTTCTAGTACGCTTCGAACTTCGGCGCCCTCTTTGGAATTGGCGATGGACGGCACTGACAATAGTTCTTGGCCCGTTTTTTCCAAGCCAGCGTAATCTTTTTTCAGATTGAAGATGTCCAGAAGCAAATTGGCCGAGTACTCGGCGTATTTAGTGTTCGGATAAGTTTGCACGATGTCTTTGAAGTAGGGAATAGCCCGATCAAATTGGTTGTGCTGATAGTACAGACGGCCGACCCGAAATTTGATCTCTGCGGTTTTCGCCGCCTTGGGAAATTTTCCCAAATACCATTGGGCCACCTGAACAAATTGACTGACCTTGGAACTAAATTCGACAGGATCCAAAGACTTGCCCACGGCTGCGGCGATCTCTTCATCCTTAGGAATGTTTTTCTCTAACGCCAGCACTATGTTCTCTGCAGCTTTACCGGCATATTTAGAGTTGGGTGCGTTGTCGACGACCCAGCGGTATTGAATACCGGCCTCGTCGTATCTTTCCATGTCATACAAAAGTTCCGCGAAGAAGAAATGCAAGTCCGGTGTCGCGGCGCTGTTAGGAAACTCTTGCAGAAAAACCTTGTAACCCTCGTAAGCCAAACCTTGGCTGAATTTCGCGTGGGAATTCTGCGCTGTTTGATGCTGGGTCAAAACCCAGTTTTTCAAAGTGGTCTCTCGCAGCCGTGAAGAGCTTTCTATCAGTTCATTGTTGCCTTTGTTAGCCTGATACCAACGGCCCGAAGGTCCGAAGTCTTTCACCCACGAATACAGCTCTTCGCGAAACTCTCGCGTTTTGGTCGCGGTAGAGAAAGCTAGGATGACTTGATATTTGTAATCGAAGGCTTTGGGGTTCAGCGGATCTTGCAAAATCATATAGTTGAAAAGTACGCGGGAACCTTCGCGGTTGCCTTTGTCCACATAGAGATAAGCTAACTTTTCTATGAATCCCTGAGCATCCTTGCCCGTCAGCCGAGTGAAATATTCTGGAGCTTTCTCTGGACTGCCTTGATCCGCGTAGAAGAGCACAATGTCCCGGAGTCCCTCTTTTTCCAGTCGCTGCTTAGACACCTTTTTGCCTTCAGCTGCGGCCTGCGCGTCCTCACGATTTTCGCGAATCAAGCGCTCCATGGCGTGCAGGGCATCCGCGGTTCTTCCGGTTCGGAAAAGGCACCAAGCTTCTTTATAGAGCGAAAATCCATACAGGCGATGGTGCTTGTGTTTGACCACTTCGGCGTAATGCTCTCCCGCCAATTTCCATTTTTCTTCTTCAAAATAAAATTCTGCCAAAGCGAAGTGCGATTCGGTGACAAAGGCGCTGTTGGGATGTTCGTGGGTTAAGCGTGTATAGTAGACTAGTCCCTTTTTGATCTCTTTAAGTTCAAAATAGTTATAGCCCAAGAAGAAGAGCGCCTGATCCATCTTTTCATCTTTAGGGAAATCTCGGATAAACCATTCATAGAGTTGAATGGCCTTCTTATTGTAATCATGGGCGTCGCTAATATCTAATTGCGGCCGCATCTTGCTGCGACCAGATTGGAAATCTTTGAGCTTAGTATCATAGTCGGTCTGCTTACGAAAATCGATGATGCCAGCTTTCTCTACGTAAAGTTCTGCCAACCTCAGCCAGAGCTCGCCACGGCGTGGGGAATTTTTAAATCTTTCAGTCAGCTTATAGAGCTCTTGAATTTGCTGATCGGTGATCTTCTCAAGTTTGGCTTTGTCATCATTGCCAGAGTCTTCCATAAAACTAGAAGTTCGTGGTGGCTTGACCTGCGACAAATCAAAATTGGATGGACGTGACGGAGTCTGCGCCTGCTGACTGATGGATGGCAGCGAGGTCTGCTTCTTCTGCCCCACTCCAAGAACCGAGCTATGATCGTGCTGTTTCAGAAGCTCACCAACGGTTTTTTTGGAAGTGGGCTTGGCGCTGGTTTTTACCGCCGGTTTGGTGGATTTTTTCGTGGATTTCTTTTTGGTCTTAGTCGCCGACGAACTGGAGTCAGAATCGTCATCCGCGGTGTATTTTGCCAAGGAGACACTCGACAACACAACCGAGGCAGTTATCAGGGCACAAGACAGCAATAGTGGGGTCCGTTTCATAGTCATTCTCACTCGCAACTTTGGTTTCCAAGATAGTGATAATTTCCAATTTCATCCAACCAGTATTCGCCGTCAAACGGCCAATACTCATAACCATTTTGTGCATACACACTGCGATCGATATTATCGTTCAGCATCACCTTCGGAGCATCTTTTCCAGCGATGCGTTTTTTCAAGACTTCTTTTTCACCATTGATCATCTCATAGCGAATGAAGCTGGCTTGCTCGTATTGATCCTTGAGCTCGGCCCGCATCTCCAGAAGATGCGCTTTGGTCATCTCACCAATGAAGATCTTAGCGTTCTTATAGCGATTGCCCAGAATTTTTCGACCAACAGCTCCCATCGGCGAACGAGAGATGTTGGGCATAGAATCCAGTTTATTTTTTTCATCATTTAAAATTTTCAGATAGGCGAAGGCCCGTTTGACGTCACCCTCATGCAAAATCTGATTGTCCACTTTCAGTGGCAATTTCGTTCGACCAGGGCGACCCAAGCGAATATTATTCGCTTGATCCACTTCATTATAGAAAGCCACTGGATCCGAGTTATTGGACATAAAGCCACTCATCTGGGCCCGAATAGGCCCATAAGTTTTTTCAAACAGATCCAAAACTTTAGCCATCTCATCATATTTACATACATATAGATAGACGATGGATCTTAGCAGCAAGGACTCTGGCAAAAAGAAGTCTTCGTAATAGGCCGAATGCAAAGACTGAAAGTTACTGAGCGCACTACGAAATCGCGCCGCTCTGACCAGGGCCCAAGAAGATTCAAACAAGGCCTCATGCCAGAGCGGATGATCCCGCGGAATCTCCCGATAAGTGGCAATAGAATTTTCCCAGTCCGTGGCCTGATAATAAGCCCGCGCCAAACCCAACTGGGCCACGACACGATTTGTATCGGTGACGTAAGCATTCGCCCGATATCCGACCAAAGCTTTGTAAGTAGAAATAGCCTCTTGAGGCTTCCCCTCTTCCAAAAGCGCCAAACCCTTGTTCACCCTAGAGAGGAAAAAGTAACGACTGCCTTCAGGCACCCGGCCAAATAAATCCAAAGCCTGAGACAACTGCCCAGCCTTCAGCTTGACCTCACCCAGGCGAAAATAAATCAAATCCTTACTAGCGGCAGGAATGTCCTCAATTTTTATGCGAGAAACCGCATAATTCAAAAGAGTATCATCACCCAACTGATCCGCAGCCAAAGACAATTTCTCAATGGCCTGACGAACATAGTGACTATTCCCATTCTTAATCACCTCAACAAACTGAAAAGCAGCAATCTGATTCAGCCCCAGATCCATCAAAGCCGATCCCAAAATATATTTGATCTGCATTTTCTCGCGCTCAAATTCCGACCGACGAGAAAGCGAATAAAGAAGCGGAACAGCAGCCTGATACTGCCCACTCTGAACCATCTTCAAAGCCGAAGCCAACTGCGAAGCCGCCGCCGGCGAAAGCGAAGCGGCCGAAGGCACGCTCACCGGAGCCTGAGGAGCCACCTTAGTTTTCTTAGTAGTCTTATACTGGCCTTCCCCAAAAGAAGAACCGCAAATCAAACCAAGAACTACAATTAATCCCAAAGAACGCCGCCCAAAGCAAAAAACGCGAAACAAAAGGCCCGCAGCCGAGGCGAGAGGAAGCGAACGCGGAGGCCTACTACTGTAGGCCGCACAAGTGAGCGACCGAACAACGAAGGATCCGGGCATTTTGTTTTGTGTTTTTACTACGTTTATCATCGGTATGAGGCCTCCGGAAAGTACCAGTTTGCTCCTAGAGTCAGTAGAATATTATTCGTAGCACCAGTAGGTATCGTGTACGTATTCAAATTCAGATCCCAACGAAATCCCACCGAGCGGGTGATCGCATAAATCTGCCCAGTGGCCAAAGAAAGCCCAGAGGCCGTGCTCGGCACACCGAGAGTACTTCCCGATTGCGGCACAGAACTCAAACTGGTTTGCCCACCGCCCACGGAAAAATACATATCAAAAGGAACAATTTTTTTCGTCCCAAAACTCATCTTTCCATAAATCGGAGTCCAGGTCAGATAGCCGCCAGTGAAACCGGTGACATAACCCAAGCTTTGAGCATTGACATTGTTCTGCGAAAGCAAACCCTGGGCCGCCTGTGTAGGACTGGCACTTAAGGCATAGTAGGCCACTTCAAGTCCCCAGGCTTCGGTGAAACTGTAGCCGGCTCTCACATTCAATCCCGCCGTGTTATTCCACGGATCATTAACCATGTCAGAGAGTCCGGCAAAAAGTTGGATGCGTCCTGATTTAGGCATGTATCGTCGCTGCAATACCGTCACTTCACTGAACGGCTGCAACTTGGACAGATCAGAGAGCGTATCAATTTTAACTTCTGGTGGAACGTCCTTTTCGGCCGCACTCACATCTTTGCTAGAGTTCGCCGGATTCGAAGGAGCCACTGGTATAGGCACTGGTTTCGTTTCATTTTTTTTGATCTCGGCTTCGATTTGATCCAGATCGCGGTCATCGCTAGCATCACTGGACTGCGCCAACGCCCACTTGGCATTGAAAATAAAACCTGAAATAACAAGGAACCAAAGAAGTATATATCGCTGCATGCTTTTCCTCGCAGCCTATAGACTATCGAAGGAACCGCCCTAGTTGTAGCAATGCACAACAAACTAGACCTTTACCCACACATAGAAATTATTTTTGAATTATGTTACTGCGGCCAATCGCAGAGTTTCTAAAATAAGGCGATCACACCAATATCAAAGATGCTGCCAATGGCATAAGTGTCTTGAAAAGAATTCTGAGAGGGAACGGCAGTGCCAGTCTTCAAAGCATTATTTCCCAAAAACGGAGACGGCTGTCCCGAGTACTGAAGTTTGAAGTCCGCGCGCAACGCCCAGCGAGACGAGAAATAAAACTTGGTGCCGATACCAGCAGTCACGCCAGGGTAGGACTTGTTCGTGTATGTGGTCATGCCGGCTCCAAAGATGGGGTACATGCTCATATTCGTGACCACTTGTTTGGTGAAACTAATTTTCCCGTAAAAAACATCCCACTCATAATTCAACCATGCGGACGACTGAAGTTGCGGGGCCCGGGTGAAATCAAGCTGGTAGAGTTGCTGTAAAGTTGAAGTGTACAACGTATTTAGGCCCGCCTGCCACAAAGCATAGTTTAGAAATAGCGCGCTTGTTTCGTTCCAGTGATAGCCCAGATTAAAGCCCAGTTTGCTTTGATTCTCGATGGCCTCGGCAAAATTCCAGCCGTAGTAAACACCCAACTCAATCTTACGATCTAAAATCACATTGCGAGATTTCACCGTGGTGGAATTATCAAATCTTGGAACCACGGTTTCTTTGGCTAATTCTTCTTCTGGCAGTTCCACTTGCGCCCGAACCACCACACTAGTGAAAATCAACGCACTAAAAATCGCCCATAGACTTTGTCTAAAACTCATAGATGTTGCTCCGTCTTTGCTGAAAAGGCTCCGTACTTGATGATCATTTCACAAACTTCTCGAACCGCCCCATTGCCACCCGCTCTTTGAGTCGTGTATTGCACCGCTGGAAAAACTTCTTCCATGGCCTCGGGAACAGTGGCTGCGAATCCCGCTTCTTTCAAAACTGGAATATCGAAGACATCATCGCCCATGTAGGCCACTTCCTCGGCCTTCAAGCCAGAAGCGCGAAGTAGCTCGGTGAACTCGGTGATCTTGTCAAAATTTCCGTGATGAAAGTGATCGATCTTCAAAGTTTTTGCACGCTCTTTGATGTCCTGGGCTTTCGAAGCCGTGATGATGGCCGTTTTGTATCCCATCTCTTGTAAGCGAATAATGCCATAACCATCACGAATGGAAAAAAACCGACGCCACTCTCCGGAAGAGTCCATGAAAATACGACAATCGGTAAGAATGCCATCCACATCCAGCGCTAACATTTTGATTTTCCTCAAACGCGAGATCGTCGCCTGCATGCTTCTATTGTTGAGAGGATTAGGGGCTACGCCAACTTGATTCCTGAAAAACCAGTCTTTTAGCTAGCACGTGGGTCCAATCGGGGGATGGGTAGATGTTCCGAGACAGGGGCCCACCCCTCCGTGGGTTCACGCGGAATTTTTTAAATGAGTACATTTAAAAAAACGCGTCACGCTTTCCGGAGCCCCTGCCTCGGAACATCTACCCATCCCCCGATTGGACACAGTTCTGTTTTAAAAAACTGGATTTATCTGGAACAAATTTATTTTCAAAATTTTGGTTCTGCGACTTGGAACCAGTCGAGATCTAGACAGTAGAGTGTTTCGGATGGTGACGGATCTACCACTTTGTTTACTTGTTGGATGAACTGAATGATCTTTTCTCGAATCACGTCGACGTCTTTTTTGGACAGTGTCATTGGTGATGTGTAGTGCAAATTGTCCGGGCTCCAAGTGTCTAGTGACTGAATGGCTTTTTGCCTCCAGTTCATATGGTGGATCCTCACCCAGGGGGAAGTGGACTCCACATGTGTGCTTGCTGGACCTACCACGAGAGTCTCGTTCGCTAATTTACAAAGTCCTGTCTTAAGAAGAAAGTCGAGCACTTCTTGCGCTCGTTTTCTAGGAAGACCAAGATATTCACTGATCGAATTTAGTTCGCCAATGCCTGGCAATGCGACGGACTGGCGAACTGCTGAGTATGTCCAGTCCGAATAAAAGATCGCCTTCTGATCATCTGTCAATTTGGCGTTTGCAGTGATTCTTTTGGAAATACTTTGGGCCTGTGCTTTGAGTCTTGAAAGTTGCTTCAGATGAAGTTTGCGGATGGCTGAATTCCCTGAACGATCTAGCTGAACAAGAAGCACGAAGTATTCAGTCTCAAGATCATTGAGACCAAAAAAGTCTGCAACGAGCGCCGCCTGATCGACAGTGAGTTCTTTATGTTCTTTCAAAATTTGGCTCACCAAGGTCGAGTGGACACCAAGAAATTTGGCCAATTTGCTCATTTGACCGTAGCCATTATTAGGCATTTCTTGAAGCCTCTTCTGCATAAATTTCCGATAGTTATCAAATTCAAAAACCGATACCATATACTTTAAGTATATATTAGTTAAGACTTTATACAACAAACATGTAGAGAAACTTCTCGTACTTGCAGATATTGCAGGTGTCAGCAAAACACAAAAAAGCTATAAAGGGGATTATATGAGAAGCTCTATCAAGTTCGCATCTGTTCACAAAATCGGTCTGGCCTTATTGGCATTGACCATCAGCTTATCTGCATACAGTGGCACTCGAGATGGTGGCGGAGGCGTGGCTGTTCGTTGCGCCGACCAACATGGTTCATCGCTTCAACTGCTGGACCTGTATGAAGGCAAAGCCAGGGGACTAACATTTGGAATGTCGCCAGCGACAGATTTGGAAATTGCCGATCTAACCGCTGATGTTTTGGCAACACATTACTGGAACCCATGGACCGTGCCCTTGCCTCAATATAAAGACTCCCTAAAATCAAGTTTCATTTTAGGCATCATCACAGGAAAAGGTTTTCACAACTATCAGACCAATAAATTTGTTTCTATCAGCTACGTTGATTCAGTGCCTTTATCCAATGACTACGGCAATTACTACATCCGGCCCAACTGCCATCTCGAGCAGGTGGCCTATTTTGACGATGTTCAAAGCACGATCATGATCGACAAAAAATTGTGGAATGAACTCGATGGCCTCGATAAAGCAGCACTTGTCATCCATGAAATTGGCTATTTTGAGTTCCGCTATATCGGTCTCGAATATGCCGGCACAGGGGTTCAAGGAGTCATTTCTTCTGAGCGAAGTCGCCAATTCACCAGCTCTCTGTTGTCAACCCAAGGCCTAATGCCAAAGATATTTGGAGTGGATCCACATTACTTTATGAGCTGCTATGGTGATAACCCTGATGGTCAGAAAGACACCGCTTTCTTTGCCTATGACTCTGACCAAGGCGAAGTGACCTTAGTGGTGTCTGATAACAATGGATTTTTCTCTCCGTATTCTGAGCGAGTAAAAATCCCGGGTATCTCAACAAATGATCTCCTTAGTCAGGCACCATCAAGTTTTCATCAAAAACAAAGGGTCTCTTTGGTGGGCGAAATTGATGCTCCGACGTTCAATCTTGAAATCACAAAGGTTTCGAACTCAGGCCCAACGGTTCTAATCACACGCATGTTCGGGAACTATGAACTTCCCATCGGTGAAGCACAAACAATGAACTGCAACTTTAATCATCCAGCGAATCCGTAAAATTTCCGATTTAACCAGTGAGCGGCCATCTTTTGCCGCTCACTTTTTTCAACGAACCTTGGCGCGAATCAAATCTTGTACGTGGATATAGCCGACTGGTTTTTTCGCCGACTCCGCCGACTTGTCAGTTACGAATAGCATATTGATACGAAACTGCTCCATCAGGAACAGCGCTTTTTCCGCGATTTCATTGGCGTCGATGGTGCGTGGATTTTTGGTCATCAGATCGCCCGCCACTCCGTGCAGTGGATCTTCGGCGTTGTCCAGTTTCCGGCGAATGTCTCCGTCCGTGATGATGCCCACTAGATCTCCGCGATCATCGGTGACTCCGGCGGCTCCGCGCACTTCGCCTCGGGACATCACTGATAAAACTTCTTTGACGGGAGTGGACACCTTCAGCAGCGGCATCGCGCTTCCGGTGTGCATCAGATCTTTGATCCGTGCCAACTTGAAACCCAAACCTCCGCCTGGATGAAATTGAGCAAAATCATCGGCGTTAATGCCTTTCGCTTCGAGTGCTGCCATTGCTAGCGCATCACCCATTGCCAAAGTCGCAGTGCTAGATGCCGTGGGTGCTAATCCCAGTGGGCAAGCTTCGCGGCTGACTTTCACATCTAAGGCTGCGGCTGCCCTCTGTGCCAAATCACTGCTGATATTTCCCGTGATCGCGATCAATGGAATTCCCTTGCGAGTGATGTAACTCAAGATCGCCGCCAGTTCAGGTGTCTCACCGCCATAACTAATGGCGATGACCAAATCTGCCGCGGTCACCATTCCCATGTCACCATGAGAGCCTTCCGCCGGATGTAAAAACACCGACGGAGTTCCCGTCGAAGATAATGTTGCAGAAATTTTTCGCGCGATCAGGCCTGATTTTCCGATGCCTGTGAGCACGACTTTTCCCTGGCACTCGGTGATCAATTTCACGGCGCGCTGGAAAGGCTCGCCCAGACGATCTTTCAGAGCTAAAATGGCTTGTGCTTCAACATCAAAAACTTTTCGAGCTAAATCTAGGGAATTTGGCGCAGCTTTGCTCATCACTATCAACTTTCTAAGTAGGCTTGTGCGGCCTTATGTGCAGCTCGCACGCTGGAGCGGCCTTCGCTGGCCTCTTTGCGTTTCAAACTGGCTTTGACAAAATGGACGAACAACGGATGCGGAGCCAACGGTTTGGATTGAAACTCCGGATGAAACTGCACACCGATGAACCATGGATGATCCACCAGCTCGACAATTTCGACCAAATCACGGTCCTTGTTCACGCCGACGCAATTCATGCCGCGTTTTTCGAACAGCGCCCGAAATTTGTTGTTGAACTCGAAGCGATGACGATGGCGTTCGCTAATGACACCCGACTTATACACCTGAAACGCTTTGCTGCGGGAATCAATCGCACAGGAGTAGGCACCCAGGCGCATAGTGCCGCCTTTGTTTTGAATGCCCCGCTGTTCATTCATAATATCAATCACGAAATTTCCCGTACGCTGCTTTTCATCGTGCCATTCACGCGAGGTCGCATCACGAATGCCGCAAACATTGCGGGCAAATTCAATGGCCGCCAACTGCATGCCGTAACAAATTCCAAAAAATGGGATCTGGCGTTCACGGGCAAAGCGGATGGCCAACATTTTGCCTTCCACTCCCCGCTCGCCAAAGCCGCCTGGAACCAGGATACCGTGAACCTGCGACAACGCCTGGTTGATGTTTTTCTCATTTATCTTTTCAGAGTCCACATAGACAATTTCCACGTGCGACTGATTGGAAATTCCGCCGTGCACGATAGCTTCGTTCAAAGATTTGTAGGACTCTTTCAAATCGACGTACTTGCCAACGATGGCGATACGAACTTCCTTTTGAGGTTTTTTTAATACTCGAACAATATTTTCCCAGCCACGCAGCTGTGGTCGCTCTGTTTTTAAGCCCAGTCGTTCGGCCACTAACTCATCCAAATGTTCACGATGAAGATTCAGTGGAACTTCATAAATGGTGGAAGCATCTTGGGCCGAAATCACTTGCTCGGGTTTTACTGAACAAAAAAGCGCCGTCTTTTTCTTGAAGGCGTTGTCGATGGGTCTTTCTGTGCGGCAGACCAAGAAGTCTGGCTGCAAACCGATTTCACGAAGCTCTTTCACTGAGTGCTGAGTGGGTTTTGATTTCAACTCGCCCGCGACGGCAATGTAGGGCACGTAGGTCACATGAATCAAAACTGAATTCTCAAGACCGACGTCGACCCGCATCTGGCGAATGGCCTCTAGAAATGGAAGACTCTCGATGTCGCCGACAGTTCCGCCAATTTCGATGATCGCCACTTCCGCTCCCTGCGAAGCCTCGTGAATGCGTGCCTTAATTTCATCGGTGATGTGCGGAATGACTTGAACTGTTCCGCCCAAATAATCACCGCGACGTTCGCGGGAAATGACCGCATCGTAGATTTGTCCAGTAGAAACGCTATTGCTACGAGCCAGCTTCAATGAGGTGAACCGCTCGTAGTGTCCCAAGTCCAAATCCGTTTCAGCACCGTCCTCGGTGACATAAACTTCCCCGTGCTGAAACGGAGACATAGTTCCCGGATCGACATTGATATAGGGATCGCACTTCATCAGCGTCACGCGAATTCCGCGGGCTTCCAACAGGGCGCCTAGGCTTGCGGCGGTAAGACCCTTGCCGATGGAACTGACCACGCCGCCAGTGACGAAAATAAATCTCTGGTTGAATCCTTTTTTAGTGGATTTTTTCGTGGAAATTTTTAGACGCTTCGCTTTCGATTTCATTTTAGCCATTTTCGCCTCTGTTCTTTTCGCTACTTTTTTGCGCCAATAAATTTTCTATTACAGCAATGTCTTCGGGAGTGTCCACTCCCCAACTGCGCTGCTCGGTGGTCACCACTTTGATTCGAGCTCCCATGTGGAGTGCGCGCAATTGTTCTAGGGATTCTGCCATTTCAATTTCTACGGGTGCGACTTGACAATAGCGTTTCAAAAAATCTCCGCGAAATGCGTACATCCCGATGTGCTTCAAAGCACCGGTGGGATGATCTCCGCCGGATTTTCTAGAGTAAGGAATCGCATAACGACTAAAATAAAGTGCTTCCGAACGATGATTGACGACCACTTTCACCGAATGCTCGGACATCAACTCGGTGGTCGAAATCGGATGAGCCAGTGTTGCCATCTCTAGCATCTGGTCCTTCAGCATAGGTTGAATCAATGAATCGATCAGGCCACCGGTCACCAAAGGCTCGTCGCCTTGAATATTAAGCACGATTTCCACAGACTTGTCCTTGATGGCGGCCCACACCCGATCAGTTCCAGAGGGAATATCGGATGCAGTCATGGCGACTTCAGCACCTTCGCGCTGAGCAACGGCGGCGATTCGCTGATCGTCCGTCGCCACGATCACCTTGTCTAAAAGTCGGGAGGTCTTCGCCCCGCGAATCACCCAGGCGATCAGTTCTAGGCCTTGAATTTTCACCAGCGGCTTTCCAGGAAAGCGAGTCGATCCGAATCTGGCTGGTAGAACTCCCCACACCGACATTATTTCTGTCCTTTGGGTGCCTTCACCCATTGCCGAAAAAAATATTCTTCCACTTCTTCAATTCCAGTTTCATTTTGCGCAGAGATCGACCAGACATTTTGCACCCGCGCTTGCTTTTTAATGGCCTCACAACGTCGCTTAATCTCACCAGGCTTTAGCCGATCATCTTTGCTGAGCAGAATCATGGTTGGTCGACCCGAAGAATTCATGTAGCTCAACAAAGCCTCTTCATCTTCCGTCCAATCGCGCTTGATATCCATCAGAAGCAGTAAACCCACCAGATTTTCGCGGGTGGAAAGATAATTTTCCAGCATTTCTTGCCACTGCATCACTTCCGAACCCGAGCGCGAGGCAAATCCATACCCAGGCGTGTCCACCAGGCGATAAAAATCCCCTACATCGAAAAAATTCAGCAGCCGGGTCTTGCCAGGCTCTTGACTGACCTTAGCTATTTTGGACGTGGTCAACACATTGATGAACGAAGACTTCCCAGAATTAGAGCGGCCAGCGATGGCTACTTCGGGTCGTTTTTGATCGGGATAGTCGGCTGCCAGCACAGCACTTTTTAGAAATTTCACAGGGATTGGCATGGAAGAGCATGCTACTGAATTCCAAGGGTTTGGACAAGCTTCCACTGATTCGGAAGGAATCATTTTCAGTGGCCGCCTTCAGATCGAAATTAGACGGCTTTCAGGCCAACCGGCGCCCTTGGCGAGGTCGGCACATATCTTGTTAACACCTGTGGACACAGATCGGGAGGGATCAATGAATCACACACACAAAGCGTTCCTATTTTCACACCGTCATCCGAAATTGCCCATTGGCATTCCAGAGTTCATGCTTTTAGGCAAGGACCCCGCATGCTCTATCATTGTCGACTCGGAACAGGTTGCCGACCGTCATTGCAAAATCGAACGACGAAATCAGGGTTACAGCATCATCGACCTGCGAACTCCTGCCGGTACTTTTGTGAATTCCACCAAAATTGCGGAAGCTTTCCTGCAGGAAGGCGATGAAATCTGTGTCGGCGGAAATTACTTCACCTTCACGTTCAACGGTTACGGCCAAGACCAGCAAATCGGACTAAAAAGCAAAAATATGGTGTGGAGCCAACAACTATCGACACTCAAAAATATTGCTCAAACCCAGTTCCCAGTATTGATCCTAGGACCTTCTGGAACCGGTAAAGAGGTGCTCTCAGAAGCCATCCATAACAATTCACCCAGAGCCCACGGCCCTTTGATCAAAGTGAATTGTAGCGCCCTCACTGAAACGCTGGTGGAAAGCGAGCTCTTCGGACACATCAAAGGCAGTTTCACTGGTGCTATCGCCGATCGTAAAGGGGCCTTCGAAGCCGCCCGCGGAGGAACACTTTTCTTGGACGAGATCGGCGATCTGCCACTGGGTCTTCAGGCTAAACTTTTGCGTGCCATTGAAAACGAAGAGATCCGTCCTGTTGGATCGGATCGCAGTGTTAAAACCGATTTGCGAATTTTAGCCGCCACTCACCAAAACTTGCGCTCGAAAATTCAAGCCGGTGAATTTCGCACGGACCTTTATTTTCGCCTAGGGGTCATCACTATAACGCCTCCGGCGTTGACTGCCAGAATGGAGGACTTCGAAGATTTGCTCTATGGTTTTGCCAAAAAAATGCGGGTGCGCTTCAGTTTTGGTGCTATCCAAAAAATGAAGAAACACAGTTGGCCAGGCAACATCCGGGAATTGCGCAATTCCGTGGCACGGGCCTCTGCCTATTTCCCGAAAACTTCTATTGAAGAAGCTCATGTGGATAGCATCATCGATGGCAGCTCTTATGATCCGGCCTTGATCGCAGGAATTTCATCGGGCCAATTGCCGGTGATCAAGGAAATTGAAAAACAGATGATCTTAAAGCGTCTGGCCGCCAACAATGGCAATCAACGACAGACGGCCAACGATCTGGGAATTCCAAAGTCCACGCTGCACGACCGACTGCGAGCGTACAATATCGACGCCCGACAATTCAATGAAAACGCCTAGGGTTTGAGAATGATGGTGCTGATGTGCACGGCCTTCACGGTGCCTTTCGTGAGGGCCCGACTGATTTCTTTTTGCAAGCGATCGGTCATGTTAGCCTTGCCGTGATCAGTTTCCAGTTGTTCGTAAGTCATTTCGCTGATCACCTGTCGCATCAGATCTAAAATCAAAGACTCTTTGTCTTTGATTTCAATGACCACGTCCGAACTCATTCCCTCGATATAAAATTCAAAGGCACCCATGGGATTTCCCGGCGCCTCCGGAGAGACCTTCAAGTTCACAAAGATTCTTTTCGTCAACAGCAGATTCAGGGCCGCCCGTGCGTTTTTCAAATAAGCTTCCTGTTCATTTTTATTCGCAGGATTATAGTCGTAGGCCTTAGTGGCGTGATCAGCCATACTGGCAATGAACAGTTCCTGCTGAGGAAAAATCAAGGGAAGAAGTTTACCACTAAGTCCCAGAATCCCTACCACCACCGCAGTCACCATCAAGAGCAGCGAAGCAAAGAAAACAAGCCTAGCTTTCAAGCTCATTTTTTTGAATGTCTGGAGCGAGGTTTTGACGAGCGCTAAGAACTGGGTCATGCCCGTCTTGGCCTTAGAGAACGTCGCCGAACGGCCATCATTCAACAGATAGTGGACAAATTTCTTGGCGCGAGTCCACTGCTCAGTCCAGCGGTCCATACCTCTATACAGCCATCGGCGAATTTTCAGTGTGACCTTGGGCATGAACGGGGCGACTTTGTACAAAATTTTCAGTGGGCCCTTGAAGTTTTGCCACATGTCGACTTCGGCGTGATAAGCCGCAAGATCGTCATCGACGACGATTTGCTCAAGGGTTAAAGATTTGTCCGCCGCAATTCCAGAAACTTCTTTGAAAAACTCTGGGGATTCTTCCGCAAGATAAGCATCGACGTCCTCTACGGACATTTCCGGAACGTGTTCTTCCGGCTCCTTATCCTTTTCCTTAATTCTGGGCGGCGCTTTCGGATCAGACAATGATGGAACCTCCAACCCGGTCGATGGTCGTGTTGATAAACTCTTCTCTCATCTAGTTTATGAACTTGATCCCCTCCCAGCAAGCACTTTTATTGTGACCCAGGAAAGCCTGGTTTAAAATATCTAGTATGAGAACGAACCTCCTTCTGTTTTTATCGGGCGCGATGCTGTTGCAAATTTCTTGCGTCAATATGGAGCGCAGTCATGAAAGTGGCTATGCGCAGGCCTCGACCAAATCCACTGAATCTGGCTGGAAAAAAGTGGCCAAGAGTGAAGACTATCATCGCAAGGAAGAGGCTCCACCAGCAGACGCAAAAATTCGTCTGAAGCAACTGGAGAACAAAGTGGATGGCCGGCGCGAGCTTGAGCAGTATTCCAAAGCCCTGCCCTGGTTCAAAGATGACGCCGAAAAAATTCAGTTCTTAGAGTTGGATGGATACGAGCCCCGACAGCAATGGTTGAGCAGTCAAGATTTCGTAGCTAGGGCTAAAAAGGTCGCAACACAAATGCAAGACATCGTCGAAGCCCAAGACATCGCGCTGGGAATGCCAGAAAATCTAGTCAAAAAATCCTGGGGGGAACCCGCCGAAGTGGAGGTTTCTGGATCGCCAGCCTTTCACAATCAGCGCTGGCGTTATCACAAATTTGTTTCATCTTCTGATGGCTACAAGTCCGAAAGAAAAACCGTCTATTTTGAGAGCGGCAAAGTGGTCGGCTGGGAAACGGAGTAGGCCCGCAGGGCCTGTGACCCGACCCCGTCCCTAGTGAGCCTCATCCCAATTGTCCCCAATCGCAGCGTTGGCTTTGAGTGGAACCTTCAGAGTCGTGACGCCGGCCATGAGCTGGCAGATTTCACTTTGATGCGCTCTTAGCTCGTCTTCGCTTCCTTCGAAAATGAGTTCATCGTGCACCTGCAGAATCATCGGGATACGAATTTTTTCGGCCACCTTGATCATCGCCATTTTCACGATATCGGCGGCTGTGCCTTGAATGGGCGCATTGATGGCCGCGCGCTCTCCAAATTTTTTGATCATGGCAGACGCTGACTTAAGCTCCTGAATGTATCGACGACGGCCCAACAGAGTTTCAACAAATCCATCACGAGTGGCCTGCATGATCGTGTCATCGATGTAGCTGCGAACACCTGGGAAACGCGTGAAGTATTTCTTAATAATGTCGGCGGACTCTGTCCTAGAGATTCCTAGATTTTCCGCCAAACCAAAAGCCCCCTGGCCATAGGCGATTCCAAAATTGACCGCCTTCGCAGCCCGGCGCATCTGATCGGTGACATCTTCCAGCTTCACGCCAAAAACCTCCGCAGCGGTGGCGGCATGAATATCGAGGTCTTTGAAAAATGCCTGGCACAGATTCACATCCCCCGAGTAATGAGCCAGAATTCGGAGCTCGATCTGAGAATAATCCACTGATAAGAGTTTTTTCCCCGCCTCTGCGGAGAAAGCTCGTCGCACGCGTGCACCCCGTTCGGTGCGAATGGGAATATTTTGTAAGTTGGGATCCGTGGACGACAAGCGGCCCGTGGCCGTGTGCGCTTGGTTGAGCGTGGTGTGAATGCGCCCGTCCTCTTTCACCATGTTAGGTAGTGCGTCCACATAAGTGGACTTCAACTTAGTGAGTTCTCTATAACTTAAAACTGAATCAATGATCGGATGCTTTGATTTTAATTTTTCCAAAACATCATTGTCCGTGGAAAATCCAATTTTGGTTTTCTTTCCGGGCGGAAGTTTCAATTTATTAAATAAAATATTCCCCAGCTGTTTGGGACTGGCGATGTTGAAGGCCTCTCCGGCGGCGGCGGAAATTTTGCTTTCTAACCCTTGGATTTCCAGCGTCAGCTCTTGACCTTGAATGCGCAGCAATTCCTTGTCTAGATGAATGCCATCACATTCCATTTTAAAAAGCAGTGGCATCAAAGGCATGTCCACTTCATGAAATAATTTTTTCTCGGCCTGATTTTCCTGCAGGCGCTCTTGCAGGGTGGCTTGAAGCCGCAGATGTTGATCCAGCAAGTCCCCAGGATTTTGCAGATCACCCGGAGTTTCACCCAGGTAGCGAAAAAGGACCCGTTCCCAATCGGTGGATTCACCAGCATGCAACACATAGGACGCCAGCAAAGAGTCCCAACTGGCGCGCGGCAAAACATCGCGGAACTGAATGACGTGCCAAAATGTCTTAAGATCAAACCCTTGCCAATTCAGATCCAGTTTCTGCAACTGGCGCGAAAACTCCGATAGGTCACCGCGCAAAACATAGACCGATTTTGCCGCCGCATCACCCAGATAAATTCCCTGCTGGTTGTGCAAGCCCCAGATATTTTGACCAGCCTTGATCTTGGAAGAAACTTCTTCCACCGATAGGTCCATCACCTGAAAGTGATGGGATGCCTTGCTGACCGACTGAACTTCCACAGCCGGCTTTTCCACGGGAGTCACCGCAGAAGTGCCAGAAGCAGCTACTCCGAACTTAGGCAAATGGTCCAAAGTTTTTTCTAAGTTTTTAAAGTTGAGCTCGGATAAAAGTTTTCGAAGCTCTGGAAGATCAGGTTCGCGGGTGTGATAAGATTCTAGATCTTTTGAAATGGGCACATCAGTTTCAATGGTGACCAGTTTCTGAGATAGAAAAGCATTGGCTTTTCCAAGCTTCAATTTTTCCTGAGTGGAGCCCTTCACGGAATCGATGTTTTTATATATACCTTCAAGGTCACCAAACTCTTCCAAAAGTTTCTGTGCACCTTTAGGCCCGATCCCGTGAACTCCCGGAACGTTGTCCGAGGCATCCCCCACCAGAGCTAGATAATCGATCATTTGCGTGGGTTGGACGCCCCATTTTTCCTTCACTCCGGCCGAATCGTACTTCACGTCCTTCATGGTATCAAAAAGCCAAACATGAGGCGCCACCAATTGGCCAAAGTCTTTGTCGCCAGAAACTATGTAAACATCCAGCCCATGTTGGCGCGAAATTTTGGTCATGGCCCCAATCAAATCGTCGGCCTCAAACCGCGGCACTTCGAGCGACGGAATCCCGAATAGATCGGCAATTTTTTTGATGTACGGAATTTGCGGAATCAGATCTTCCGGAGTCTCGCCACGATTGGCTTTGTAGTCGTCATAAATTTCTTTGCGAAAACTGGGCTCTTTGCGGTCGTAACAAAAAACGATGTACTCGGGCTTTTCGTCTTTCAGAACTTTCGTGACCATGGCCAAAAATCCGTAGATCGCATTCGTCGGCAAACCGCTCGGTGAAGTCAGAGGGCGAATTGCATAAAATGCACGAAAGAAAAGTGAGCTAGCATCAATGAGAAAAATTCTTTTAGCGACCGGCATCCGGCTGAATTAACACGACGAAGAAGGCCGCGTCTAGAAGCTTAATTTTTCTCGTAAAGCCGGCGTTTCACCACATCCGATGAAACCTGGGCCGAGTGAGTCTCTTCCAAAATGGACTCTGCCAACGGATTTTGAAAAATCTGATCCGCAGCAAATTCTGCCTGTTTTTCAAGCAGCATAAGAGTGTCGATATGAAGCTCAATCGCCGTCAAAACGGAGCTGCGAGAGGATTCCCAACTGCTGACCAAATCCGATTTACAATTGAGTTTTCGAGCCAATTCAGCCTGAGTCCAACCCAGTCGACAACGAAGTAATTTAATTTTATCTGAAGTCCATGTCATATCGTTTATAAGTATGAAATGATTCGGGTTTAAAAGCAAGTATAGAGCCTTTGCTCCATGTAAAATTTAGCCCTTTGACAACAAATTTTGCGTGGTTTTTTGTGCACAAACCAAAGGCCTAAAAACCACTCAATCATCCGAGAAGACGAAAACCAAGTCATTCTCATCAGCTAAATCATAGCGATCCATAGCCTGACGTTCTAAATATGCGGGGTCCTGCGCCTGCCGCAGTTGCTTCTCTAAATCCACAAGACTCTCAGTGACCTGTTGAGTCTGAACTTTCAAGCGAATCTCATCCCGATGAAGACCATAAAGCCGAAGCAAACTGCCATTCAAAAGCAAACTAACTCCCACGAACACCAAACATCCCCAAAAAACCCGCAAAGGAGAATGCACCAACTCATGAACCCACCGAGACAAAGAAAAAAAATACTTCATCCCCAAATTCTAACACCAATCCAGAATTTAGAAAATCCAATCCCCCCTCCCCTGTCCCAACACAGACCGAAGTCGTGGCTCTAGCGCGTAAGAAATGCCCGCAGCCGAGGCGCGAAGGAGTGAACGCGGAGGCGTGCTACCCGCACGCCGCACAAGTGAACGACTGAGCAACGAAGGATCCGGGCATTTATTGCGCGCTAGATGACGTAGCCTATCATGCAGGCGAAGTGGCAGACGGTTCCTGCCAATACAAAAAGATGCCAAATCCCATGGCCATGTTTGATTTTTTCATCAAAGACAAAAACGCCGATACCGCCGGTGTAAAAAAGTCCACCCAGCGCCAACCACCAAATTCCGGTGTGGGGCATATTTTCTAACATCGGCCCGGTGGCCACAACGATCAACCAACCCATCAACACATAGATAACCAGTGAAAGAATGCGAGTTTTTTTTCCAATGATGATCTCTTGCAAAATTCCCAAAAGGGCCAAACCCCAGACCACACCAAAAATGGTCCAACGCCAAACTCCGGTGAGTACCACTAACGCAAAGGGCGTGTAGCAACCAGCTATCATCAGATAAATCGAAATATAATCCAGTTGTCGGAAAAAATTTTTCCAAGGTCCTTTGGTCCAATGATAAACGGTGGAGGTCAAATACAAGAAAATCATCATGCCGCCATAAATACTGAAGGCGACAATCTTCCACACGTTGCCCTGAAGACCTGCCATGGTGACCAAAATCGAAGTGGCGATGATGGCAAACACCGCTCCCATCAAATGCGTAACTGTATTGAATCTTTCGCCGTGATACATTTATAACCCGCGAAAAGCGGCTTTACCCCAATAGTGGGCAGAACCAGCTAGTTGTTCTTCGATGCGAAGAAGTTGGTTGTACTTAGCAGTGCGCTCACCCCGACACAGAGAACCAGTTTTAATTTGCTGGCAATTCATAGCCACGGCTAAATCTGCGATCGTGGTGTCTTCGGTTTCGCCGCTTCGATGGGACATGATGGTGGCGTAACGATTTCGCTGCGCCAAGCGCACGGCCTCTGCGGTCTCTGTCAGCGTGCCGATCTGATTCACTTTCACCAGCAGAGCATTGGCGATATTTTTTTCAATCCCCTGGGTGAGGCGTTTAGGATTCGTAACGAACAGATCATCGCCCACCAACTGCATGCGATCACCTAAAGCTTCAGTCACACTCTTCCAGCCGGCCCAATCGTCTTCAGAGAATCCGTCTTCGATGCTGACGATGGGAAACTTCTTGGCCCAACCTTGATAAATTTCCACCAACTGCTGAGAAGAAATTTTCTTGCCTTCCCACTTGTATTTGCCGTCGGCGAACATTTCTGTGGCCGCGACATCCAATGCCAGGTGCACATTGTCGCCAGCTTTGTATCCAGCTTTTTCGATGGCTGTCAGAGTCAGCTCTAGCGCCATTTGGTTGCTCTTCAAGACTGGCGCAAAGCCGCCCTCGTCACCGACTCCGGTAGCTAGGCCTTGCTCGTGCAAAATCTTTTTCAAGGTGTGAAAAATTTCAGAACCGGCGCGAAGTGAATCTGAAAAACTGCCGTTCACCATCGGTACGATCATGAACTCCTGAATATCCAGTCCATTGTCGGCGTGCGCTCCGCCATTCAAAATATTCATCAACGGTACTGGTAACGAGTGCGCTTGCGAACCACCAACGTAGCGATACAGCGGCAGTCCTGCGTCCATCGCTGCCGCTTTGGCACAGGCCAAAGAAACTCCTAAAATCGCGTTGGCTCCCAGCTTAGTTTTATTTTCGGTTCCGTCCATGGCAATCAGAAATTGGTCGATCGCCACCTGATCGGCGATCATCATGCCCAAAATTTCCGGCGCAATTTTTTCGCGAACGTGCTGAACGGCCTTTTGCACGCCTTTGCCAAGGTAGTAAGACTTATTTCCGTCGCGAAGCTCGCAGGCTTCGTGAGCACCGGTGCTGGCTCCGCTGGGAACTGCAGCACGACCGACACTGCCCGAAGAAGTGACGACATCCACTTCCACGGTTGGGTTACCACGACTATCCAGAATTTCACGGGCATGAAGAGCGACGATCTCAGACACGAGTGTTCTCCTGTGATGTAGAAGATTTCATTTTTTGTTCTGAATGATTTTTCTTAGCGGAAGCATTTAAAATTTCAAAGGCCACAGACATGGTGACCGGAAATTGTTTTTTCACCCATTCCCAATCGACACGCTTCATGGCCTCTTTCATGCCGGTGGGTGAGGACCTTTCCGGGGCCGACATCAAAGTGATGAGCTGCTGCGCTCGCACCATGTAGTCCCCAAGTCGAGCCACCTGATCTTTAAGAACCAACAGAGACGACACTTCAATTTTATCAAAATTCTTAATGGGTTCGGATGCGGACTCGACATCGCGAGCATCAACTTCACCCAGAGTGAGCTTCTGGCGCATGTCCTGCTCCAAATCCTGGTAAGCTTTGCGCAACTGCTCGTTGCGAGCTTCCAAGTCGGCATTTTTCTGTTGCAACTCGAGCTGATGTTTTTCCAACTGGTCGACGATGGAACGCATAAGTTCTGGACTCAATTTTCGACCGGAATCTTCCCCAGCGAAAATTTCTTCTTGAGCCGAATCCCAGGAAATTTTTAAACGTGTGCCCTGCCATTGGCACTGACCCAAATTTTTTCCAGCAAAGACGGGAAGAGTTTCAAAACTAGCTCGCAAATAAGTCGTCGTGAATGGGAATAGATCTGCCGGAATTGGTAGGTCCAAAGCCACGCTATTCGTGCCGCGAACCACATTGTCCACCGGCGGTTCCGGAGAAATAAAGTAAGAAAGAAAACGCGTGGGCTGCGCCAAAACATCCTGTAGGGACATCATGCGAAGGACGCTGTCAAAAACTCCCCAACTGCGCAGGTCGGGCGTGGCGTGACCGATCTCTTGCAAAGCACCCATGCCAGCGGCCTTGGCTAAGAATTTTTCCATTTCCGAAGCTGGCATCCAATACGACGGATCTCTTAAGAAATCTTCAGGCAAAGCAGTGGCTTCCAAAAGCGAAGAAACATCTTCCCCCTGGCGTCCAAGATACGACAGTACTGAGCTAGTGATTTTACAGCTTAAGAGCACACCTGCTTGTATATTAGTTGCGTCGCTCTATGCGAGTAAAAATGGATTTTATTTACCCGAGCGCCGAGTCATGCCAGTGAATTCAGCAGCTAAGCTACTGTTTTCACAGGGCGCCTAGGCTGCCGTTGGTTTTTGAAATTTGGCACTAGGAAAGGGCAAATTGTTATCGATTATTTCCTGCATGAAGCCCGGAACTTCGCCCGTGGCCTCGAGCCTCCCCTGCAGTTTGCCATCAGCGCCTCGAACCAATCGTGAAATCTCGTAGATCGGATGAACCGCGTAAGTGCCATCGGCATTAGACCCACGAACTTCTGCAATGGAAGCCACACGCCTGGAACCGTCAGAGTACCGCGAAACCTGAATGATGATATCTATGGCAGAGCCCACTTGATGGCGCAGGGATTTTTCAGAAATTTTCGCATCCCCGCTTTGAGCCAAGGACTCCAGCCGAACGATGGCATCTTGGGGCGAGTTGGCATGCACAGTTCCCAGACAGCCTTTGTGGCCCGTGTTCATGGCATTGACCAATTCCATAGCTTCTGCCGAACGAACTTCGCCGACAATGATGCGATCAGGACGCAGTCGCAGAGCCGACCTCAGCAAATCCTTCATTGAAACTTCGCCATTGCCCAGTTGGTCGGCCATGCGTGTTTCGAAATTCACCACATGGTCATACTTAATGCTGAGCTCGGAAGAATCCTCGATCACCAGAAGACGCTGACCCTTGGGAATACGTGAACAGAGCATACCCAGCAACGTGGTTTTGCCGGAACCAGTACCGCCGCTGACGATGACATTTTTTCCAAGGAACATGCAAATATCCATGAATTGGGCCGCATCCACGGACATTGCGCCCATCTTCACATAGTCTTTGAAGCTGATATTTGTTTGCGTGAATTTACGAATGGAAACACAAGTTCCATTGCGAGAGCACGGCGGAATCACCGCTGCGATTCGAGAGCCATCGGGCAAGCGTGCGTCCAAACGTGGACTTTCGCTGTCAATGCGACGACCCACACTCTGGGCGATGTTATTCACGGCTGCGCGCAGAGCGTCCTCATCGGTAAAAGTGGCTGACGTTTTGGTCAATTTTCCACCTGTTTCGACGAAAATCTCTTGAGGGCCGTTGATCAGAATTTCAGAGACCGCGGGATCATTTAAAAATGGCACGATGGGGCCCAAAAAGTTTTGGATGGCCTGTTGAAAAACATTTAAATGATCGGCCACGTGAACCCTCGCTTATTTGCTGCTGGATGCTGGCTTACGAACTTCGTCATTTCCAATCACCACGATGCGCCCTTGTTTGGCGGTCTCTGGACATTGGAAAGAGAAAATTCCTTCGGCCTTAGGGACGATGGAAAACTCTTGAGGTTGACCATAAAAAGTGCCGTGGTGTTCAGAAAAAGCGTCCAGAATAAAGCTGACGTTTTTTTCTTTCTCGTTCACGTTCACTACGTGAATGCGATAGGTGCTGCCTTTTTTCAAGCGCAGTGTTTCTGGCACAAATCCCTTGTCGGTATTTAAAATCACGATCTCTTGGGTGGGTCCGATGGACTCAAAAAACGATCCCACCAGATTTTCTGGGGTCACGTCTTCCACCTGGCTGCCTGGGCCTTGGGCTTTTTGCAGATCTTTATTGCGACGACTCAAATCGATGTCCCACGCCCGCACTGTGACTTGCACGAAAAATGCGAGAATGAAAACGACGACTCTAGTGAAGCTCAGAACGCGATGTGAACTCGGCAAACTCACGGGCAACCTCCACGGCGATGTAGTTAACAACCCGAGGTTCTAAAAGGTTCAGTTTTGACACCAAACTTTTGCGGTCCCCGGCGCAGTCATTGAGAGCTGTGATGGCTTCATCCATTAAACCTTGGTGTTTTGATGCCTCGGTGGTGATTTTGCTCCAATCCATTTTCAAAACTGGATCGATCGCCCCGACGGTATATAAAGCATCAAACACTGCTTGCAGATCTCCTTGAATAAACATGCTGGAACTCCTTTCCTGCAATGTTTTCTTCGGATGGATTTTGTTTCTTCTTGAGGCGTTTCGGACGAAATCCGGTCCTTCGACTTGGGTCTTTCTTGTAACCGTGGGTTTGGGGTCCTGTTGGCTTTAGAAGAGGGGCCCACCCCTCCGTACCTGCAGTCTCCCCGAGGGAGACTGCTTTATGGTTCACGCGGAACTTTTTCGCCGAGTACAGCGAAAAAGACGCATCCTGCTTTCCGGAGCCCCTCTTCTAAAGCCAACAGGACCCCAAACCCAGTTCAAAGTAAGATCCAAGATCTGAATTCCCGGAATTCGCCAAAACGCCCCAAAAAAGATCAAAATTCATCCTCTGTTAAAGTTGTTGTAGTTCCTGCGCTGTATCGGGGCCCTGGGGGTGTGGGTGTTTCATGGAGTGGACGTCCGGAAAGCGTGACGCGTTTTTTCACTGTACTCAGTGAAAAATTCCGCGTGAACCCATGGAGGGGTGGCGTCCCGGAATGAAACACCCACACCACCAGGGCCCCGTTTACACCACAAGGACCTGCAAAACTTCTAAGCAGTGGATCGAATTTTCTGGACACCCCCCAGGGTGTTTGAGATGGGCTTTGTGGTGGTGGTTTTGGACGCGTTTCATTGTGATACCTAAATGATTTCAACTGGTTAAATTGGTGGCATGACCCTTGTACTACTTGTTGGTATCGGAGGTTCAGAATGAACTACCTTATGCGTAATCCACTTTTAGTGATCACTGGTTTGGTGACGGCGGTGCTGTTGTTTCAGAACTTTGATTTTGACGGCGGAGCTAACACTTCTACCATTCAACCTGTAGATCAGAAGTCGCGGGTATCGCATGCTAAGGAGTTATTAGGCCGACGTTACTCAGGAAGCTTGGCCCAAAAGGCAGAGAACATTTCAGATCTGCAAGTGGTGATCTATGACAATGTTCATAAGCATTTGCCGAAGAAGTTTCAATCGCAAGCCTTGGATCTGACTAAAACTATTATTACCGAAGCTGAAGCTCATGACTTGGATCCGGTGTTTGTTATGGCTGTGATCAAAACGGAGTCTTCATTCAATCCTATGGCTCGCGGTGGACATGGGGAAATTGGCTTGATGCAATTGAAACCTGACACGGCCAAATGGATCGCTGATCAAGAGGACATCTTCTGGCATGGACCTAGTACGCTCGAGAATCCGATTCAAAATGTGAAAATTGGAGTGGCTTATTTGGCTCTGCTGCGCGAACAATCTTCGGGCTATGCCAACAAATATTTGTCGGCCTACAACATGGGGTTGGCGAAGGTGCGTCGCATGTACAAGAGTTCTAAGACCCCGAAAGAATATTCGGTGCGCGTGATGAAAAATTATAAGGACATCTACAAGCGCATGGTGGCTTCAAGGGTCACTACTTTGGCCGACAACTGACCTATTTCTTCTCGTCTTTCTTATCACTGCCTGATTGAATCGCAGGCGCAGCCACCGGAGCGGTGGCTGTTGCTTTTGCAGCCTGTTCGTGAGCCTCCAGTGCTGCTTGAGCCAGCAACGACGGCGACACAGACTCCTTCATCATGCGCAAATGACGTTCGGACGCGGCCTCATTCGTTAGCTCAATTTTCGCGTCGCGAATCTGCGTCAAAACCGAATGCTCGAATTCTTCGCCAATTTTGGGTTTGAGCTCAGAGACCAAATTCTCTAGAAATATAGCATAGGTCACTTGCGCCTCTGGCTTGAATGCCTTCGGATTCGTCAATGCCCCGATGGATTCCTTGAGCAGGGCCTTGACCGTGCGTTCCCAGGCGTTCAGCTCATCCAATTCATTCTTCAAAGGTGGAAGCACTTTTTCGATCAAGAAGTCTTCGTTCGGACGGGAAAAAACAGCCTGTAGAGCCTCACGCAGCGGCATGGTTTTATCGCCACTCTCTTTTTTGGACTCTTTGATCTTATCCTTGATCAACTTGTTCATTTGATCCAGATCCTTCAAGGCCAGCCGACTGTACGAAAATAGCAATCCCGCTTGAGCCGCCAACGTTAAACACAGGGTCAAAGCAAAGGTCATTTTTTTCATATTCATAGTACTTGGAGTTTAAACCTAAGATTCCCGTCCTCCAAGAATGTGGAGGTATGGGTGAGTGCTCCAAAGCCATTTCAAGACCGAAGTCCTGCAGCAGCAAGTTAGATTTAGGGCTTTCCTTCGGCTTTTGAATTATGCCACACTGTCATGGTTTCAAATTTACAAATATTTGGCCAACTTTGGCTGGACATAACGGGAGGATACATCTTGAAAACGAATTCACTGATTCTAAAATCTGCGGTTGGATCAATCGCTGCGCTGGTCATCGCTTCGCTCATGAGCGGTTGCGCTCCATCATCTGATCAATTGAAAAAAGCCATCCAAGCTGATCCCAGCATCGTGTTTTCTGCGATTGAAAAAGATCCAGAGAAATTTTTCGAAGTGGTGACTGCCGCTCAACGAAAAGCTCAGCAAAGCCAACAAGAAAAACAAGCCAAAGAAGAAGAAGGCAAACGTGACGAGGAGTTCAAAAATCCTTTGAAACCTGTCATCGAAGAAGGCCGTGCTTCCGAAGGCCCAGTGGATGCCAAAGTCGTTTTGGTCGAATACTCCGATTTCGAGTGCCCGTTCTGCTCTCGTGGATATCAAACAGTGAAAGAAGTGATGAAAGAGTACGACGGAAAAGTTCGCTTCATCTTCAAACATCTGCCTTTGGACTTCCATCCAAAAGCAATGCCTGCGGCGAAATACTTCGAGGCTCTCGTTCGCCAAGGCTCTGCTAAGGCTTACAAATGGCATGACATGGTTTTCGAAGACCAAAATGACTTGCGTTCTAAAGGTGAAGTTTTCATGAAAGACACGGCGAAAAAAGTCGGCGCTGACATGAAAAAATTGGAAAAAGATTTGGCCGATCCTAAACTCATGGATCGCATCACTGCGGACATGGAAGAAGCGAAGAAATTCGGCTTCAACGGAACTCCAGGATTCGTCATCAACGGCGTTTCCCTGCGCGGAGCTTTCCCATTCCCAGAGTTCAAAAAAATCATCGACCGCCACCTGGGCGTGACAGCTGATGCTGGCACTCCAGCCGCGACTGAGAAAAAATAGTTCTTAGAGAATTATTTCGTAAAATGGATGAAAGCCCGGCTTAAAACCGGGCTTTTTGTTTTTCGAAAGACCGTTTCACCTGATTTCACCTTGATTTCGCCCGGCCTGTCCCCTATTCTGGCCGCGATTTTTACCCAATGCGGCCGTAGCTCAGCTGGATAGAGTACTTGGCTTCGAACCAAGGTGTCGGGAGTTCGAATCTCTCCGGCCGCACCAACCCCTTCCCCACCCTCACGGAAATTTCAGACATACGGTGCTCGGCCCATTGCGCTGGTTGCTTTCGCAACTGCGCTTGTTTTTGTGCCTTGAGCATGCGGTTTTTGTTGGGCCTGTGCTCCGAACTCATTTCCGTGAGGGTGGGGAAGGGGTTGGTGCGGCCGGAGATTTGAGGACTCCCGTAAAAGTCGTTGGGGATTTTGCGTTTTATCTGGGTGACTGCATCGACTTTTGTTCCTAGGGAGTTCGCTTAAAATAGCAGGATGCTATTTTAACGTGACTGCAGCGAATCCGTAGCGCTAGCGGAGGACGAGGCCATGGATGGCCGATGCCATCTCGGAGCCTGCACCGACAACGTGCTAGGCGACTATCGAACTCAATAGACAAACGAAACTATTTATAAAAAGCCACCGCAACGGCAGCGAAAATGAGCGCAAATGAAATCCCGTATCGAAGGGTCATTCCCTCACCGAAATACACACTGGCGAATATCACAAATACAACCAGCGTAATTGCTTCCTGCATGATTTTAAGTTGGTAGGTAGAAAGGTCATTGGAGCCAATTCGGTTGGCAGGGACTTGCAAGGTGTATTCAAAAAACGCAAGACCCCAGCTAGCAAGAATGGCAATCCATAGTGGTGCTGATTTAAATTTCAAATGCCCATACCATGCCGCTGTCATGAAGCAATTCGATGCTATCAATAGTCCAACTGTGTAAAGAGTGTTCATTCCTGTCTCCCCTATAATGTTAGTATATTTGCGTTGGAGAATAATTTTCATCACTGCGATTTACGTCGAAAAACCTGGAAGTACAGCATGGCAGAAAATAGTAAGCCCGATGTTAGAACGGGAATGATGAATCCTTCGTACTGTAGTCTTTTGAAGACAAATCCTCCGACAACCGATCCGAGGCAAAAGAAAAAAATAATACCGATCCGCATGAAGTTTAAATAAACCTCGTTGCCTAAATCTTCGGGCAATCGACTCCTATTTAGGAATCTCACGATGCCCAGTCCCAGGTCTGTTGTAATCCCTGTTAAGTGAGTTGTTCGGATCACGGCTTTAGAAACAGTGGTCACTGTGGCGTTCTGAATCCCGCAGATCAGGCAGAGTAAAACAAGCAACATATAGTCGCGAAATAGCTCCAGTGGTTCACCAAACGTTCCGAAGTAACCCGAAATTCCCAGCCCAAGGACCACGCAGTTCAGAAAAAAAATCAGCCCAAACGTTAAATAATACCGGGGTCGCTTATGCTGCTTTAAACGGATGTCGACCATCTGTCCACTCAGCATACAACCCAGTAAGAAAAAAATGGGAACGACCAGCATACCGAAGGCGCCAGCGTTGTCGGATTGATTAAGCTCATAACCAAAGAACGTCGCAAATCCCGTGACGTGAGAAACAAAGCGGTGGCACGCCATGAACGCGCCGATGTTGATCACGCCGGCCTGGAAGGCCATAGACATCCAGATAACAACGTTGCCCGGCTTGTATTGAGAGATTGATTCATTTCCGTAAAGCATAAATCAAGGACTATTATAACCGATCTATGGCCGGAGTTGAAGACATTCTATGGCTGCGCACCAATCGTGCAGTCGTGCGGTGACCCTTTTTGTCTTAGTTATGCTGGCTTTGACGGGGGCTGCCCACGCAGGCAATGGCGACGGGCAGGAAAACGATCTATTGATCATCTCGGGCGAACCTCAAAATCAACAGAATGTTGAGGATGGGTCGCTCTCAGTGGTTTACAATCCCCGCTCTCTTGACAGTGAGATTGGCATTCCGGCCCCGCCCATTCCTGAATCAGGCATAGTCATCCCAGAGGGTCCTGCGAACGACGAGGAGGCGGATCTGCTCCAGACGCTCTCGGAATCGGATCAGCATCGCTTTCTCGTGAATAAAAAGAAGTTTCTTTCAAAGCTAAGCAACACATTGAGCTTTTTCCGTCTCAAGGCCACGCTGATCAACAAGGCACTCAAGGGACTCAATAAACAATTCTATGGATCACCTAAGGTCGTTTCCAGTGCTAACACTGACGGCGGATTCCTACTGTTTTCTGCCAGCGTGGGCCTGGGCTTGCCCCAGAAAATCACTGAGTTCATAAGAAGTCGACCCCTCGGCAAATTGTTGCCAAAGTCCGGCGGTTTTTATTTCCTGTTGGGTCTTGGAATCGCAGTGGTCAGAAGGGTTGATCCGCTGATCAAAAAAGCCAGCTGGTTTCTAGAATCCTACGTAGACACCGAGTCTCTAGACAGAGTTCACACGTTTTTAGCTAAATTGGCGGTGAACATCAGCCCGGGAATTCTCTACGAGAACCGACCGGACTCATTCTGGTCACAGAAATTCAAACGGCTGTATGCCGGTGCGGCCGGCAATTTTGAAAAAGGAGACCACGTCTTTGCTTGGAACACCACTGTAGGAGTCAGCCTCCCTCCTGGAACTGGTGTCTTCTACGTTTTTGAGGCTGATGGCACACGAAGATATTTCGTCCGACTGAATTTGAGCAAATACCTGATTGATCCGTTTGCAAAACTCCTGAATTTGTTTTCAGCCGATCGAGCCGCCGCCGGCGGAATGCGCTGTGAGGCAGCTTACACGCTTTAACGATCCTGATTAAGTCTGAGCCACAAGAAAGCCTTCTGCGCTCCCGGCATTTAGGCCATCCGAACGATGCGCAAAATATTTCTGGTAAAGATCCCCCGCGGAAACATACCGTGACTTGGTGAATCCCGCCTCACTGGACATACTCTGCATCTCTGCGGGCGAAAACAGGCTGAGGAAAGGTGTTCCGGATTCTTTGGCTTTCTTCATCACGAATTCCATGATCGACCGTTCTTCAGACCCAAGCAGATCCAGCGACAACATGAATGTCATCGCAAAGGTAGAGCCAGCAGCAAGTTTCGCCACCTGCTGAAGTAAAGACAAGTTCGCCTCTTTAGTGAGATACATGGAAACCCCCGTCGACACAATCACAGAGGATTTTTTAGGATTGAAACCTGCCACCTTCAGTTGCTCCCACCACGACTGACCGGTCTCAAAGTTCACTGGTACGAAATGCAATGTTTCGGGAGTCGCCAGTCCAATTTCAGCCAGGCGCTTCTGCTTCCACGCCTGTGGACCTGGCTGATCAACTTCAAAGATCTGAAGGCGTGAGGCAACCTCTGGCCAACGCTGGGCAAAGGTGTCCAGCCCTGCGCCCAGAATTACGTACTGAGCGGGAGCTTGCTCCTGAACCAGGTCTTCGATGAAGCGAGCTCTACCGACGACGGACGCCCGCATCGATTTTGAAAAATCCGGGTTCATATCGGGACGACCACGCCAATCCTTTTCAGCCACAAGTTTGGCGCCCAGTTCATCGATCAGCACATGTGGCGAGGGGTCTATCTCAACGTGCAGGGCTCGCCATAAGGCGACTCGAACTGCGGTATGCTCTGGCGCTATCTTTTTTGCTTCCATGTATTCACTATGCTAAAAAGCGATGCCTTCGATGTCAATGGACGTAAAGGCCGTCTTGGTGAACTCAGCGCCAACAAAAATAATAATGGAAGAGTAATAGACCCAGGTTAGAAGAACTATCAGTGATCCCGCCGCTCCGTAAGCAGATCCAATGGCACTGCTTCCTAGATACACTCCGATCAAGAACTTACCAAAAGAAAACAAAATAGAAGTCAGCGCCCCACCCACCAGCGCTTCCTTCCAAGGAGTGTGCCGATCAGGAAGGTATCGAAAAACCAACGCAAACAGATAAGAAAAAACTCCAAGGGAGATTAGAGCATCCATCCATTTCCAAATATTTTCAGTGGCGGGAAGTATCATGGACAAAAACAGATTAACACTCAGGGAGACCACGGCCAGGAAAATAAACACCACCACAATCCCTACCGAAAAAATTCGATTTTTTAAAAAAAGTTGGAAGCCACCACCGGGCTTTACCTGGGAAGAGTCCCAGATGATATTGAGTGATGACTGCAGTTGCGAGAACACTCCGCTGGCCGAAAAAACAATGGCTATGATCCCAATGATTCCGGCCGCACTGGCAGTCAGTGGCTTGTTCGCTGCATTTTCAACGATCATCTTCACCGCTTCGGCGGCCTGTGGTCCCATCAAGGAGTCCACCTGTACCATTAACTGGTGCGCAGAGTCTGGGCCAAAAAAACCAAGCACGCTGATCATCAATAGCAGAAGTGGAGCTAGTGACAGGGTCGTATAGAACGCCAGTGCCGCCGCCAATGTAAGCACGTCATGCTTCATGCAGTTGTCGATAAAATCGCTCAACATTGTTTTCATATTTGTTTGCCCTATTTTTCGAATGCACTTTTTCGTCCCAGCAGTTTCCGCAATGGGGATATTTACCGCATTTCTTCCCCAGGTCGACGCCCTAACTGATGGATTGCAAATAGCATGCGCGCTCTGTGGCCTGCTTATTGCTTTATCCTCGCTTCGTGGTCGTCGAAAAAAAGATCTCATTCACCTTTAAAATTTTTGCCGGGATTGCGGTGTTGCTGCTGATTTTGCGACTGGCCTTGCCGTTCGTGTTATTGAATCTCATCAACCAAGAGCTAGCTGGGGATCTGAATCACTACGAAGGACATCTGGAAGATCTGAGTCTAAGTCTCTGGCGTGGCGCCTACACCTTGAACGATTTGACGATAAAAAAGAAGGACTCCAATCTTCCGCCGCTTCTAAACGTGAAAAAGACCGACGTCGCGATCGCTTGGCAGGCTTTACTACGCAAAGAAATATCCATGCATATTGTGATCGATCAGTTGCACCTTCAACTGTTGGACAGTCAAAAAAATGAACAAAAACAATTGGGCAATGACGAGCCCGGAAGCTGGGTACAAACCCTGAATCATCTAATTCCTATGCACGTCGAGAGTCTAAAGATGACTGACTCTACTTTCAATTTTAACAACAATGATTTGTCCAAGTCCTACCCGATTGCCCTTACCGACGTAAGCGTTCGGGTCGACGACTTACGTAGCAACAGGAACGTGAACGGCGCTGCCACCAGTCCCTATTGGGCGTCTGCGCGACTGCCTGGCAATTCAGGCGTTCAAGCCAAGGGAAAGATCAACATACTTTCATCTCCTCTGAATTTTTCTGTGGCACTGAAGGTGGTGGGATTTCCCCTGGCCTCTATTAACAAGCTGCTAATGACCTACGTCCCATTGGATTTCAGCAAAGGCATTTTGAGTCTCTACACAGAGTTCAATCAAGTCAGTGGCAACGGCAGGGGTTACGCCAAAATTTTTGTCAAAGACGTCACAGTGATAGCTTCCCAACAAAAATATGTCTCGGTGAAGCATTTCTCCTATGAGATGGGTGCGGCCTTTGGTAACTGGGTTCTTAGGAATTCAAAAACAAAGGATGTCGCGGTAATGCTTCCTATGAGTTGGAGCAAAGACAAATTCAATATTAACGGTTCCGATGCCTTTTGGTCAGCGGTGAAAAACAAGTGGAATGAAATTCCAGAAGGATTTGATCCCATGTTTGCGAAAAACAACTCTTCGGACAAGAATCGCGACGATCACTGATTAAAAAAATATCCGAACAAATTTGGCACGCTAAGTGCTTTAGCCCCTCAGGTGAACGATGTTTTCACCACTTTGGTGTCACATTTACACCACCGGATTAAAAACTAAAACCAACTAAGGAGAAAAAATGAACACGATCTTTTTCAAAACCGCCCGGAGAGTAGCCTGGGGAGCCATCTTCGTGGCCTCGAGCACCTTCGCCCAATCCAACCCCAGCGACGCCCTAGAAAATTCCGCGCTAGTGGATCAGGCCGCTGGTGCCACTATGGCAAGACCGCGACCCGAGCGACCGCAGCCTGCACGACCGCAGCCTGCACGACCGCAGCCTGCACGACCGCAGCCTGCACGACCGCAGCCTGTTCGACCACAGCCTGTTCGACCGCAGCCTGTTCGACCGCAACCTGTTCGACCACAGCCTGTTCGACCACAGCCTGTTCGACCGCAACCTGTTCGACCACAGCCTGTTCGACCACAGCCTGTTCGACCGCAACCTGTTCGACCAGAGCCGGTTAAACCGAATCCTATTAAGCCGCAACCTGTTAAACCAGAGCCGGTTAAACCGAATCCTATTAAACCACAACCTGTTGAGCCGAAACCGACTGAGCCAAAACCAATCACTCAACCTGGCAGTCCCGTTTCCGACCAACAAAGACAGCAGAATCAGAAAAAGGCCAAAGAAGATCTTCAGCGCCGAACTGACGAGGCTAAAGCCAAAGTTCCAAGTCATGTAGCTCAACAGATCCCCGAAGGCGGATCGGCTAAGCTGAGCAAGGACAACAAGTCTGTCGCCATCAAAGATCACAAAACTGGCGCGACCAAAATTGTTGACGTTCAGACCGGCAAACCTTTGGCGTCTTACAACAAGACCACTGGTGCTAAACCGACAAAGGCACCACTGGGAGCCAAAGTTGAAAAGAATGGTGGAGTCACTACGACGACTGCCCCTGGTTTCAAAAAAGTGGTGGATGAAAAAGGTAACTCTAAAACGACCGTTCGCAACACGACCATTAACGAAACTGTTGTGAATAAAAAAACAGTGATTGTTAATAAGTCTGTTGTCATCAACAACCGCACCGTGATCATCAACGAAAACCGTCGTGAAATGAGAACCTTTAATCCATTCACTCGTGGTTATGTCCGATTGTTCGTTCCGCTTTGGTGGGGCGCTCCGGCGTTCATGGCCAATGGATGGGTGATTGAAGGTGGCATCCACGTTTACGGACTTTTCTTTGGCATCGGTGGCTACATTCGGGAGGGCTACGTGTCTCCTTGGAACCGCTATCAATTTGTTCCATGGAACGCCAATCCATACATCTGCAGAGAAGAACGCTGGCGCGAATTTCACACTCGCTGGAATTGGGGTTGGGCTGAAGACGTATTCTACGTCGGCTACTACAGACCTTTCTACGAGTATCGTAACTTGGGATATTGGATTGCGGACTACCGACTGCAACGCGAACTTGAGACCGAGCGCTTAGAGCGTCTAGCCGCAGAGGAAGATGCAGAATACGCTCGCGAAGAAGCCGCTGAATTGATCGAGAACCGCCCCGTCATTAATCCGAACAATGAGCCGATCAGCGACAGCGTGATGGAACGACTGGCTGTTCAAACGGAACAAATGGTGGCCTCTATCAACAAGGGTGAAGATGTTTTTGCATCTGCAGAAGTCGCTAACAACCACATCTTCACTGTGGAAGGAACATTGAACGAAACTGCAACGATCGACGGAACCAGCTACAACTGTAAACTGAAATCTGGTGACCTGATCGAAGCGGACCAAAACGTCGAACAAGATGTTGAGCCGGTGCTAGACAGCGCAGGAAATCCAACTCTCGACGAAGATGGAAACGTGCAGAACACCACTTTCGTGACCATGAAAGTCGTGGCTTCCAAAATCCACAGCTGTGCCGTCAACTCCAGAGTTGTGGTACAAATGGACACTCTGCAAAGCTTGCTGAACGAAGAGAAGGCCCGAGTGCAAGAAGGCATGGAGCAATCCATCACTCTTGGAATTCGTCCTTAATTCTACTCTTGAATCAAAACTGTGATTCGGAAACGCCTGGCCGCAAAGCCGGGCGTTTTTCTTTGTGGGCCTACTAACACAGGCCGCGTAGTCGGTTCTTCTGATCGCGGATCTGAGCGGTGATCTTGTAGAGTCTTGGGAGTCACCGGCTTCGGGGGCAACAGCCATTCAAGCCCAAACCTCCCTCCAAAGCCTTAACCACAAGAAACGAAATTCGGATCACCAAGACCGCCTCTGTCCCGTTGCGGGCACCGCCCCGGCCGGCCTGAGATTGCATGCTCTGAGCGACATGCAACAACTCAGTTTTCTAAAACCAAGCAAAAAAGAACACGGCGGAGCCCACTCCCTCGGCCGAAGACGCAGTCGCAGACCCATGGACACCAAAAAGCCACTGCATATCACCTTACGCTCGGACCTAGCCTTCGGATCCCGGTCTTTGCTGAGGCACCGCCCGCTGATCTTGCGGATCGTCGGCAAAGCCAGTCGCAGGTTTCACGTCCGGGTCTACAAAGCCGCCATATGCCGGAACCATCTGCATTTTTTGATTCGGGGACACAAGCGGAGCGATTTACAGAACTTTTTCCGAGTGGTCGCAGGCCACATTGCCCAAGAAATTCTGCGTGAGTTTCCGTTGCCGGCGCTCGGCCGGGGCGGTGCCCCCGGGAGAGCGGAGGACAGCCACAAGGGCTGCTCGAAAAATCGGCGGAAGTTCTGGGCTTTGCTGCTCTACTCTCGGGTACTTACCTGGGGGCGGGAGTTCCGAACTGTGGTCTGCTATATCCGGCAAAATACTCTGGAAGCACTTTTCCTCATCGCTTATAAACCTCGGAGGCCCAGAATCAACAACAGCGCGTGATCCACAGCTGTAAAACTTCTGATCAGCGTTCTGGAAAGATTTCAAGCAGTGCCTTTTTTGGGCACTCTCGCCAAGAACCTGATATAAATGAAGCCAACAAAGGAAATGCCGTGCGAAGAACTATCTTTACTATAGCTCTGTTTTTGACCTCTCAGGCTTTTGCCATGGGTCCAGTGGTCAGACTTCCGCAGTACAACACTCTGGCTCGCTATGCCGACCAGGAGATCGAGGAGTTGGACCTTCCTTGCGATAACGTGACGACCGGAAATATCTCTCCTAAAGAAAATGACAGCATGACTTATCTGGTGACTCTGAATTGTGAAGGTCGGTCGACTAGATTCGCCATTGGAATCACTCTGTACGGTCAGCCCTGTTCATTCGAACAGGTGTTCTAATATCTACTGAGCGTAGCTCTGCGCGCAGGCCTTGCCACTCAAAATTCGTTGGCGATTTTGCTCAATAATTTCCCGAGAATTTCCTATGAATTGGGCTAGCCACTCATATCGTTTGCCGGTCAGATTCAGCCTTCGCAAAATATTTCTCATTGGATTTTCCTCTTCGCTACTGGTTGGTTCTAACTCAGCTGTCCAATCCATGAGTCGCCATTCCTGTGTTTTAAAATCGTAAATGAGATTGCTAGCGTTCAGATCTCCGATGCTGTCATAAAGTGAAATCAATCTGGCGAATAGATAAAATTTTTCTTCCATTTCCTGAAGCGGCAGCGGGGATTTTCGGCCTGAAATTCTTCTCCACCAGGTGATCAGTCTTGGCGCTGATGCGGCGTTAGCAAAATCGGCGAAGGTCATATAATCGGTGAGCTTTTCGACGACCACATATTCCGCGCCATAGGACTCGTAAACTTTCACGGTGGGAAGCTCGGCTTTCGCCAACATCTTGTAGCCGCGAATGTAGGACTCTGTGTATGATTGTTCCTCGCGGTTGAGCGGAATTCGCAAAGCCTTCGTCGGATCCTCTTTGATGGCCAAGATCAGGGTGGTGTAGCCGTGGCCCAAAATTCTCTCTACGGTGAACTTCTGGCCATTTGAAAAGATCAGCGTGTCCCCTGCTCGGATGCGAGAAACCATTTTGTCGTAGTCAGCAGAAATCTCATTGCCACTAAAAAGCTGGTGGTCCTTGGCATAGCTGAAATTGGGCACTGCCAATTGAAATACAAATAGAAATGCCAGCGAGGTTAAAAAGTTCATGCCTGGATAGGAGTGCTAGGACCATGCCACTCTCAAGATTGTCGATCTCTTAGACGGCGCCGGAATCGCTCTATCGATAAGTTGGGGTGGAATGGGGCGTGTACCCCTTGGCCACTAGCTGTCGGAACACCGCCTGCGGCGAAATGCCCGGAAGCCCATTGTATTTATGAAAATACTCTGGCCAAGCAGGAGCATTGAAGTTCATTGGCTCTGGAACTAGATGAAGTATTTTTCCCACCAATTTCGAGCAATAGTATCTATTGCTGTCCCAGGAAAATGACATTTCGTATGGACTGCCAAGAATAGAATTCACAAAATCAGTGGCAGGCTCGTCTTGATCTTCCATTTCGATCACGGCCGCAACGCTGCCGATTTCTTCGAGTTGCTCTTCCGTGACAAGCTCTACCCCATGAGCGGGAAGCGCGTGCAGCCACTGACCTCTGTAGGAAATCGCCAAGTGCGCAAATGGAGCACCGGCCTCTAACTCTAGATTTTTGCCATCGGGACCTTTGACTTCCAAAAAAGCCACCTTGACCAGAGGGTATCCAACGCGTGGAAGTAACAGCAGTAATATTACGATGAAATACTTTGTCATATGGGCCTACTGTTTTTCATAACAACCTCGTATCAATTTTGCAACTCAGTAGATAGGTCGGACTAGTTCTTGTGAGGCGACGAACAGTTTGGTTCAGCTTGCTTTTTCCGTTCCAAAGAAGCCAGAGCAGCCATCGCTGCTAGCGGAGCTCCAGAATCCACTGTCACACACTTAGACAGCCGATCATACCTAATTGTCACCCGTCTCAAATTGAGATTCCCTCATTGATCTTGGCGGTCAACCACAGCCAAAACCAGGCCCTTCCTTTGCATTTAACAAGGGTAGCTCTGTTACCTGTGACTTGCGAAAGGACCGAAGAATGCGTTTATTGAGTCTCTTCATCATGACGGTACTTTTGATCCCGGCTGAATCCACATTCGCTGGATTTGATTTCCCTTGGACCGCGAAGAAGCCCAAAGGCCCACAGACGCAGACTCTTTTTATCGGAGTGGATGGCCTTGGCTACGCGGCCTTTACCAAAGCGCAAGAGCAA
The DNA here is from genome assembly GCA_013286585.1 of Deltaproteobacteria bacterium. Lineage (GTDB taxonomy): Bacteria > Bdellovibrionota > Bdellovibrionia > Bdellovibrionales > Bdellovibrionaceae > CAIYID01. The sequence goes on from JABDFK010000001.1 coordinate 114,370, forward strand.
GGTCTATTCAAAGAATTCACCCATGTGGGCGCTCACGTGGCCCCATTCCCATCCATGAGCGATTTGTCTTGGGCTACAATGATGCACACGTCAGAGCTGTTCGGTGCCGAAGGCCGCATCAAATCGGTGGAGGCTCCTTATTTTGATGAAGCCAACAATTCGATTCAAGGCGATCCTCGGGACTATTATCGCCGCCTGGCTTTTCCTAAATATTACATGGGTGCATTCAATAGTTATTTCAATCCGCTCATTGAAGCCCTGATGTATTTCCCTTCCAAAGAGGTTTCCAAATTAGAGATTAAAACAGTGGTCGACGAGCTGATCGCGGTGAAGGATCAACCCGTATTTTCTGCCTACATCGGAGGCCTTGATTCCACCGCGCACACTCAAAAAGACCGTCTTTGGCCGGTGATGCGGCAGTTGGATGCCGAGCTTAAACGACTGATGCAGACTTACAAAGCTCGTGGCCAAGAGCTAGAGGTCATCCTGGCTTCTGACCATGGAAACTTTGGTCGCTTTGAAGAGGGTAAACCAGAACAAGAATTAATTCCGATTGATATCGCCAAAGTCATGAATGGATATGGACTTAATTTCGTGCAGCGGTTGTCGGACAACAATGACGTTGCGATGCCTCTGATGGCCTTGGGATCCTGGGGCCCCGTCTACGTGAAAGATCGTTCCAATATCCGCCCTTTGATCAAAAGTTTGAGCAAAGAAGTCTGGTTCGACAGCGCCGTGTTTTTAGAGAGCAATACTGTCGAAGACAAAACTATGACCGTGATCTCTGCCCAAGGCGAAGCCAAAGTGGCATTCAATAAGACCAATGGGAAAATTTACTACTATGTCATCACTGGCAATCCGCTGCAGATACCTCCACAGTACTTCGCCAAAGCACTTTCTGCGGATGAGGCTTTTGCCATCACTTCCAAGACACCTTATCCGGACTCTTTGGGTCGAATCGTCCAGTCCACCACATCCAGGGACTTTGATTTTCCAGATCTCATCTTCAACGTCAAAGACGGTTACTATGTTCAGTCAGCGCTGGGCGCCTTCACGAAAATGTATCGGACACACGGCTCGCTTTCTGCCGCTTCTTCATTCGGTATTTTAGCTTCGAATAAGCGAAATATTCCGGGACAAATTCGCACCCGGGACATCCTGCCGTTCTTAGGTATTTCGCCGAAGGCTCTGTTCGGTGAAACTTTTCGCCGTGATCAAGAAGATGGCGCCAATTCATTGACGGAAGTGCTGAAGACTCACTCTCTAGGAATTGAAACTGATGCGAAGGATCTTTCTCAAAAACGAATCTTTCAGCATATCTCTAAGTTTGTTTCTGACACCCGTCCGTATTTCGTGGTCGGTGAAATCAAACAGCTTTTGGAATCCCTTCACTTCGATCCTTCTAAGCCCGCCGATTCTCAGGCGATGAGTCCGTTAAATGTGGACCTCTCCAAATTCGATGTCACCAGTATGATTTCGACCCAAGATGTGGGCACCCTCACCGATGCGGTGCTAACTGCGGGCTCTATTGAAAAGTTAGAACAAGATCCACGCATCGGAAATTTGAAAGAAAAAGTCAGCCTGCTTGAGACCACTAAGGACTCTGGGAACGATACGCCAAAGACCCCGGTTCCAAACGAAGAAGGCTCTACGGCGAAGCTCACGCAGTTTCTATTCCCGGCCAAAAGAGCCGTGATGAAAATGTACCAGATTCCGTACTTGTTAGAAAAGTCGATCGTCCTTCAAGAAAAGCCATTTTTGCCCGACGAGCGCGACCTAGGCTTTGCCCGAACCTGGAATGACCATAAGGAGTCCGCTAGAACTCAGCTCAACAAGTTGAGTCAATTGGACACCGAACCTGCGGATAAATCCACTCTGGTGCAAAGACTCTTCAAAGAAACCATGAAAGAGTCCGATCTAGAAGACAGAATCTATCCAACGCCGATGACGAAGATCTACAACGAGAAGCTGGAAGACGTGACCATTGTTTATGTGCCAGGTCTTTATAACAATATTTTCGATACTGAAATTTTCAGTTTGGGACTAAACAGTTTGGCTGACGATCTGGGACTACGAGTGCTACATCCGACATTGGAAGGCAGCTGTTCAAGTGAGTACAATGCAGCTACTATTGTCGCATATCTTCGTAATGACATGCAGACTCGAGTCGCCCGCGGCCATGCTCGACCAAAATACTTATTCATTTCCTATTCTAAAGGTGCAGTTGATACCCTTCACGCTTTCTTAAAAATGCCCGACTTTGTGAGCGACAATGTTCTGGGCATGATTGCTGTGGCAGCGCCTCTTCATGGCTCTAGCATATTGAATGTCACTGACCTGCCTTTTTCTCTGGTTTCAATGCTCACCGGTGCCAACATACCAGAGATCTGCAAAACCACCGAGGCCGCCTCCAAATCGCTCACTCCCACTGCAATGGATGCTTTCTGGAGAAAAAATGAACGAGCCCTCGTCGGTTTGACTCGGTATTTTTCTGTTACTTTCGCCAGCATCCCGGAAGACTCTCATATTTTTATGAAGGCGACCAAAATTCTAGGACAGTTTGATGAGGACAACGATGGCGTCGTCACAGTTTCGTCCTCGAAGTTCCCTAAATCAATGCAGGCTCTGGATCTGGGCACATTGAAGGCCGACCATTTGGCGGGAATTCTGGCTTCGAATTTCAATCAGCAAGCATTCATGAAGGGACTCGCTGCACTCATGGCAGAGATCGGCATCACCAATGCGGATAATAATTTGACTATCAATACAGGAATTATATTGGATAAGGTCAATCAGAACGCCATGAAGAATGAAACCCGCTACACACTGTCCAATCCCCACAAGGTCAATATCTGGTCGGCCCGTTCGAAATCCAATTGGGTAGAGCCCGTAATGTTTGGAAACACGGCTAGCTTGAACCACCTCATTATTCCGCCGTCGAATGATCCCGCTGATCTCTACGAGACGAAAGTGAAACTGCCGGCATCGCAAGTTCAATATGATCCGTACAGTTCACTGGATGTGAGTCGGCTTCCTGACATCATGTCGCTCACCAAAGTCACCCTGGGAACGACTTCCAACTTAAAACAAGGAATAGACATCGAGTTTGAGCATCAGCATATGGTGCAGTTTCGTATGGACCATCAGTTCAACTATGAATCTCGCACCCCCGGCGGCATGGATGATAATACGATGACCGGCTATGCACCGGTCACTTACAAAGGCGAAACCTGGGCGTTGATGCGCAGTAAGGACAATTCGATTCGCATGACGACCCTGGCTTATCGCTTTTCGCCTCTAGAATTCCCGAAAATGGATTTGAAGATCGCCGTCACCAAAGGCGTGCGTAACGCCGATCCGGTGAAAGGAGGACCAGGAATGGATGACTCGGCCTTTCAGGTTTGGTTCACCATTCGCGAGGGTCAGGCCAACAACGATCCCACTCTGGTAGACCCCAAAAACGATAAAGTCTTTTTATTCGGTTACTACTGGGGAGACCCCGTGCGCGGAGAGAATCGTCGCCCCGGACAAATTTTTGAAAACTACTATTCCAATAAAAATGTCGTGGTCGCGACACTACCCGAATCTAAAGAACTTTTGCTGAATGACCAAAGCATGCTGGGACGGCCCATCAACTTCACAAGGAACTTTCCTGCAGATTTGAAGAAAGCCTTTCCGAACAAACGAATGGAAGACTTAGAAGTCGTCGCGATCACGATTCAACATGACTCGAACGACACGCATGACTCTTCCGAAGCGTATTTCAAGTATCTGAAGTTTTTGCCGAACTAAGATTTTTGGGTGGGGGGCCCAATAGCGGGCGCCTAACTTCGAAACATCTTCGCTGAGGTTGAGTCCCAGTGGGGAAAGGCTCCATCGTTCACCGGTGTCTAGATCGCCCAATACCAGCTGGTATTTTTCACTCTCTGAAGTGTTTGAATAGATCAAATAGTGATCTTCGACCGGCGCAGGGTCAGAGTTGTCAGACTCTGGATCATTGAATATGACCGGTCTCGGCGGACCTGCTGGTCCCTTCATATAGATCTGATCTGCATCATCTGTACCACTGACATGGCGAGTGTAGAATAACGTTCCATCGTGTCTGACGATCGGATAATAGGCCCGTGAACCGGGAGTAGAATCAATCTCGGCAATACTATTGGTTTTTAAGTCTTTGACATAGACGCTGGCCGCGCTCTCGTCGCCTACTGAAAAGTAAAGCAAGGATGAATCCGCCGATAGATACGGCATCGAAAGAATTTTATCTTGAGCCCGTGGCGCCACGACTGATAGGACATTTCTCCGCACCTCCATCTGATAAATTTCGCCACTGCGCTTGAACACGATGTTTTTTCCGTCGGCGGAAAACTTGGGATCTTCATTCATCGTTTCGCCGTGGGATTTTGTCAGATTGACGGGCAATTGTTCAGAATCCAAACGCCACATAAAAATATTCCAGGCCTGATCTTGAATTCCCATAAATACAATCGTACTTCCATCCGCCGAAATATCGGCGTTCATAGGATCGATGATGTTCCAACTGGGCTGACTTAAGCGACGAAGGCTTCCCTGAGCAAAATCGTAGAGGTAAAGTTGAGCACTTCCGTCCCCGTAACTTTTATAGGTGTGGTACACCAGTTTTCCCGTCAGCTGAGGCATGGGTAAAGATGATTGGAAATTCGTTGCCACAGCCAAATGTGGCTGAAACAGCGTACAGAATAGCACTAAAACGATGAAACGCCCCCGCGCTAACATTGATCCCCCGCTGGAAAAGACTGGCGCAGAGTACTGGAAAATCGCGCCTATGTCCCCTGTCAAAATTTTTTACAGTCTTTTGTTCAAAATCAAAGGCGCAGATTGGTAATGCCGTCTACAAACTGGACAATTCGGGCGCCCGGCTTGGCCCCAGAAGAATTCTAGAGAAATTCATTCTGGCGGCGGGTTTGCATCTTCTGGGCATGATGATTGAACGCTCAAAATACCTTCTATTGAAAACGGGAACACTGCTGGTCTTATTTGGCCTGTCACTGCCATTGGCCAGCGAAGGGCGGACCTCTGCGGAAGAATTTCGTCGTAAAATGTTGATCCACAAATCTCACATCATCCGTTTGGCCACAGCCACCATGACCGCTTTTCCCGAACACTTTAAGGGCATTCCCATGGACCTGGCGATCTCGTATCTACAACTTCATGATCAACCCAAGATTCAAGATCTAGCGACTTTGAAAAAATATGGATATAAGAATCGGCACACCCTGAATCAACGCCTGGCACTGCTTTACCAAAAGAAATTTGGTGAGGGTACCGCCGATGAACAGGCAGAGATGTCGGATGTGAAGAACTCACTCAACGGAATCGAAGGATTGGAAAAGCAAGAATTTTTTAAGAGCAAGGGTCTTGATCCTAACTCAGAGATGATTAAGTCGCTTCTGTGGCTGGAAAAAATTGTCGATGTCACCGACACTGGAATTTATCGCAGGGTTGAAATGCACATTCCAGAAGACAAAAAATATGATGGTGCCAATTTTCTTGAAAAATCTGGGGATAGCAAAGGTGCCGTGGTTTCCCGCTGGATCGAAGACAACTGCAACACCCTGCTCAAACCGCCAGTGAGTGTAGGAAGCTGTAACTCCGTTTATCAGTGAATCAGCGGAGAATACTCAGCACCAAATTATTTCCATTCGGCATCACCGTCTGACAATGAATGGAATCGGCCGATTTAACACAATCTAAGTTCAATTTGGTTTGCACCGAACCCATATTGTTACCGTCAGTTTCGTCCACGGTCAGTTGTCCACGATCAGGATCACCCGTGTATTCAAAGTCCACCCGAGTGACATTGGTGAATTGAGCGCCGGCCTGCCAAGTCGTAGGTGCAGTCACCCGAAACCCATAATGATCATCAATGCGTGAGCCTTCCAGTGGAGTGAAGCTGACGAGCTGCGTGTTTTCAGGTGACTTTTCCGTCAACGAGGCCGTCGCGAAAACCGATAAAGATCCCAAAACCATCGAAATAACAAGAATTAGTTTCATGAGGCACCTTGTAACTGATCAGCGTGCGAAAATGAACAAAAGAAAGCCATCTTGGCCAAATCCTGACAATTCAGATCCGTCCAGGCAGCCAGGCCCTCAATAAAAACGAATTCAAGTCTAGCGATTCATCCGTCATCGTCGGAAAGAAAAATAGGAAAATGGCCATGGTCGCTAAAACAAAGGCGACCACCCATTTTACCGGCCACTTGAGCTCACGCAAGGTAAATGCCAAAGCCAAACTCAAGATCATGGATGCTGGGTAATAGTAATAATAAAAACCGATTTTACGCGGTATCAGGGCCCAGCTCAGCCAAAGGCTCAGATAACAACCACCAATGTACAGAGCTACGGAATGCCTCCGAACTATGCCTTGCCATAAACAAAATATAACGGCCAGCAGCCCGCCCCACATGATGAGCGGATTTCCCATGTACAGAATTCCGGAGTTTTGCTGCTCTCCTGCGGGGCCTTTGGCGTACTGAATGTCGAACCACATCGGCGTCAACGTTAACGGCCAAGTCAGCCAGTGGCTGGTGTAAGGTTGCGAGTCATTTGAAAACTGCGACTGCGCTTTAAAAATTTCATACTGCATCGGAAGAAGGTCCGCATATTGATTGCCGGATTGGGTGACCACTGGGGCATAGCTGGGGTTCTTCATATTCACCAAACTAGCGCAGCTAAGAAAATAAACGATCACCGGTACCAAGACGAAATAGAACAATGACTGGGCCACCGCTGGCCCGCGACCATTTTTAAAATTGCGGCTCGTCCAAGCCAGCACGCAAAATGGAAGAGCCGTCACAGCGGGCCACTTGCAGGCGATGGAAAGCCCCAGGGCGCTGCCTGCCAATAGTAAAATAGACTTTCGACCGTCGATAAAATAGGACCAGGTAAAGAGGCACAGTCCTAAAACCATAAAGCAAAACATAAAAACGTCCAGCAATGCGATCCGCGACTGTAGATAGTGCACTTGGTTCAGCAAGGACAAGACAAACACCAGGACCGCCCATGCGCGCGCGAAGGGACGGTCTCGAAAAATGATCCTGGCCCAGCAATACATAATTACCAGAGTGGCCGAGCCAAAGACCGCACTCATGAACCTCCAGCCCAGCGGATTGTCACCCAACCAATGAACCCCTAAGCCTATTAGAAATTTTGCCAGAGGTGGCTGGCTCCAGTTCAAATTGATCAGCCCGCCGAAAAACTGTTTTCCAGCCTCGATGTAATTGAGTTCGTCAAAATAAGCATAAGTCGGAGCCTGAATGTCCCAAAGTAAAACATTCAGGCTGAAAAAAAATATGAGGCTGGGTTCAAGCAGTTTTTTAAGAGAATGTTTCAAATTGAGAAAAACTCCGTTTAGTCTAGTTCACAATCCCGCTGGATCCAATTTTCAGGAATTTATTCACATAAGTCCAATGATCCTATAAAATAGATGTCATCTGGGGGGAATATTCTTAAACTAAAACCAGGACAATCAGGATCTCTGATTATAGAAGGGCTTTTGGTGCTGGTATTAGCCAGCCTAATTGTCATGTCTGCTTCTCAGACCTTTGTGTACAATCGACGGTTCAGTGAAATGCAGGTTGCCAATGCGGATTTGGCCAACTTACAGAATACCGTTGCCAGCATGCTGCAAAATCCGGTGTCTGCGGCGAACGTCCTAGGCAATAACCAAACATATGATCCGGTCAATGGCTCAAACATTGTCCTCTATGAGGCGGATCACACGACACCGTTTATTGTGCCTAGTCCCAACATCACACCAAACAATCAGTTCGGCGCCGAGTCCGGGGTCAACGGAAAAAAAGTCGGCACTATTTATGTGACCAGTTTGTTTTTAGGAGTTCCAATCACTTCCGCGACGACTCCCCAAATTCCCTCGTGGTACGGTTACGATAATCCCAGCCTCAATCAGAACTTCTTTGTACCGCTCACAATCACAGTGAAAACGGTCTCTGGAAACAACATTGGCGGAGCCAACCAGGGAATCAACCGCACGATTTATCTGACTTTACATACCACCACCCCAGGCGGTGGTATCATCGATAGAGCCTCTTCACTCGTATTTTTAGGCACGGATGCTCAGCATCTTCCCGTCATACCGATTCCTATTTGTGGTACCGGCGGTCGACTATTTAGCTTTAACAGATTACTTCGATGCGCCGACACGATTTGTAAGGCAGGTCCGACACCCCAGCCCGTCGGCTGGCAGGCGAATGGAGATGTCATATGCGGACCGTGAAATCGCATAGGCAACGTGGCTTTTCGCTGATCGAAGTCGGTATCGCCGTCGGCGTCACCGGTGTGGGCGCGTTGATTGCGGCTCAGATGTACTCTCAGCTCTATACTGCCAAAGCCGCAGGAGAAGTTCTTTCTGACCTTCAGATGGTGAAAACGCAGATCAGTCTAATGATCAGTGACCGGGTCAAGTGCAACGCAGTTTTTGGATATAACGGTGGCCCAACGGCGCTATGGTGGGCTCCGCAAAGTTTGACCTCTTTTGGAACAGCTGCGGGAGGGGGATCGGTTCAATTTGTCGGAACTCCCTCTGCCACTCAGAACATCGTCAATCTTTACAATCCCAATCCCAATGCCAAATCCGTATTTATGGTGGGCTCTAACCCTGGCAAAAATCAAAATCACCTAGGAATAAATTCCCAGGCTCAGATCACCAGAATACAGGTCATTCCCGTATTGCAAACCAATGCCATGGACCAAAGAACGGCGACGTTGAACTACGTCAATCTAGTCGCTCAGCTGATGTTGACGGCGACGCTGAAGACTCCGATGTTTGGCTCTTCCACACTGCAGGACTTTCTGACGGTGTCTTTTAAAGTAGATCCGAGCAATGGCCGGATAGTGGATTGTGCTTATCAGAAAGCCGATGCCTCCGAACCCATCGCCGTACCACCGACTTGCGCGAAAAATAAAAGTGTCATGTTCAAAACGCTGACTTCCACGTGGGAGTGTATGTGAATAAGTCGATTCGGGGTCAAGGTCTTATTGAGGTGTTAGTCGGCCTTGGCGTTCTGGCGGCAGGCGCTCTGGCCATCATGCAAGTCAGTTCGTATTTGATGGTGGGCTCAAAAAATATAGAAAGCTCTGCCAACGAATACCGAGACATTATGGCTCAGCTCAACGCCATGTTGTCCAACACTACGTTTTGTGGAAATACTCTCAGAAAAAATGGCACGCTGAACGGAACGACCAAGATCAAGCTCTATGATGCCGCCGGTAGTGGCGCCGTATTTCTTGATCCTGCTGATCCCACGACCAATCAATTTCAGAAATGGACCCAGAACAGCACCGGCGCGAAATCTATATGGACAGTCAGTTCACTGAACATCACTCCCGTGAACGGGAATTGGGTATATAGTGCAACAGGGCAGGCCAACCCAGCCGTGATTGACCTTAGAATGACCCGCCCCGTGAATAACAGCGGTGCGGTCGAAACCCGCAGGGCCTCGCTTCGAAATATTTCGGTTTTTGTGAACAGTGCTCAGCAGATTCAGTCCTGTTCCACGCTGACTTACGGAACTGACGATCAACCGATTCCCCCATGTCCCAATCAAGGGGAAGCCTATTCGCCTCAAGGCGGCAGCAAATGGGGCATGTGCGCCCGCCTCACCTGTCCAAAGCAGGGCGAACAGTTTCGTGGTTATAAAATTGCCAACGGATATGATACTCATGGAAATGTGGTCTGCTGTAAAAATGTCTCACGCACAATTTGCGAGTGAGCGATCATTCAATAATTTCATTTTCCAATAGCTGTAACATGAATTTCTTTATTTCTCTGTTGAGGCTTGGGGAGTTTTTACCTCGATAGAGCATTGAAATAATTCTATCCACTGATCTTCGACCATCGATCTTCAAAATCACTTTGGCGGCCTGGGCATCAATTTCATAGAATATCTGAGGCTGCTCTACGTTCATCACGATCACCATTTTGTCTTCTTTGGCACGCACAAGTATATTGTCTTTGATTCGAAAAACAGTTTCGAATGACCAGGGTAGCGCTCTTCGGATCACTGGTTTTTTCTCCAGCGCATTTTTAATAAAAAACCGATTTTTTGGAAAAAGGAAAGTCGGTGGGACACAACCACTCCTAGAACCTCAGAAGCTTTGACCGGAAAATCAAAAACGATTCCATTGTAAGAGCTGGTTAGGTATTCGTCCTTGGACAGCTGACTTTCTTTGACGAACAGATGGCAGATCAGTTTTTTATTTTGGTAAAAGACTAAAATATCAAAAAGGCGTAGCGGCTGGGTCGGTAGGGCCACAGTGATCATGTCACCGGTCATTATGATGGGCTCCATTGAATCGCTGACGACCTGGCAAGTGACCATTTTCTGCTGCAAAAACTGCCGTTTGATCCCTTGGAACTGCTCTTCACTGATCGGCGGAATTTTCGTCATTCAAAGCCCTCTTTACGCGCTTGAATAATGAACAGTTCGACATCGACATCTGATGACACCGGGTTAAATCCACCATTCTTGGGCAGACGCAAATCCATCAAATTAATTCCAGGCCGAATTTGTAGAGCGGGCTCTTCCGGATTCAGCTGTAGCCCTAGATATCTGGGACTTAACAGCATGATCTTAAACACCTGCGAGCGCTGACCAGGACGTAAACCTTTCCGGAAAGTTTTCTGCGTGGTTATTTTAAGCGCAAACTCATTGATCTCTGATTTCCCAAGACAGGCATTTGCAAGAAGCTGCATATTTCTTCGGTCGCTGGCCATCAACTTTAACACTGGCAAGCGGTTGGGAATCACCAGTTTTTCGGCGAAAGGAACCCCTTTGACGAGAATGTTTTCACGCTCTCCGGCCCATGCAGTGAACAGCTGCATCAGTCCTTTAAATTCGGGATGGAATAGAACGCCAGAGTATCTCTCATGCAGTAGTGCTAAATTGCGAGCTGGATAGTGCTTTAACGAAGCATTGCTGTCATGCACTCTGTAGCGAATCAACGGCTTCGGACACAAGGTCATACGCCCACCTGCAGAGACCGCCCTCACAAAAAATTCCCAGTCCTCGGCGGAATTCAACTCAGGACAGAACCCCCCTATTTGGCGATAAAATGCTTTCCGAACACAGCAGTTGGCATCGCCAATCATGTTGTAAAAAAAATTGGCGGACAAATCGCCAGTGACCGGAAACCACATATCCGGCTGACCCCGAGCCTTGCCCGAAAAGAAACGCTCGAAAGAGGACACGACAAAATCAGGCTGTTGCCTGTGAATGATGATCGATAAGTCAGAGAACAATGTCGGAATTGGAATATTGTCGTCATCCAGAAAAAATAAGTACTCTCCCAGTGCGGCCTCTGCCAAGCTATTACGGACCGCCGATGGTCCCAGACGTTGCCGTCCCAATATAATTTTCGTCGGCACCCGCTTGAAATTTCCAATGATCCTCTTCAGCGCCTTCAAATTCTGGACTGTTGAACCATCGTCGTAGACCAAAACTTCTTTAGGGGGCCGGGACATGCCTTCGATAGAATGTAGAATTTCTTGCAAAAAATGAGGCCGGTTTCGATGGGGTATACAAAGTGAAATTTCCACTGGGCGTTCAGCTCTTGAATGAGCGACCTTCGTGGCCTTGACGGAACTCACTAGGCGATTCCATTTTTTCAGGGTTTCCCGCGCCGCATCTGATCGGCAGGACGTGGACTTGTGACCGCGACGAAGTCGAGAGCGAATGGCCCTGGCTAAGGCAACACTGTCGCCGACCGCGAAGGTCGGATGATTTCTAGCCCCGAAAAATTTCAACAGCTCACAAAAAGGCTCAATGTCTGAACAGAGAAAGGGAATCTGATTCTGTAAACACTCGATCAGGGTGTATCCCATGGTCTCTGATAAGGAAGGCAACACCACCATGGCCCCTGATTCAGACAAATATTTTAAACATTCCTCGCGATTTTTGTCTTCCATGACGTCGACAAAAATTTTGTTCTTGGCGATCCACGACTGAATGTATTCCATGGATCCTGTGCGCCCGACAAGTCCGTAACTGCCCAACAATGAAATCTTGACTCTCTTAGTTTCAATTTCAGAGCGAATACTGTGGATGGCATCGAGAAAATCCACCAGCCCTTTGCGAGTCTCTAACCGACCGAAAAAACAAATTTCTTTGATCTTTTTTGAATTGGACTTTGTTCTGGACGGCCCACTCTCGAACGGAAAAATTAAAACTTGGTGCGGCTGACCCACCTTAAGAAATCCCATTTCTAAGGCCACTTTTTTGGCATGTTCTGTCGCAAACAAAAGTAAATCCGCGTTCACACAGGATTCTTTTTCCATGGCTTGCGCGGTCAGCTCCATCAATCCTGTAGGCAGGCCCCCATTGCCCTCCATGTGCCAAGCACTGGGACCATGAAACATCACCCAGAGCTGAGTTTTTTGAAATTCCAACCCGCTCTTTTTTGCCAAGAGACAATAGTGACCTAGTCCATGCATTTCTGGAAAAATAATTAAATCAGGATCCGTCTGGCGCAATTGCAGATAAACAGTCATAGCTGCGCGTGCCTGGAAGCTCCCGTGCTGCATATGAATCGGCGACGGGTCGACTTTATCCAAAGCGACGCCAAATTCTCTGTAGTAATATTGCCAGTAGGTGAAATTATGCCCCCACTCGCTGTGAGCTGCTGAAAAAAGTACCTGAACCTGATGGCCGGATTGGGCCAGGCTCTTGGCCAGAAGGTAACAGGACGTGCCCACCCCTCCACTTCGAACGGGTCCCATAATATCAGTGGTGACTATAACGATTTTTTTTTTCGTTTTCATGGCGACTGAATCTGACCCTCCGTCGGCAGGCTGTCCCGATTGTACAGCGCAAAAACCTCATCCAGGTTGCCATCAGCTACGATATGACCATCCTTCAGATAAATGGCCCGATTGCACACCCGCCGGATTTGTTCTTCGGAATGACTGACGAAAAATACGACTCCCGAACGCTCGATCAAATTCATAATTCTTTTGGACATCTTTTGCTGAAAAGACTGGTCCGCTCCGTCAAAAACTTCATCTAGCAAAAACACATCCGCTGATTGACAGCTGGCAACAGAAAGGCACAGTCGCGTCTGCATACCGCTGCTATAGGTGCGAAATGGCACGTCTAAAAAACGTCCCAATTCAGAAAACTCGAGAGCTTCTTGCAGTTGGCTCTCCGATCCATCGTGAAAAAGTGACATGACGATTCGCGCGTTTTCTCTTCCGGTCAATTCCGGATAGAGGATACTCCGCGGGTCTAGGATAGCCTTGATTGAACCGTTGATTTGAATGGACCCTTTCTTTGGACCATAGATCCCAGCAATGCATCGGCACAGGGTGGTCTTTCCAGCGCCGTTTTTGCCAATCAAAGCGATTCGGTCGCCCCTCCTGGCTTTGAGCGAAACCCCTTTTAATACATGCAAAACATCCTTATTTCTTACGAGGTGCTGATAAGGGTTCTTTAAAAGTCCAACAAACTGACCACGCAACGTCTCATCTGGATTGAGCAGCAAATTGAAAGCGACGTGCAGGTTGTCGATGACCACCATCTCTGATTCCATAATGCACCAATGCTAGAGCCTTTAAAAACTGATGTCCAATGGATAATGCGGACACTTCGGGTTAAGATCATTTGGATAAAAATGATGAAATCTATCTACTTATTTTCTCTAGCAACGTTGGCCCCACTATTCGATCGACCTGGATTGAAATTCGCCAATCAGCCTGTGAGAATTTTTCTTATTTCATTCTTTCTTCCAGTCCTCGGTATGTATTTGAAAGCGAGCCGGGGTTTGAATTCGAATTTTCGCCTGCTCTGTCGCCACAGTGTGCTGGACGCAGGTACCTACAATGTTTTTTACAGTGATTTGGACCTCACGGCATTGTTATCCCAGGATCAAATTCAGCGAGCTCCAGAGATTGCCAGTTTCATTGATCGGCTGCGAACCTTTCTCCCTTTTTTGGGAGAGCTTGAGATCTACACCACCGAAGAACACATAGAGCTGCAAAAACAGATCGAATCGCACAGCAAATTTTACCAGCCTATTCGTCGAATTCGCAAAATATCTTGGATTTCGGATGAGGCCCCTTCCTTACCAAGCACGTACCACTCAGCCAAGAGGAAGCGGGCACTGAAAATAATTTTTAAGAAACTGAACGTGCAAGGAAATATCGGGGAGCCGTTGGATCTTCTTCCTATTCAGAACTTCCTGCAAAACCGATTGCTCTCAGAATTTTCCTCAACCATTGATTCAGATTTGGAGTTTTGCCTAGATGTGCCCTACCTGGGAATGCGCCTTCATTGCGGCGATACGTCGGATGTGGGCCTACCTAGAATCCTTGAACTTAGCCCCAGAGCGGGGCTTTACCTTTTGGCGACCCTGCCTTTTGATCCCGAAGGAACTTCGGTGAAATCGGAAATCAATCGGCTTCGCCTGCAACCGGAAATCCGCCAGGAGTGGAGGGCTCAGGTGACCATCGAAGTCCTCACCCTTGCCGGGGTGTTTCGCGCCAGACCGAAAATATTTCCTGAATTTCCTGAAACTGTGAGACGCTTAAACTCTTGGTTATAGCTTAAAATAAAAGTCGTTCTTGATGGATTTCCAAACCAGCATTGCCAGCACGCCTGCTATCAGGCAAATCATTGTTGCGACCCCCAGGTCTTGAAAAAATACGCCTTCCATTCCACTGATCAGCAGATCCCGAAACGGTCGTAGCAAATAGGTCATGGGGTTCAGCTTCAACAGAATCAAATATTGCGCTGGAACATAGTTTTCCGGGTACAGAACAGGTGACAGATAGAACATAATGCCGATCAAAAAAGTAGTAACGAATTTAGTGTCGTAGAAAAAAACATTGGTCACGGCGATCAGGAATCCAATGAAAGATGTGGTCAGCATCAGCACGAAAAATGGAATCGGAAATGCGATCACTTTCAACCACGGGACCTCGGACAAAAAACTGATCAAGCACAAGGCGATAATGATCACCGTGATAGAGTTAAGGAAGTTGTCGATGGCTTGAGCCAACACCAATGCCAACGGAGAAACCGAGTAGGATTTTAATACATTGGCCTTATGAGTGAAGAGAGCCGCCACCATTTCGATGGTCTGAGCAAAAAAAATCCAAGGGCAAATCCCAAATAGCAAAAAGATGAAAAAATTTTCGATCTGAATTTTGAAAATGATATGAAAAATATAGGCCTGGGCCATATAGGTGGCCAGCGGACCCATCAGCACCCACAGATATCCGAAGAACGACCCCCGATACCTAGCGCTCAGATTCGCCCGGGTTAGAACCAAACTTTGATGTAAGATTTTATTCATCACCTAATACCCATATGGCCGACAACTTCACCCGCCCAATTTTTAATTGTGGCAGTAGTGAGTGGCTTCACGCTCTGCGCCTCTTCCGGTGTGAGACCCTTGTGTTTCTGCAGAAGGTGAACCGCCGCTAGCTCTGCCGCTCGTGTCCCGCCGTCCACCACCTTCAGCGCCATCGCCAAACCTTGGCCAGGAACCAATCCCGCATAGACGCCCTCAGCACCCGTTTTCGCAAAAGCTCTGCCCTGGGAAACCTGCACCACCCGCGAACAAAGTCCCTTGGTTCCAGAAATCATTTCGGGTTCTGCCTGTACGGCTTGGAGAATCTTTCGCAAAGACTCTTTTCTTATAGCACTGAATTTGGAAGCCGAACTTTCATCTAAGAACGCCGCCCACGTCAGCGCAAATTTTTCCAGCGGAATGGCATAAGTCGGGATGCCGCAACCATCGACTCCCCAAGGAGCTTGGTCATAATTGATCGCAGCCAGCTCTCCCAAAGTTTGGCGCAGACGAACTTGCGCCGGATGATCGTACTTCGCATAACCCTTCGGATTTTCTTTCAGATGCACGGACGTAGTGAGCAAACCGCTGTGTTTACCCGAACAATTATTATGTATTGCCGTGGCGGCCACCCGATTTCGAATCATTTCAAATTTGGTGTCTTCGTCATAGGGAAAATGCGATCCACACTCGAAATTAGAAACACTCAAACCGATTTTTTGCAGCCAAGATTGCACTTCTTCCGTATGAATTTTTTCGCCATTGTGAGAAGCGCAAGCTAGCGAAATGCATTTCTGTGAAAGGGCAAATTTCTCTGCGGCACCGGACTCTAACAACACCAGGGCCTGAGGCATTTTAATGGAAGAGCGCGGGAAAACCAAACGTGATGGATCGCCGTAGGATTCTACGACTTTGCCTTGAACATCCATGACCACGGCTTCCACCTGATGCGTGCTCTCGACATGGTCGCCACGATAGACATCGACGAGCAAAGGTCCTTGTTTCATAACCTGACCTCCAAAGACTCGCCACTTAAGAAAATTTCTTGAGCATTGAGCTGGATTAAATACGCCGAAATTTTGACTCCGGCTTGTTGAGCCTGACGCAGCAGCCGGCCGTACTCTGGATCAATTTCATCGGCTGGCGCAAATCCTTGTACATCATCGCGCTGGACGGTGAACAGAATCTCGGCCGAGTGTCCGTCAGCGGTTAGCTTCATCAGCTCCTTTAAGTGCTTTTGCCCACGCTCGGTCACAGAATCCGGAAACTGTGCCACACCTGTCGACGATCGTAGGGTCACGTTTTTGATTTCGACATAGTGCTTTTGGCCCTGCTCATTTTCCAACATCAAATCCAGGCGGGACTCTTTGCTGATCTTCACTTCGGACTGAAGTTTTGAATACGGGCGCCAATGTGGAATCACCGATTTTTCGAAGGCCTCTTTGGCCAGAATATTAGGCCAAGATGTGTTCACTCCCACCCAATGTCCTGTTTCAGACTTCACGGCTTCCAAACTGAATTTCAATTTGCGATTGGGATCTTTGGCCGGAGACACCAGACAGCTTTGCCCAGAGGATAAAACCGATTTCAAACTGCCAGTGT
>JABDFK010000001.1:131326-132371 GCA_013286585.1 Deltaproteobacteria bacterium
CCAGTGTTGGCCACGTGAGCGATCTCTACTTTTCCCGCGATTTCCACGTCGGCAAAAAAGCGTTTATAGCGCTTGAGCAACTGAGCTTCGATGAGTTTCTGCGGCCATTTCATAGATCCGATATTTATAGGCCTGAGAACGCCCCAACTCACGCAAAATCTCATTCGCTGAAGCTCCGTACTGCCGCCCCGCGTTTCAATGTGAAAATGATGCTTTCCTCCCCTTGGAAAACAGCACAAAATGAGGCACACACTAGGAAACTTTAAGGACGGTGTTGCATTTCTACATCCGAAAAAAATATCACGCGTGTGGCAAAACCCAACTGGCTGAAAGTGAAAGCTCCGGCCGGGGAAAACTATTCCCGCATCAAGGGCATGTTGAGTGAGCTGAAATTAGCCACCGTCTGCCAAGAGGCCCGCTGCCCCAACATGGGAGAGTGCTGGTCCGGCGGAACTGCCACGATCATGCTGATGGGTGACACCTGCACCCGCGGTTGCAAATTCTGCAATGTAAAAACGGGATACCCAAAAGGCATTCTTGATCCACTGGAGCCAGAAAAAGTAGCTTACTCCATTTCGCAGATGAGCTTGGAATACATCGTTTTGACCAGCGTCGATCGTGATGATCTGCCCGATCAAGGCTCTAGCCACTTTGCGCGCACCATTCGCACGATTAAGAAATTGGATTCGCACGTGATTGTGGAAGTGCTCACCCCTGATTTCCGCGGCGACAAAGAATTGGTTCAGCTGCTGGTTGAGGCTAAGCCCGATGTTTTTGCTCACAACGTAGAAACTGTGGACCGTCTGCAGAAATCCGTTCGTGATCCGCGCGCCGGCTATCAACAGAGCTTGGGTGTTTTGAAAGCGGTGAAAGATATCGATCCCACCCGCTACACCAAGACTTCCCTGATGTTGGGGTTGGGTGAAACTGACAGCGAAATTCTGCAAACACTGAAAGATTTGCGCGCCATCGATTGCGACGTGGTGACCTTTGGTCAGTACTTACAACCGAGTGAAAAGCATTTGGCCGTTCAAGAGTACGTAAC
>JABDFK010000002.1 GCA_013286585.1 Deltaproteobacteria bacterium
AAAAAGATCCTGGCAATGCCACCATTCAGAAAGTGAAAGTGATTGCGAAGTCTTGGTGGTACATCGCGGTGCCACCCACCGTGGCCTTGGTGATGGGACCGCTGGCTGTTTTGATTTTATTTTTCGTGGTCTCTTGCCTGGGAATTTTGGAATTCATGAAACACAGTGATTTGTTCCAAAAGCGCACCCCAGTCATCGTCGTGCTTTTACTGACCACGATCTTGCAATATCTGTCGATTTTTCTGGGATGGAACACTCTTTTTTACGCCTTGATTCCCCTGGCGTTGCTTTGGGTTTTGCCATTAGTGATCATTCTGAAGCCCGAGGTCGAAAACCTGCCGCGACTGATGTCACTCATGATCGGTGCTTTGCTGGTGAGTTACTACTTAAGTCATGTACCCGCACTCATGATCATTCATAGTTCTTTATGGAGTTCGAGCGATCAAGCCTCGCTGGCCATATTGATTTTGATCTTTGCCACGGAAGCGAACGATGTCATGCAGTTTTTGTCCGGCAAGGCCTTCGGAAGAAAAAAAATCATTCCGCAGCTGAGTCCCAACAAAACGGAAGCCGGATTTATCGGCGGACTGGTGGGGTCAATGCTGGTCTTTAGCTTTTTTGGAACTCATTTTTTGCAGATCACTTTGCTTCAATCGATGGCGATGGGTCTTTTGATTTCGATCTCTGGAATTTTCGGCGATCTGATGTTCAGTGCCGTGAAACGCTACTACCGAGTCAAAGATTTCAGTGAACTTATCCCCGGACACGGCGGCTTGCTGGATCGTTTGGATAGTTTAATTTTCACCGCACCCGTGTTCTTTCATCTGATTCGCTATTTCAAAGGTGGTGGCCTGTGAGTGATCAAAAAATTCCAATCCTTCTGAACTTAGTGGCAGCACTCATGGGGGCCTTCGGTCAATACTACTACAAAAAAGGCGGGCAAATTTTAGCCGCGGGTGGAAGTTTCCTGAATTGGCCAACAGCCGTGGGAGTTCTACTTTTCTGTGTGGTCATGGGGCTCTTCGTGGTGGCCTACAAAATGGGCGGACAGATTTCTGTCGTCTATCCATTCTATGCCACCACATTCGTCTGGGGAGCTCTGATCGGAGTTTTTCTTGAAAAGGAAATCCTGCGCCCGCTTTCATTCGCGGGTTTAGCATTGGTCGTCGTTGGCGTCGCCACTATGGCGATCGCTAGCAAATCTTAGAATGGGGTACTACATGTCCGACAAACGCCGACCCATTCAAGCCAGAGAAACCCGCTGGGCTCACACCATTGCCCAGTGGCTTTATAAAAGTGGCCTGCGACCCAATAGCATTTCAGTCGCCAGTATTTTTTTTGCAGCTCTAGCGGGTGCCGCCATTGCCACTAGCGCACAAAACCTGACGGGGCTGATTGTGGGCGCCGTGCTGATTCAGTTTCGGCTGCTGTGCAATCTTTTTGATGGTATGGTGGCTGTCGAGTTCGGTCTAAAATCCAAATCCGGAGAACTCTTCAACGATGCCCCTGATCGCCTGGCTGATACTTTCATTTTGATCGGCGTCGGGTATTCTCTGCGAACCATCACTTGGGGCAGCGACCTTGGCTGGCTGGCTGCCAGCCTTGCAGTGTTGACGGCCTACGTGAGAGTTCTTGGGGTTTCTGCGGGCTCCAAAACTTATTTTTTGGGGCCCATGGCTAAACAACATCGAATGGCACTTGTCACCTTGGCGTGCCTGCTGGCTGCGGCGGAAAAATATTTTTGGCACAGCGAATATTCGCTGATCACGGCCTTGCTCATTGTGATATTCGGATCCGCAATCACGGCCGCACGTCGCCTGCACCGAATTTATCTAGAGTTGGAAAGTAAACCCGACTGATGGGGAGATTCACCTCGTAAAATCTGGGGTATATTTTCTATCACTGAAAACGCCGCGCCAATCGACCCTGGCTCTAAACTTGCACTGAGAATTCCTGTGCACTCACTTTATGAGTGAATTTTTAACAGGAGAACACCATGAAACACAGAGATGATTCTGCAAACATTAACAAAAATATTCATGACACCATGACACATCGGCATTTCATCTGCTGGCGTTCTAGTCTTGCGGGCCTTTTGATCTCTGGCCTTATTTTCTCTGCGGCCTTGGCAGCAGGAATTGGCTTTGGCGGGGTCGGCCTTAACGCCGATACTACAGCGGCCAATGCCGGAATGTTCACTGGGGTTTGGATTTTAGTTTCTGTAGTTTTAGCCCTTTTTGGAGGAAGTTATTTTTCTGTGCGCTTCGGCCGTTTTCAAACTTCAGTGGTGGCCTCGGCCCAAGGCGCACTGATAGCCTCTCTGTTCACCGCTATCATTCTGAGCCAAACTTTCATGGCGTTGGGTGCTGCAGGTCGTTTTGCTGGTAAAGCCGCTGCTGGAATTACCATGGCTGCAGGCGCTACCGTTGGCGCCATGGCACAAAACTCAGCCGTGCAAAATATGGTAGAGGACTCACTGAACGGCCTCAAATTGGGCGACAAACCTGAAGTCATTGTCAGCGGCTATTCTGCCCGTTTATTACAGGGTGACACTGAAAGTGCCACTAGTTACCTAGCTGCCAAAACTGGAATTACTCCTGCCGATGCTCAGGCGCGAATGGCGACTCTGCAAGTGAAGTTGGACGAGATGGCCGTTAAAACTCGAGAAGGTGCGGCGGCTGCAATGAAGGCGACAGGTTGGACATTGTTCACTTTCATTCTCTTAAGTATTGTTTCCGCCATAGCTGGTGGTGTGGCTGCAGCACAAATTAATTTCAGACACCCACTCGATGTTTCTGATTCTAGTTCCGTATACGGTCGCCGCGGTGAACCCTTAACCGTTTAGATGAGACGCCGCCTTTAAGTAAGGAGCTTTTTATGAAACGAACATTTTGGACTCTCTCAAGCACTCTTGTTTCCATAGTGATTATGGCTGGGGTTGGTTCCGGCGCTGCGACTGGAACCAACGGCGCCGCCCCTGGCGCGAATGGCGCGCTGAATACCCCCGACGGGGCCATGAACAATGGTTCTACTGGGAGGTTAACCGAGGGAGCTATTAAGCAAAATAGTTCGAACACTGGTACTACGGACAGTAGCACTCAATCAGACACTGAGACTGACTTGACCGTGAACAAGTCCGCCAATCACTCCACAACTAAGACCACTTCTACGACTCACAAAAAACATCATCGAACGACGGCCCCCGAAAATTCCTACGAGACCAGTCACCTCAACGACGGCACCACTAGTGGTGGCCGGGCGCCTTCCACGGATGACGACTCCAATACGAAACAGTGATTTGTACCGCATAAACCTCAGGTCAATCATGAACCCAAGTTGCCGTTTCCTCGGATGCGGATTCCAGTGATGGGCGGACTTCCTATTTAAGAGCGCACTTTCCCCAAAGGCGTGGAGCTTTACCCCGGTTGAATTGTTCCCATCAACAAGGAGTCCCGCGCCATGGCACCATCCTTGCTGTATCCACTGACAAACACGAAGGAGAAACCATGAAGAAACAGTCCACCAGGCGCGCCACGAAAACTTCCAGCAAAGAGGATATCATTCAGCTCATCTTAGCCGATCACAAACCTCTCAAAAAATTAATTAAAATTATGAAAGACGTGGATAACAAGTCGTTAAACGAGCGGCGCACGGCCTTCTCTGAATTCGCACCGTTACTGATGGCGCATGCAAATCCGGAAGAATTTGCCCTCTACGCCGAGCTAAAAACCAATAGCGAAGACATGCGCCTAGAAGGCACAGAAGGCGAACTAGAACATGGTTTGGCGGACCAATTGATTGAGGAAACTAAATCCACTCAAGATGCGACTTTGTGGTCAGCGCGGGCGAAGATCTTGGCAGAAATGGTCGAGCATCACATTGAGGAAGAAGAAGGCGAAATGCTGCCAGAGTTCAAAAAAAAATCAGTGCTTGAAGTGCGCATTGAGCTTGGAAAGAAATATCTAGAAAGACAAAAACAGCTACAAGAAGCGCCCGACCACAGGATCGCGCCAAAAAAACAGAATCTCTCTGAGCATTTTCACAGCTAGAAGGAGGACCTCGTGACTCGCGAAACTAAGACCACTCACTCGGCGAAACAGAAGCGCCAGGCCAAGCACATTGAAGACTCTGAAGAGAAAGCTGGGAAGAGTAAAGCAGAGGCGACGCGAATTGCTTGGTCCACTGTGAATCGTCCAATGGCTCGCACGAGCCGACAAAATATGCATTGACGTAAGGGACTAACGGGAATTCATTGGGCTGGTTTGTGCCGGCCGTTCATCGGAACCGGGCACAGGCCGACTGGCCAATTTGGTGAATATTTGTTTCTCTTTGAGCTCAAGATCTTTTTTCACTTGTGCTTGTACAAGCTTGGCGTTGGCAGGAGTGCAATCCGGAGGGTCGCCCTTAAACGTCCGCTTCAAAGTGCCGTTGGAAGCCAACACGTCACAATTCTTTTTACGAATACAGTCCGTCGACTGCGGAGCAAAAAGCTCAAACATATTTCCAACTCCGCTTAAAGTCAGTCCGTCGCAGGCCTTGCTCACGGCCGTGTGAGGACCGGAATCCATGGCAGCCTCTGCGGCCTCCATTGCCGGATTGACGTAATGAAGTTCCACGTTATCAATCAGGTAAGAGCCATCGTTAGTGCAGGAAACTGTTCCGTCATAGATCGCTTTTCTGATGAGATGAATCTCTGCCTTATTGATGGCAGCTACCTGACCGACCGCTCCCACAGTGACGCCCAAAACACAGGAGTAAGCAGGCTCTCCGACATAGTGCCAGGCATAGGTGGCTCCCGTCACTGTGGCATCGGCTGCCGCATTCATAAAATCGGAAAATTTCCCAGCATAGGCAGGTGAAACCAATAAGTTCGGCCAAAATGATTTCTGGGTGTAGGCTTTACCGTCAACAAATTCATTAAAAAGACGAATGAACAAAGCATCAAAAGCTTCACCCGGCTTCACTTTTAAAATGACACCAGCCGAAGTTTTATAATATCCCGACTTGGCGTCTTTGATCATCGCCAATTTTCCCCAGCTGACTTTGTCTTTTTCAATTTTTGCTGGTGTCAAAGAGTCCGTGGGCTGAATCCCCTTCTTAGCAAGAAAGGAGAGGACGTTGTCAATTTGTTGTCCGTCGACAAAGTTCAACATCCGAAAGGCCGCAAAAAAATCGCCGTAAGTTCTGTAGATATTGATAAATTCGGCACAGCTTTGCGGAGTGACTTGCGGAAGATCCCCAGATTTTGGATTTTCCTTGGACAGGGAATTTAAACTGAAAAAAAGAAGTGTCATCAAAATAAAAAGACGAATCATCTGTGCTCCCTAAAGGTTCTATTTTGCCTCAGAATGGCGGCTTTTCAAAATTGCAAAGATAAACTGGACGTAGAGCCCTGGATCCAGGCACACCAGGCGGCTTGTATCGTTACTGTGTTGACCAATAATCTTGATGGGGTTAAAAAAATGAATATGGGAATCAGGCCTGATATCAAAATTTCTAAAGGCAGTTTTCTAATAACAGCTGTGGTGAGTGCTTTGCTCGTTTTCGGGATCGTAATTTCTACGGGTTTCTTTGAAAGATTAGGCACTTTAGAAATTGCCGGCCTTGTTGGCGTTTCAATTTGTTTGGCTATTGGCTATCAATTTTTGCTAAAAAAGACGCTTAGAAGAAGTCCGAAAGTATAGCGCCTGCCAAAGAGATTTATCGCCTCGCTCAACTTTGACTAAAGCTTAAATTCTTAGGGTGAATCACACTTGAATTTTTTTCCAGCGACCCAATTTGAAATAGCGCCAGGAGATGAGGGTCAGTAAAACATGGGCGATCGGCACGGCGATCAGAGCACCCATGGCTTTTAAATCTGTGTGGTAAACCAGAATATGCGCCAGCGGCAATTGAAAGCACCAAAAGCAAACCACGTTGAAACGATTTGGAGTTTTCGTATCACCGGCACCGTTGATTGCCTGGGTCAGCACCATTCCAAAACCAAAAAAGACAAATCCAGTGGCAATGATTCGAAGGCTTGAAATGGCATAAGCCAACACGGTGGAATCTTGTGTAAAAATTCGGACCGCAGGGCCGGTGAAAATCAGTAGGACCAGCATCACGGCAGCCATAAAAAAGCCCGTATATTTGACTGTCAGCCAAACACTCTCTTCCGCCCGATCGTATTCTTTGGCACCTAGATTTTGTCCCATCAAAGTTGCGGCCGCATTGCTCAAGCCCCAGGCCGGAAGCATGAAGAAAACGAAAATACGAAAAGCGATCTGCGCCCCCGCCGACGCCGCCGTGCCTCCGCTTTCCGCGACCATGCGGGTGATCAAAATCCAGCTGCCACTGCCGATCAGAAACTGCAAGCTGGCCGGCCAAGCCACGGTGAATATGTGCCGAAGGGAGCTCAGGTCCAGATTGAAATGTTGACGGCGCAAGAGCACTGAACTTTTGCCGCCAAAAATATGATAGCACTGGAAAATCACTCCCGATCCACGACCGATGACAGTGGCCATCGCCGCGCCCTGCACTCCATAAAAATGAATAAGTACAGGACACAATACAATGTTGACCCCGCTGGCCAACCATAGACTGCGCATGGCCATGGTGGCATCCCCCACACCACGAAAAATTCCGTTGATCAAAAAGAGAAGCAGAATCATCAGGTTTCCGCCCAGTAGAATCTGCATAAAGCCAGCCCCGTCCTTCACGACCTCAGCACTAGCACCCATCAGTCTTAAAATATCTTGTGAGAAAACAATTCCGACCCCAGAGATAAAAAGCGAAGCTATCAAGGCCAAAAGAATCGATTGCGCTGCAGCCTGTCCGACCGCTGCGGAATTTTTCTCGCCGGTCCTACGAGCAACAATCGCGGAAGCTCCGATGCTCAGACCCATTGCCACAGAATAAACCAGGGTCACCACCGCTTCGGTCAATCCCACCGTGGCAATAGCGTTGGCTCCCAGACCGCTAACAAAAAACATGTCCACCACGGCAAAGACACTCTCTAACCCCAATTCTAAAATCATCGGAATAGCTAGCAAGATCACGGCCTCGGAAATTTTCCCCTGAGTGTAATCATGTTTCTCGCCTTTGAGAGCTCTCAAGACGACCTGAAATGCGCTTTTTATGACCATGAACTAAAGATACCTGAGGCCTTGAAATTTGCAATGATCGGCGTTCTTTCTAGGCGGGACTATAGCGCCCGAAGGAAAGCCTTCCATCGGCGCTGGCCCGTCACATTTCCAGCAGGGTCAGTGTCATTTCGAATGTCGTAAGGTCCCGCCCCATAAATTTCAATGCACCAAGACCATCCATATTGATTGAACAGGGAACTGACGTCCTCGATGTATTTGTCTCCGCCTAAGTCACCGGCATAGACATCAGTATCAAATTCACCCACAAAAATCAGATAGTGCTTGGCCTTCTGGATGTCCCGCGCGTCTTCCAGCTGATCTTGAATCTGTTGTTTGTCCCACATGAGGTCAGCAATCGTTCCGGGATACTTAACCCCATAAGGCCTTCCTCGAATATTTTGGCCAGCGAATTCATGTGGCAGATAAAAGTGAGGACTGATTACAATTCGTTCGCTGGGATCCGTCACATCCAAATAAGAAAGAGTTTTAATGGACGGAATACTGAGCTTATAACTGATTCTGAGTCGAGGCGACTCTACCACGGCGTAAGTGCAGTGGTCATAATGTCGGATTTCAGCAATCGCTCGATTCGCCAGCGCGTTCCACTGAGCCGCCGCTTCCGCCAGAGTCCCAGGGGGAGAAGGCTCATTCAATATATCGTATCCGATGACCGTGGGAAATTGCGAACTCATGAGCTTAGCGACCACTCCCCAAGCTGAAACCATAAGATCTTGATCCGCTTTGTCGGTCCAAAAAACATCTTTCGGCAAAGTCGTGGTGTCCCTCTTGAAGCCAGGAAATGTATGGGGATCAATGATCACGTGCATGCCCAAGGATTTCGCCCAGCCCACGACCTCCTGAAGCCTTTGCAAAGCTTCATTGTTAATTTGATTCTTTCCATCTTTTTTGATCAGTGGAGTGTGCCGAAACGAAAGTCGGATCAGTGTGGCTCTATGAGATCTAAGATCCCGAAGAAAATCTTGAGTCACCTCATCGAGGTTCACATCGGCTCCCTTCATAGACATCCAGTCTTGGTCGCGGAATGAACAAGACTGGGGGATGGGCGCCAATGCCGCCAGAGAATATGGAGCCGGATTCACAGTCGTTCGTCGAAAACCCTGAGCGCAATTCTGGCAGATCCCCAACAGCGCAAGGGCAAAAAGAAATAACCCCGCCATTTTCATGGTTGAAAAAGTCGACACGCGGTCCTCCAACGAAAATTGTAGGATTCCCCGCCCACAGTTGCTGAACGCAGTCTTAAAATGAGTCCTTGGCATAAGCATCCCTCCAAATGGGTCACCGGTATTCCGGAATACCGGTTAACAGGTATTCTGGAATGACAGTATGTGAATGGTGCCCCGGGCCGGACTTGAACCGGCACGACCGTTTAACCGAATCCCAGGATTTTAAGTCCTGTGCGTCTACCAATTTCGCCACCGGGGCACATACGTGAAATAACGACAAAATGTAATAAACACCAGAAGTTAAGTCAACAGTTCTAATTACCGTGGATTCCCCTTAGTTACCGCCGATTTCTATGCTGTTGGCACACCAGTGGCACACAAATCTGGTGGCACATCAACATAGAAAAAAAGTCCTGTTCTTTTCTGAAAGCAAACTAACTAAGGAGGAATCATGGGTTTCATCAGCAAGTTATTATATTTCGTCATTTGGATTGCGCTTGGCGTTGGTTTTGGAGAGTCCCTTGTGGACTTAACTAATTCCATCAGAGGAGCCGCAATCCACGCCCACCAAAGAGGGCCACTTAGCTACAAGCTCTTTACTGAGCAATTAACCGGTCAAAAATAATCCTTAATAAAAAAATTAAGGCTCAACTTTTAAAACCCGAGGCAACCCCTCGGGTTTTTTTATTGTCAGGAGGATAAAATGAATGAAAAACGTATAGCTTGTTACGCCCGTGTTAGCACGGCCGATCAAGCCACAGGGATGGAATCACAAGTAAGAGTCCTAAAGCAATATTGCGAGCAAAATCAAATCACCGACGTAGAGTTTTTCACAGATGAAGGAATCAGTGGAACGAAATCGAGTCGCCCTGCGCTCGATAGGATGATGGCCGCTGTCGACAATGACGAAGTTTCCTCTGTTGTTGTTTACTCATTTTCACGTTTTGCAAGAAGCACAACTCACCTTTTAAATGCTCTTCAAGTTTTCAAAAAGAAAGGTGTTCATTTCGTAAGTCTTACTGAGAAAATCGACACCAATAGTGCTGTCGGCGTTGCCATTTTTTCGATTCTGGCCTCGATTTCTCAACTCGAACGTGACCTAATCGCTGACCGAGTGAAAATTGGTCTCGCAAATGCTCGCGCAAAGGGTAAACTCATCGGTAGAAAGAAGATGAGGGATTCAGATTTAATCCGAAAACTTTTAAAATCTGGATTAACCTACAGAGCCATTTCTATCATCGCAAAATGTTCTCATGGTTCTGTTCATCAAGAGAAATTATCAATGAAACGAGAGGAAGAAGCTCAGAAAAAGCTTCTTGAATCGCAAGCTCAGGAAGAGAAAAAAATTCAAGAGGTTACGGTGGTTTTCCCAGATATTTCCAAAGGCGAACCATTGAAAGCCTAGAGTCTTACTTTAAGCGAATCTCCATTCGGAGGTTCGCTTTTTTTTGCCTTTTTTAGTCATCAAAGGGGGTTAAAGTTCAATCTAATCGCTAAAGCGAGTCTTCAAGAAAAAGCTCTAACTATATGAAATGAAAAAGGCCAGCAAGTTCAGTGCTGGCCTTGGTAAAAGATCCTAGGTTTAGATCACTATATTCCGTGTTCATTTTGTTGGATATCACAAGAAAATACTGGGGATTGTGGATCGTCTACAAATTGCTCGGCACAAGAAATTGAATCAATATTTAAATTACCAAACCCGTCTCTCTCTATGAATGCTACACCAATACTTTTTAAAACATTCAAAAGTTCCGTCGGATGACGTTCAGAACTTGCCGCACTATTCTGGCAGTAGACAGAGGATGAATCCCAAGTACATCTTAGATCTTTTCTCTGATTGATAAGCGAATTTCCTGGAGCACCGGGGTCGATATCGATTCGACCATTTGTGGCAGTCGTAGCGCCACCTAAAGCATTAAAAATTGATAGAGCTTTTCCACCAGTTAAAGAAAAGGTGTCGGCTTGAGCTGAAGTTGTAAAGGATGCGACAGCTATAAATACAAGAATAAGTGTTTTCATTAAAGCTCCTAATGTCTATCTAAAATCTCCATAATTTCCTCAGTGAGAATACCAAACAAACAAAAATTTTGCCTCTGTCAGGTTCCTGTACAGTTAAATTTTCACAGTCGGAGCAGGCCAAGTTGCAGTTTAAACCAAATCTCCAACAGCCACCCTGCGGCCATCAGGCCACTGGCCTCTAATATATAGAAGCTGAGGGCTCATGCTACAGAAAGCACTTTAAAGCGTCAGGCCGCTACCGCTGAGGTTAGACCCTTCTTAGCCAGAAAAGCTTCCAGTTAGACCTTGTAATGTCTTTAAACTCGCTTAAATGACATTAAACCCTGAATACACCATGCCTTATGACTTTCTTCATAAGTTGTCACAAACTAAGATGAATCAACGTATTACCCATAGAGGCAATTGATGGTTTTTGATGAAAGCTCAACTGACGAGGTGCTTATGGAAGCATATCAAAAGGGTGCAGAAAATGCCTTTGATATTCTTTTTCGTAGGCATTCTTCACGCGTTTATGGCTTTTTGGCCAATCGGCTAAAAGACCGTTCTCAAGCAGATGACGTTTTTCAAGCTGCATTTCTAAAGCTTCATCAATCACGCAGCCATTATGATCCGGCTTTCCCCTTTTTGCCTTGGCTCTTTACGATTTGTAAAAGCGTACTGATTGACCACGTAAGAAAGAAACAACGGATTCGCGAAGATAATAACGAATACGCGATTGCTGCGTCCGTCGATCAGCAAACTGAAGATATCAATGCGCCCGAAATTGAACTTGATGTTTTGTCGATACAGCAGAGAGCCGTTATTGATCTTAGGTATAAAAAAGATCTCTCGTTTGAAAAAATAGCACTGAGACTACAAACTTCTCCTTCAAACGTGCGACAAATTATCAGTCGAGGAATTAAAAAGCTTCGCCATATCTCAGCAAAAAAGGAGACTAAATAATGACAATTCAATATAAAAATCTCACCGAAGAATTTAACGAATTCCTTTCTGCTCCTGAAGTCAAACCCCCTTCGGATATAAGCGAATCTATTTTATTACGAGTTCATCAAGAATTAAATCCACCTCAGGAAAAAGTATTTTTAAAAATGCTTGGCATTCATGCGGTTGTCAGTGTTTTTTCTCTTTCACTTTGTTCGCAGTTTGGATTTCAAATTTTTCAAATCTTTGATGCCATGAGCACATTTATGTCAGTTGTTGGTCATACATATTGTATGGTGCTATGCGGAGCCCTTTATATTGGTTTGAGCGCACTTATTTTCAGTTTTGTAATGACTCCTGAGGAAATTAAAATCATTCGTCAGCATAAACTTTTACAATTGACTCTTTTAAGTGGTCTCTCACTTGGATTTTTTCTCTGCACAGGGGCAGAAGTCTTACTCTTACCTTCGGTACTTTGGATTACAGGGTCACTTCTCGGTGGTATCTTTAGCTTAGAACTCGGTTGGTTCCTGCGTTCAAAAATAAGACAGAAGTTAATTTTCGGTCTTTAAAATAAGTTGTCACAAATCCCAGATCAAAAGCGTATTTACTTTTAAGAAGGGAATTTCATTCGTGCAAAAACTCATATTTTTCTTAATATCACCATTCCTTCTTGCGCCAGCAGCATTCTCGCATCCGGTTGCTTATCAAGGCGCTCTTGGTGTCATGACTTGGAATCAATCCTTTATGACCGATGATTGGATAACGTATAGCTTTCGCCCTGATGCTGCTGTTGCGGCAAGACACATGCGCTTTGATATGCCTGAGGGTCGAATGCAGTTCTACGCTCCTCAACTTGATTATCTCGTAAAGCGTTGGAATGGAACTTACTATCAATCAAACATTTATGTATATGGTGCATACGGAACAGCGACCTTTCAAAACCAAAATGGAGGCGCAGGACTTGGTGGCATCGAAGCTGATTCTGAAAGCCGAAAATATTTTATCTCAGGTAAGTATGAAAAAATGTGGGCCAATCTTGGACCTGATTTTTATCATGCTGAATTCAGGCTGGGTGCTGCTCCTTATGAAGCAGAGTTCAATGAGATCGCAAGCTGGTTTATGATTCAGTACCAATATCATCCGATGCTTCTAAAAAAAGAAGCGATTACACCTCTTATTCGACTCTTTTACAAAAGCGTTTTATTTGAAACAGGCGTTAGCACTGATGGTGATTGGATGCTGAACTTCATGTTTCATTTTTAAAGAAAGGAATTTTATGAAAAAATTAACAGCATTTCTACTTATGGCTTTTATGGCTACGCCTATATTTGCTAAAGATATAAAGGTCACTGTCAAAGGCATGGTCTGCGGATTTTGCGCTCAAGGGATTACAAAAAAATTCAAAGCTCAACCAGAAATCGAATCCATTGATGTGAGCTTGGAGAAAAAAACAGTTTCTATTAAAACCAAAAATCAGCAGGATATTTCGGATCAAGCCATCACCCAAATTCTCACTGAGTCAGGCTATAATGTAGAAAAAATTGAGCGCTAAATATGGAAACGAATAAAGTGGTTTCATTTTTGAGTCTCTTTACTTCGGTAGGAACTCTTCTCTGTTGTGCTTTGCCAGCATTGCTTGTGAGCCTAGGTCTTGGAGCGGTTATGGCGGGCCTAGCTTCCAATGTTCCAGGACTTGTTTGGGTGTCTGAACACAAAATTGGTGTCTTTCTCTCAGCAGGAATTTTACTTTTTCTAAACGGCATTTTTTTATGGGCTAGTCGAAATGCTCCGTGTCCCATAGATCCTAAATTACGGGATGCCTGCCTCTCGGGACGCCGATTCAGTAGGAATATTTATATTTTCAGTCTTGCTGTATTCGCTACTGGATTTACTTTTGCTTATATTATTCGATGAAAATTATTCTCTAGAAGCTACCTCTAAAGATTCAAAGCTATAATCTACAAGCTCAATTTTAAATTCACTTTTATGTCGACGAGCTATTTTAAGTTTTGTCTTGAGATGCGGAGCAAAATCTTCAATCAATAATTTCAGTTTTGATAAATTCCTTTTATTTTCGGTAGCGAGTGCGTTTAATCCAAGACATATGCCTGTCATGGATTCTAGTAAAAAATACTTTCTTTCAGCCGTGCCTATAGCTCGAACTTCTTCTTCATAAGACCAACCGTGATATTTATGTTGAAAATACCACTCCACGCTATATTTTTTGAAAATACTCATGCTTGGGGGATCTTTTACATACTCGACATCAACCCACTGAATGTCCTTCCCAA
Source organism: Deltaproteobacteria bacterium (assembly GCA_013286585.1). Taxonomy (GTDB): domain Bacteria; phylum Bdellovibrionota; class Bdellovibrionia; order Bdellovibrionales; family Bdellovibrionaceae; genus CAIYID01. The sequence continues at coordinate 13,543 of JABDFK010000002.1, forward strand.
TTTCCTGTTTATCGAACTCAATACAAAATCCACTGTGTGACTTCGTGTAATGGGACCACATCAGTAATATGTCTGGAGATTTACTGAAACAGGTAACTCTTATTTTTTCAAGAGATCTACGCATGTTTTGATAGGCAAATTCTGTGTTTAATTCAACATAGAATCGACGTAACCCTTTCTCATCCGCGCAGGCATCTAACTCATTTTGAAATTCGCTAGATGAATTCCATCCTCGAATAATCTCTTTCTTTTCTTCAAAACTTCCTTCTGTCGTTACATTAAAAAAGCACTCATGAGGATCATTAAAATGTTCAAACGAATCAAAATATAATCCGTGTAGATTTATTGGAAATGTCCAATGCTCTTCGGGATCAAATCTGTAATATTTGTAAAGTTTCTCTGATTTCATAGAAAAATTCCTTCTCATTGAACAATTGAGCAAGGATAGCTATTGGCAATAGACTAGTCACATATCTTTTCTGATTGATGCGTGCCAAAGTCGATCTAATCCTCGATTAAATCATTTACACTGACATCAAGAGCTTTTGCCCATTTTTCCAATGTGGAGAGCTTTGGATCGTAGCCGGGCTTGAATATTTTAGGCAAATTCGATGAAGTCATTCCAACTAACTTTGCGAAACGATATTTCGTCAGGTCTTTTTCTTTTAAAATTTTAGCTAGACGAATACGTGCCACTGAAATAATTATCAGGGGTACACATCCTTTTGAATAGCTATCTAGTAATATAGCTATTTTATGGTATAGTCTCAAGCACAAAGAGGAAGAATGGATAGTGTCGTCGAAATTAACCAAAAACTAAGTAAAACTATTCAAACAGCACGCTTTCGCAAAAAGCTGACCCTTAAAGCCCTTGAGGAGCTTATTGGCTTACCTTCTACGACAATACAAGCCATAGAGGCCCAGCCTATTCGCGTGCCTCTATGCGATCTTTACAAACTAATAACCGCACTAGACATTGGTAGTGAATGCTATTGGTTAATGCCTATAAGAATTAATCTTAAGCTCTAAGAATTTTATTCTCTCTGCGGGCTCGCACTGAATAACCAAGTACAGACATGACAAAAATAAGAATGTTTGCAGGATTCAGTAAAACATTTCCAAGCTCTGATACAACATAACCAGAATACATCGGGTGTTTAATATATCTATAAACTCCAGATTCACAAACTTGTCCGCGTTTGGCCGGAGCAACTCCTATGCGATCCCCCAGTTCGATTGTCGCCAAAGTAGAAATAAGAAATCCACCAATACTTAAAAGCGATGCAAACAACATCAAATTATTATTTGTCGTTGTGGCATGAAAATAAAATAATGGCAAAGCGGTCGATACATACGAAAAAATTCGACGAGACCCTGATTCGCTTGCTTCCGCCATTTTTCTGGTCGCGATATGGTATGCAAAAATCAGATCACGAAAGACCAATAATAGAAAAAATAAAATGTGAGTTTCATTCCAACGGATCATCGCAGTTACGGCGAAGGCAACCATGATGAAAGCGCCGACCAGCTTGCGCCAGTCGGCTTCTCTCAATTTTTCCATGTTAAGCTCCTGGGTGGTCGTTAGCTACCGCTTGAGATAAGACAAAGTGATCGAAAGATCCGATTGCCTGAACAGCGGCACCAATTGCTAACGCAATTGCCAAGATTTGAAGATAGCGTTTCATAGTTTCTCCTTAGAAATTTTGTTAAACTCCTGGATGTTCGGGGCCAGCGCCGCCAACAGCAAAAGCCATATTTGAGTGAGTAAATGTCTCAACAACTTGAATAGCTGCTGCGACCGCTAAAACGATTGCCAAAAACTGAAGATATTTCTTCATGGTTCCCTACCTCTTTTACTGTCGATGAATTTATTCTCAATCAGTCTTGCGACAGTTTCCGACTGATTAAGATTTATAAAGTGTGCTGCATCTTTTAAAATATGAAATTCAAATCCACCAGTCCGTGCATCTTTCTCAAGGAGGCTTGGCGGAATCAGATTGTCCTTTTCGCCCGCGAGAAATAATTTTTTGATAGGAGAAGCTTCTAAAAATTTAAGAAGTTTCTCCTGATCTTTAACAGCGGTACTCATTCCCAAAAAAGCTTGAAGTGACATTTTGTCTTCCAAAAGTAGTTTCTTGCCTTGAGCGATGGTTTCTTCTGTAAAGTAAAGAGCGCCATAGCTCGCTAACCAATCTCTCATGCTTTCAACTGTTTTATTTTGAGTCCACTTTTCTTCGGTGGCTCTCAATTCTGCCGTCATATATTTTGTGTATTGCTCAACAAGGCCAGAATAGGTTTCATCTAAGAATGGCGTTGCCAAACAAATCAATCCCACATATCTAGTTTGATTTATTTCAACTAATTTTGCGGCTTGATAGCCACCAAACGAGTGACCCGCTAAAATGATCGGGCGTCTAAGTGATTTTAATTCAGTTTCCATGCTACCTAAAACAGAATTAAAATCCTGTTTTTCGATATCTGGAAGTCCGCCCGTGCCTGGTGGATCAAGGAATACAACATCAAAACTTCGATTTAAAACTTCCAATCCAGATAAAGTTTTTGAACTAAGGCATGGACCACCAGGAATAAATACAACTACGGGTCTTGATTCAGCCTCAGAAGATGTTGATTTTAAAAATTTTAAATTAGTTTTCATAGCTTTCCTACTTTTGTAATTCGTTGACGCAAAATCGGGTCAGCCATTATTTCATCAATTCCAAATTGTTTTAGCCATCTAAAAAATGTGGTTCTATGAACTCCAAGAAGATCGGCGGCTTTGTTTCGATTGTTATTTTCTTTCTCGAGGGCATTTATTATTGCTGATGCTCGAAGTGTATCACGACGGTTGAGAGAAAGATTTTGGCCAATCTTGACATCTTTTGACTTATCACCAATGGCTTCAATCACAGCAGTGCCGCTCATGGTTCGTTCGGAGCTTAATGTCATAACACGCTCAACTATATTTTTTAACTCTCGCACATTCCCTGGCCAATCATACGCAGTCAGGACATCTAAGGCGCCTGACTCTATATGAAATGATTTATCCGTAGTAAATTCCTCTACGAAGCGAGTTGCATACAAAATAATATCCTCAGGTCTCTCGCGGAGAGGAGGAATCTCTAGTACAAAAGTATTGAGTCGCTGATATAGATCTTCTCGAAACTCTTTGTTGGCTACCATTTGGCGAAGATCCTTGTTCGTAGCTCCAACAAATTGAACGTCGATAACTCTTGTTTGTGTAGAGCCAACGGGTCTAATTTCTTTTTGCTCTAAAGCCCGAAGAAGCTTTGCCTGAATATCTAAAGAGCATTCGCCAAGCTCATCCAGAAAAAAGATACCTTTGTGAGCCTGCTCAATAAGGCCAACTTTATTTTTAATCGCACCCGTAAAAGCTCCCGCCATATGGCCGAAGAGTTCTGACTCAGCCGTTTCTTTAGGAATACTTGCCATATTTGCAGCAACCACAGATTTTTTAAACTTGGCCGCAATATACCGAGTGAGGACCTCTTTGCCAGTCCCAGTTTCGCCATTGATTAGAATTGAACTATAGCCATTATTTTTTGCGATTTTATCTACTACCGCTAACAAAGACTTCATCTTTGGCGAATTAGTAAAGAATATTTTTTCAGAATTTGATTCTGAATTTTGTCTTCTTCGCTCAAGTCCTTTTCTGATAGCGATACGGAGGTCTTCTCTGTAATCGCCTTCCTTTGGAATAAAATCGACCAAATCTCTCCTCATTGCCGAAACTACTCGGCGAGTTTGTTGGTCGTTACTCAATACTACCACCGGAATATTTGGGTTCTTTTGAATTAGATAATCAATGAGAGCAATTCCATCTTCTTCCTGACCTTCAAAATTGAGATCAACCACCGCAAGTTCGATAGGAACTTTTGTCAAGATGGCTTTGGCTGACACTACTGACGTTGCTGTGCTTATCTCAAATTCATTTTTGAGAGACATCACGGCACCTTCCAACAGGTAATTGTCGTCATCGGCGATGAGAATTTGTGGTCTCATATGCACACCTCAAAACAGGCGCCACCCAATTGGGATGGCTTTGCTACGATTCTTCCACCATGGAGGCGAATGATATGATTAGCACTCGCCAGTCCGTAAGCTCGTCTATTTGATTTTGTCGACTTACCTTTTCCTAGCAAAAACTCAGAAACACTTTGAGGGTTTACACCTATTCCATCATCTTCAATACGAATAATAATTTTTTCTGCTACTTCTAAAAGAGAGATTTCTACTTTTTTCTTACTGGCTTGGATTGCATTGGCAACTAGATTTGAAATTGCTCGATTTAGATAATTTGGATTGTGTGGAACAATGACTGGAGAGTCGGGAATATTTATTTTTATAGTACAATCTTTTGATTTTGCTTTCACGGTTTGAGATATACTTTCCTCAATACATTCTCTCACATCTTGAACCATCAGGACTTCAATATCGACATCAAGATTCTCTTTAGATGATTTTATTTGAGAAACAATTTGAGAGGCCAACTTGGGAATGGCTGCGGAAGCCCTTTGTTTGTCTGAAAGATCCTCAGTTGTATTTGCAGTTGCAAGCATTTGCTGAAGCGCGCTCAACGGCGTTTCAAGGTCATGAATAAGTCTTTGATAAACTTCAGCCGTCATTTCTTTAGCTTTAGCAAAGGCTTTGATATCTCGATTTTCCGCAAGTTCTCGCTGAGTTTCTAAGATAGATCCTTGGATAACATCGAATTCAGAAATTCCAGTTTTAAAAACAGTCGCGCCTTGATCTAAATTTTTTAAATTTCTAATTTGGTTGTCAATTTTTTGTATTGGACGAATTGCATCCTGAACTAATTTCTTTATTCTAAATGTAAATAAAAATGATAATCCAAATCCGAGAAGCATCATGATTAGAGCTGTCAGTCCACCCTTCAGCAGGATAGGAGAGAGGGGCGAATTGAGAACAAGCATCGTGTCAGTTTTTGGGCCGTCAGGTCTCACAACATCTTGTCTACTAGAGATAAAATCTTGAGAAATTTGACTTTCCGAAAAATCAAACAACGCTGACTCTGGATTATAGGGGGTGTCGAACTGATTCAAAGATCTTGAGGAAATTATAATTTTATTGTCTTTAACCAAAGAAATTTCTGATTTTCTTTCATCTGCGATAGATTTTATGAGTCTAACAAGTTCCGAACGATCTTGGGTTTCAACCAGGCTTGAAACGTGAGGAGAGATTTCTCTGAGTAAACTTTGATCCGAAGTCACGCGAACAAATAGAAGCAAAATAGCCGTGAGTAATGCAAAAGCAAGAGCCATTAGCATTGGCACCGCGTACTGATACACTCTCAGTTTGGAATTGATAAATGTACTAAGCGTCACTGATGACTTCATCTGGCCGCCTCAAGCTGACTAGTGTCACAATTTTTCTTCAAAGAAACTTGAGCATAATCAATATATACATCCGACAATAAATTAGGTTCAAATCCTAAGACACAGTTACTAATCCAATAGTGTGATCGTGGGTGAAACAAATTAACAGAGACCGTGGCGTCATCAATCAGACCCATCACTTTTGCGTAAATTTTATCTCTTTCAATCCGGTCTTGTGTAAGGCGTGCCTTGTGAAGAAGCGAATCAATTTGTGGATCTTTTAGGCCGCTAAAATTATCTGGATTTGTGGATTCAAAATTTCTGGCCAGGAATTCCGTGTCTGGATAGTCGATATTCATAGCTACGACAAACCCTTGAAGAGTCTTGTTGTCATACCCCTTCATAAGAGTGGCCCAGTCGGACGCCACAACTTCAACATTCCATCCATGTTCTTTGAGATTTGCCTCAATAAACGCCCGCATTTCTTTTTGCTGTGCCAATTCACTTGGGAAAAGGATTTTGATTTTGTCTTTGGGGATAGCGATATTCACATTTTCCTTTGGATCTGCTTTGATTTTGTAACCTGGCATCCCTGGTGGAACATACCCGTAAGCAGGAATAGCATCTGGATAAAATGTTTTACGGAACTTCTCTGTATCTACACTTTGGCTAAATGCGATTCTCACATTCTTATCTTTAAATGGAGTAAGCCTTGAGTTCATCCCGATGATCCAAGTCCACGCGGCAGGAGAATCAACTTTTTTTCCTGCTTTGAAAATTGCCTCAGTGCCCATGAGCGGAAAATTGGCCAAATCTTGAATCTCGCCTTTGGCCGCTTGCGCATGGGCGATTTTCTCATCAACGGCTCTTAAAACTATTTTATCAAGCTTCACATCTGCATAGTATTTTTCAAATTTTGAGAGAGTCACATCTGTTTGACCTCCAACTTTCGAGGTCGAAACAAATTTATACGCTCCAGCTCCGACAGGTGCTTTGAAAAAATTGGGATCTTTGACTAAATCATGAGGCAAAATTTTTGCTGATCCCCCTGCAAGAACAGATAAAAATGGCGGAAATGGATATTTCAATTTAATCAATACGGTTTTGTCATTAAGGGCTTGAAGTCCGATTACAGTTTTTGCTTTCCCATCATGATATTCAGTAGCTCCCTCAATACAGTCATAATATTTATAGACTGTACTTTCCTTTGAAACAGCGCGCGTAAATGAATAGACGACATCAATAGCTTTGACCGGCCCGCCATTGTGAAAAAGTGCATTTGATCTCAATGTAAACTTGATGTTTTTGCCTGATTCGTCCGTTTGCCATGATTCAGCGAGCGACGGCTTGATCTCCATATATGGAGAGAATTTAAGAAGCCCGTCATAAATCAAATTGGAAAACACCAAGGATGCCGTATCGTTCATTTTTATTGGATCATACGTCAGAGGTTCTGAGTAAAGAGCCTTCACAAATGTTTGGGGCATAGATACGGATTCATTTTCGGCTGTCTTTTTACAGCTCGCAAGGCCTAAAGATAATATTAGTATGCTGCCAGTGATGATGATCTTACTCATAATTTATCTCCCGACAGACCATATAGCGAAAATCGGGCCAACTCTTTGAAATGGGCCTCAGCCCTCAAGTGAAATAAGATAGGTTTAAACATTGTAGTGTTTATAATATTAAGAAATCGTGCCACCAGTCGTCCTTGGCGAATGTAAATATTTCTTTTTATGAGTAGCATCACTTGCAACATCGCCATTTCATTTGTCCAGTTTATAAGACTGAAATCCAGAAAGTTAGACGTCGATGTTGCAATTTGGGCTACTGTTTTTGCTACTCCGAGTAGCATTGAGCTACTGTCGACCTCAGTCGCCTACAAATTCTCATTTCGATTCTAAGTAAAAGAACTTCTTCATAAATTAAAAATTTTCTCGCTCATATTTTTTAGTGAAAACCAACTGGCATGTTGTTGCTTTTTGAAATCCTCCAACGGGCACAAGCCCACAACACTAAGGAGGATTACATGAGAAATAAAAATAAACCGTGGCTCGATGAAAGTGGCAAACCGCTATCTGACGATCATTTAAAGATCACGTCAAAGTATTGGTCTGCCGAAGACTGGGAGGATTATCTTCAGACTCAAGAAGTAAATTTAAAGGAAGATTTACTTAATCCGAGATTTTACGATGAACTGGCAGCCAGACAAAACGAAACTGTTTTTCAAAAATTCTACTTTTCACCAGATCCGGAAGCTCATAAGTTTATCGAAAGTATTTTTAGTATTCTTTCTCCGACCCAACGAAATATTTTGGAGGAAATTTATCTAGAGGGACGCACTGAGCGGCATATTGCTGACAAATTGGGACTGCCTCATACGACAATCCATTTTCACAAGAAAAATGCTCTATCTCAAATTAAAAGGCATTTGGAGCAAGTACTGTGCAAGCCCCCATATATAGGGAAAAGCGAAAAGAATTTAAAAGATGCCTTTCAGAAAATAGACGAACTCTATGCTCAAGGATCTTTGACAAAAGATGAACGCTTTCTTCTATGGGCTCTGGTCGAAGTCGGTGGACTCAAAGGAGGGATTTAATGAAGAACCTTTCCAATGAACTGCTTTCTTTGCATCAAAGTACGTCGCCGCTATATGCGGCACTGCAAACTCTAAGTGAAAAAGAACGGATTGCTTTGTTTCTCCGCTATTGGGGTCCTTGTTCCATACTTGAGATATCTCGGAACTTGCATCTGTCGTGGAGCCAAGCGGACAAGCTGTTAGAGGAATGTCTGAATAAATTGAGAATTGAATTCAGACGTAGAGGACTACTTCACTTAGGCCAGAGCCCATTTTTTCCTAAATCAGAGAAAGGGATCTATGGAAATTGCTAAAGAAATTTTTAAGAAACTACTGCGAACATTTTTGGCGGTGTTGCAGTTTTTACCACCAAAACCTTCCGAGCTTACGCTGGAGGAGTTTTGGAGACTTGAATCAAAGAAAGTAATTAAAAAACAAGAATACATAACAAGGGAGTTTTATGAAGAATAGAAAATTAAAAACAGTTCTCACCATTTTGTTTATTTACCTAGCGCCAGCGCTTTGCTTTGCGTCTGTCGAAAGTTCATTGATGGCGGTGCAAGGGAAGCTTGTTGGTACGATTCTCCCGCTCGCAGCAATTTTGGGTTTTATCGCGGCAGGATTCTCATACCTCACCGGCAATCCAGCAGCGAAGAGTCATTTTTTTCTGGCATGCATGGGCGCGGCGGTGGGGTTTGGGGCAAGTTCCCTCGTAGCAATGATTAGATCCCTTGTGAATTAAGGATCACTCATGGGACTTAAAACTTCAAAAGTTTATAAATGCCTGGAGAAAAAAACACTGATCTTGGGTTTTGAAATTTTCGATATGTTTTTGATCTGTATTTTGCTTTCAGTTCTCAACCTTATTTGCGGAAATTCCGATTGGAAGCTCTTCTATACATGGCTTCCAACTCTCGCGGTAGCTCTTCTTATGAGGTACGGGAAAAAAGGAAAGCCAGATAATTTCCTAGTCCACTGGCTAAGGTTTCAGTTTTCTCCAGGCGTGTATTCGGCATTTCCATCGGTCAAAAACTTAAGACGAAAAAAACATACACTTTCAATTACAAGGAGACTCAATTTATATGAATAATTTTTTAAACGAAAAACTTCAAGTCTGGGGTTTTGAAGAAAATCTTCTGGTCTTTAAAGATGGCAGCCTCGGGGCTGCACTCAAATTAGATACACTTGATGTGTCTTGCCAAGAAGACAAAGAGCTAAATGCTCAAGCTCAACGTCTTTGTGATTTCGTGAACGGCCTTCCAAAGGGCCTTTGTTTTCAATTCATGCAAGAGATTACTTCCGGCAACGACAAAGTAATCTCTGCCCACGCAGAGATTCTTAAGGAGTCCGCTTCTGATTTGACCAGAGAAATTACAAAAGATCGCGTAGAGCAGCTTATGCGTGACGATGCTCAAGGTTTTATCCCAAGGCAAAATCTCTACTTATTTTTGAGAATGCCATTTAAAGAGGATTTAATTCCAAAGCAGAGTCTTTTTTATTTTAGAAAGCAAAAGATCGTCATTTTGCCTGATGCAAAATTGAAAATCGAAATCGAAAATTTTAAGCGAAAAATTTATGAAATTCAAAAGGGCTTAGAGCTTCTTGGTATTCCATCCAAAGAACTTTCACAAAAAGTATTTTTTAATCTTCTTTATCGGCAATGGAATCCAAATGGTGAAAGTCCCCCAGAAGACATCAATGCTGATGACATTAGAGATCAAATTCTCTTGACCGATGCTGTGATTGGCTCAAATGGCTTTGCTCTTGGTAGTTATCATCATAGGGTAATTTCACTAAAGCTCCTCCCTGATGTGACTTATGCAGCAATGGCAGAGGTCTTAAGGGACCTTCCTTTTGATTCACGCCTGTTTTTGACAGTTGAGGTGCTGGACCAAGCTAAAGAAATTTCTACTTTGCAAATGCAAAGGCGAATTGCCTATTCAATGGTAAGTCATAAAAAAGGCGTTACGGATTTAGAAAGCGAAGCAAAGCTTCGTGATATCGAAGCCCTCATTTCAGAAACAATCTCGGGACAAGAAAAAGTCTTTAGAATGAGTCTCAATATTCTCTTGAAATCTACTTCAGAAGAAGAACTTGAAGACCAGGTCTCAATGACACTTCAGAAAATCAGAGAACTGTCAGGGGCCGAGGGTATGAGTGAAACTTTGGCCTCCTTTGATATTTTCTCCGAGATTGCTCTTCCTAACGCAAGAACCAAAGAGCGGTCTCTGAAGGTCAATACAAGTGTGCTTGCTGATTTTCTGCCGATCTATGGTCTTTGGAAGGGCCACAAAAATCCAAGAGTAATTCTAAAAAATAGATCTGAAAGTCTTGTGGCTTTTGATCCGTTTTCTAGTGAAATGACCAACGCCAACCAAATTATTTCAGGAGGTAGTGGCTCCGGAAAAAGTTACCTAACGAATCTTATGATTTCTCAGATGCTCAAAGAGTCTCCCAAAATCTATATTTTGGATATTGGTGGCTCCTATAAAAAAACTTGTGAGAACTTAGATGGTCAATATATTCCTTTGGGCGCTGCCTCAGGCCTTTCTATTAACCCATTTGAACTCAGTGGTCTTGACCCAAGTGCAAAAGATCAGAAAATAAAATTTCTTTTAGGCTTAGTGGACCTTATGACGAAGGAAAGCGAAGCAAAATCTCTCGGTAGACTTGAGAGAGCCGAACTTGAGAATGCAATTTCAAAAGTTTACGAAGAGAAATCTGAGCCAATACTTTCAGATTTAAAAGAAATTCTCACGAATCATCAAGACTTAGAGCTTAGAAAAATTGGCAGAATTCTGTCCACTTGGTGCGGAGACACACCATATGGGAAGTTTGTAGATAGACCGACGAATTTAAACCTATCATCGCAAATTGTCTGTTTTGACCTGAAAGGAATGGAGTCACAGCCAGAGCTTCAAAGTGTCTGCTTATTTTTGATTACAGACTTGGTTTGGAGAGAAATTCAAAAAGATCGAACAAGCATGAAGTTTGTAATTTTTGACGAATGCTGGAAATTGCTAGAAACCAATTCTGAGTTCATTTCGGAAATTTTTCGTACGCTGAGGAAATATTTTTCGAGCGCGATTGCGATTTCACAAACGATGGATGATTTTTCAAAGAGTAAGATCGCTTCAGCGGTTATGCCAAACTCGTCTATCAAGTGGATTTTAAAGCAAAAAGGGGCAAATCTTGAAAACTTAAAAGAAGCCCTTCAGTTGAATGAGCGAGAAATGTCTTTAATTGCATCTCTGCAATCTGAAAAAGGAAAATATTCAGAAGCTTTTTTAATGTGTGAAGACAAACGACAAGTGGTTCGCATTGAAGCGACACCTTTGGAATACTGGCTTGCGACCACTGACCCCAAAGATATCTCGTTGCTAGAGCAAATCAAAAAAGAAAATCCCAATTTTTCAGAGTTCGAGGCTTTAAAGCTTGCCGCAAAAAATTATCCCAACGGAGCCTCATTTAAAAAAGGAGCATAATAATATGAAGAAAGCCGTAAAAGGCCTAAGCGCAGTCGCACTGTGCTTGGGCCTTCTTATACCCAATTACAGCCAAGCCGACATTTTTGGCGGCGATGTTGTCGTGTTAACCCAGATTTTAGCAAATGCAGTCCAACAGCTTTTGCAATTAAAACAGCTTCTTCAAAACGGTGAAGATTCATTAAATTTGATGAGAGATGTGAATAAGGGAATCAATAATTCGCTTGCCGTTATCAATAGCATCTCACCTTACGTCAATCCTGGCCTTTACGGAGACTTGAAGAATATCACTGATGTTCTTCAAAAAGTACAAGGTATCTATGGAATTGCCGGTAGTTCTCCTGAGCAGACGATTTATCAAAATACGGATCAAGCGATAGCTGAGGCTATTACGATGAACAGCACGATCTATGATTATACAAAAAATCTGGATCAAATTGGCGAAGAGATTAAGCAGTATTCCAATGAGGCATCGCCTGGAAGAGCGCAAAAACTCACAGCGCAAACTTTGGGAGTCATGATTCATGTGATGAATCAACAACTCAGAGCCCAAGCTACAGGTCTAAAGCTCTCGGCGCAACAAGCGGCCCTTCAAAATAAGAAGGAAAAAGATGAGACAGCCCAATATCTCGATCAAGCGACTGTTTTAAATCAGGCCATGCAATCAAATGACATGAGCTTTGATATGCCGAGGTTTTAAATGGATACGGCATGGTTAGCGCAAGAAGCTAAAACTCTTCATCACATTTTTGCAAATTATTTTTATCTATTCGTTGGAACACTCCTTATGCTTGGAGTGGTGCTTGATTATTTCAAGTTTACTCTCGGACAGACACCGCAATTTGGGACTCTTGTTGGTAGAGCAATTCTTGCAGGAATTTTGCTCGTTGCAGTTCCGGAAATTATGAACGCTCTAGCATCTGTGGCCGATAGCCTTTCAAATGAATTAGGTGATCTCAACAAAGCAAAATACATATTGTCTAGGGTCGGAGAAACATATCACAAACTGAGTTTTTCGTGGGTTTCGATAAAGCAATCTATCGTCATGATTATCAGTATGCTGACATTTTTTCTGCTCTACGTTGTTGTCTACCTATTTGATGCGATGTTTTTATACACTTGGACACTACTCTATGTGTTCTCACCGATTCTGGTAGCATTTTTTGTATTGCCATCTACCGCAGGAGCGACCAAGGGATTATTCAAATCCATGATTGAGGTCGCTTGCTGGAAAATTGTTTGGACTGTGCTTGTCACACTTCTTTGGAGTATGTCGACGTTAAATTTTGAAAAACAAGGAAATATAAATTTTCTGACGATCATTCTTCTAAACTTGATGCTCGTTTGCTCTGTCGTAATGGTTCCAAAGATTACTTCAAGTCTAATCAATGGAGGTCTCGCACAAGTCGCAAGTTCATTTAGCGACCTCATGAAGATGATCCCTGGTGCTAATGTACCTTCAGAGATGATCGACAAGGCCACTGGTACAAGAAAACAAACGGAAAGAGCTGCCTGGAATGGAGCCAAATCTCTGTTTCGATCTAGAAGAGCTGATAGTCAAGATGACGAGGGCCACCCAGATTATGTGGGCGACTCGATAAACGAAGAATAAAAAAATTAAAACATTTAATTTAAAAAGGAGATTCAATATGAAATTTATTGATGCATGGGATTCTATTGCCAAAGAAAACAAAACTTTAAAAATTTTGCTTTTCTGTATGTGTGGAGTTTCAATATTTCTAGCTATTTCCACATTCAAAGCCTCAGTCAAAGATCCTCTGGTCATTGAGCGAGGCTGTTATTCAAAGGTTTCTAATGCCCAAAATCCTCAGACAACTGAGGGAGAGGTAAAAGTATTTATTCAAGAAGCCCTTGAGGCCAGGTTTTCATCTTTTGTGAAAAAGACTCAACTTCTTTCGCTCTCTCAAAAGGAGCTGCGAGAAAAGGAACAAAAAGAACTTCTTTCTAGAAATATGAAGCAAGCTCTTATGGTTGAAGATGTTCAGGTCAGTAAAGACAAAATCGTAGCTCAAGCCTCAAGACTTATTTCTGTAGGTGAAATCAGATCAGCATTTCCTCTTCAACTTATCCTAAAAGTTGAGAGCACTGATCGGTCCTATGACAACCCTTACGGGCTAATTCTCACCGAGATCCAAGCCATAAATCAAAAGGAAGGTAAAAATGAAAGTAAATAATTTTAGGTGGTTTTGTTTCGTGATTTGTTTTGCCTTGTGGTTTTGGGTGCTCACCTCCATGGCAAGTCAGTTAGCAAAGACTATTACATGCGATGAGTATCATCCAACCACTGTGCGCGTTGGAGTCGGAAGAATCACAACAATAAATTTCCCGATTGCTCCTCAGGATGTATTGCCTGGGGAATCGTATTTTGACTTTAAGCGAATTAAGAGTGATCTCAATATTAAATCTTTGCGTCCTGGTGCTCGAACAAATGTGGTCGTTTACATGCAAGAACGTAGATGCCTATTCAACCTTGTGACTACTTCTGGAGCAAGTGACGACATCCTTTATGTTCGAGATCCAAAGGATCGACAAATAGAGGTAAAATTCCATGAATGAAGTAAGAGTAGCCTCCGAAGAAAAGGAATTTTTTAATGTATGGAATATTAGAAATTTTCTTTATCTTCGTGAAGGCCAAAAAAAGAAATTAAAAATCAGAACTCTCAAAATTATTTTTATGATTCTCTTTGGCTTTGTACTATTCGGACAATTGCTAAATTCGTGTAGCGAGCCAGAGATCCGAATTGGATCAAATACGACTTTTGAAGTTCCGACCGTTATTCAACCCTCAGAACCAATTGAGTTCGATAAGTACAAAGTGACCTCAGATGCACAAGGCATGGATGCCAAGAAAAGGGCAAAGACCAAAGAAATTGTCCTACAAAAGATGAGCGTCGTTAGTTTTTCAAGTGCAGATAAGATCCCTGCCGGAACTGAAGCAAATGCACAATTATCTAGCGGTGGCTCAAATGGTATTGTTAAGGCCGTTCTATCTGAGAATATCATGGGCGAAAGCGATATGATCGCTCCTAAGGGAAGTATTCTCTTAGGCAGTGGTCAATCCTCTGATGAGAGATTGTATATCACTTTTAACAAGCTCATTCGTCCAGATAAAACTCAGATCAAAGTAAAAGCTCAAGCTTTTGACGCCGCCGATAGAATCTTAGGTTTAAAGGGTGAAAAGTCCGGTGACTATGCTTTCAAGATTGCAGCAAGCTCCGGACTTTTTTTCTTAAGTGGAATGGCTGAAGGTATGCAGTCCCAATCAAATATCTTTGCTCCACAAAAACCATCCATGAGAGATGCGGCCCTTCAAGGTGTAGCTCAAGCAACTGTCGAGCATGGAAAGAAATTTATAGACTCAATGAATAATAAAACTGTGATTGAAGTAAAGCACTCTACTCCAATCGTGGTTATTTTTGATGATGGAGAAAATCAATGAAAGAAGAATCAAAGGCAACGAAACCAGAACTGTTAAATGAAAGGATAGACAGACTCATTAAATTTATGGGGGTGCTGATCGACCCATATTTTGAAATATTCAGAGGATTTAGAAAAAATACTCTTCCTGTAGTTGAGTGTTGCGTAATCGGATGTGTCTTAGGATTTTTGGCCCTCAAAAGTTATGATTTCTATCTATTTAAAAAACTGCACCTTGAGGCCATTTACCCGAAAGGAAATTGGAAAACCGCTTGGGGTCTATTTTGGACAACAATTAGCTTTTATGGCTGGGGCGTTGTTCAGGTTGGTCAAAAAATAAGAATGCTTAGAAAACTTGAGGAGACATTTTTAAACTGTGGCCTTCAAAATAAAATTGGCGATTTTCCAAAGTACATTATTGACGTTCCGATTGACACAAATACTAGACGATTAAGACTCACGAACGCCGGACTACCAATCTCAAGGTTTAAAGAGGTTGCCGAGAGCATTGACGCTAATCTTGGAGTTTTTGTCGTAAAAATTGTAACTCCCGAGCAAAATAGACAGGCAGTCGATATTATTTATTCAAATACTAAAATGCCTGATCTGTGGTTCATTGAAGACATAAATCAATATAAGAATTATTCATTTCCAATTGGCAAAACCTACGGCACCAATATTCTGGCAAACTTGCGAGATGTTCCCCATATTCTTGTTGCGGGAGCCACCGGCGGCGGAAAATCAACATTCATTCGGATGGTCGTAACGATTCTCGCAATGAACAACTCAAAAATCAAAATCTCTATGATTGATTTCAAAGGCGGAACAGAAGCGCAAGTTTTTGAAGGAATTGACGGGATTAGTATTTTTGGAACTTTGAAAACTGCTCTTGCCGAACTTGAGCGGGTTGATAAACTGATGAATGAGAGATTTGAGCTTTTTAGAAATAACAAAGTCAAAGACCTTGAGGCTTACAATAAACTTCAGACAAAGAAAAATCTAGAATCTGAATATTCAAATAATCATCATTTAGGAAGACAAGTTGTTGTCATAGATGAAATTTCAGAGCTTGTGCCGACAGTTGGACATCCTGATGTTAAATCGGTTTTAAGAGCCAGAAATATTGTAAACCGCATCTCAAGACTTGGCAGAAGTGTCGGCATAAATCTTTTGATCGGAACTCAAAAACCCGATGCAAAAAATCTAGATCCTACGATTAAGGCCAATCTTTCAGGAATTGTTTGTTTTTATGTTATTGGACACACGCAAAGCATCGTTGTTCTTGGAAACAAACGAGGTTCTGAGCTGTCTGCTGATATCAAAGGGCGCGCCATTTGGCAATTTGGATCTATTCAAGAAGAAGTACAAACACCATTTCTTACAGAGATGGATGTCCAAAATTATTTTAAAACTGACAACCAATCAACGGAGGATGAAAATGAGAAGACTGAACGACGAAAGTCCTCTGCCACCCATGGACGTAAAAATATTGAAGTTCCTGTGGCGCTGGAAGATCGCGACGTCGATGACGCTTCGTCAGCTCGTATTGTCTCAGAGTCGTGATAAGAATTGGAATTTTTATCGAAAACTTAGGGATTTATATGCTCATGGATACATTGAACTTAAACGGGGCTCTGATGAGAATTTCAAATACCAAGTTTGGCAACTTACCAAAAAAGGCTTTGAATATATCGTTGAATCTTTACATGTTGTCTTAAAAGAAAATGGATTTGCCAGTGAAAATGTATTCCATGATTATTTGGTGACGGCCTTTCATGTTGGTGAATGGATGTTTGTTCAGCCACCACAGGTCGAACTTTTTAGCGAACAAGAGCTTCGCAGAAATTGGCCGAGTAATTATCCCAATTGGGTTCCCGAAATCCAAGTGCACAGACCCGATGGCTACACACTTTTGAAAGATGGCAAAAACAAAAAGCTAATTGCCATTGAAGTTGAAATATCCGCAAAAAATTTTGAAATCTATCAAGAGGTCGCATCATTTTACGATGACATGGAAAATATCACTAGCGTCTTATGGCTTGTTAGAAGCAAAAGTCTGATGGAGAAAATCCAAAAGGCTGTTTACTCAAGACGTGGCAAGAGACCAGGTATTCACAACTTCGTACTGCTTGAAGATTTCAAAAAACAATTTTGGAATGCCAAAATTATCGAAGGGTCAGAAAAGGGGTATTCGATTCATGAATACTATTGCAATATCCACTGCAATATCGACTATCAGATAAGTGCAATACTGGGCAACTCTGATGCTTTCCTGACTTTTTTAAAACCAGTAAAAAGCCCTTACGGAATGAAGGCTTACGTCGATTCCGTGAATGCGCGAAAAGCTGATTGAGTAGGTCTACAGCCTATTCCATATAACCCCAAAAACAAGGAGAACTCCCTATGGAACTATTCAAAGTTCTATTATTTCCGCTTTGCTTTGCAAGCCTCACGGCTTGCTCAAGTATGAATAAGAAAACAGATTCAGTAGAAAATAAAAAGGAAGAAAAACTTCCTATGATAACAAAACCGTATGTGAGAAAGATTTGGATTCCAGAAGAAATCAGAAATAACGGTGCTGAATATGTTGAAGGTCATTATCTTTATCAAATCGAAAGGAACTCGACATGGAGCAAATAAATTTGAATAAGAAAAAGGAAAGGAAGGCTTCAGATAAAATCACATTGTCGGAAGGCTCAATGGTGAAATTGAACATGTGGCTGGAACAGCTTAAGAGTTGGCAAGAGGTTGTTAAATTTTCAAGTTCTGATTTGATAAATTTCATTCTCACCAAATATCCGGACGCTATTCCAGCGCACGATTGCAAAGAGCTAATGAGAGTTCTATTCAGTCAAAATGAATTGCCTAAGACCCGAAAAAAAAGGGTCTCCAATAAATCTACCGTCATCTTGGAAGCCCATACAGTCGTTCCCGAGAAGACATCACTATAATTTGAAATTTTTTAAATTATCATCCTGGAAAAATAGACCATGCTATATCTAATTGATAGCTCTTAAAAACGCTCGTGCTTAATCTAAAAATTCATAAATTTGCGGAGCTATTTTCAGGGTGGCGTCGACCTATTTTTCCTTGAAAAATCCGAGGAAAAATATGAAAATGAAGTCAAATAATTCTTCCTCTTCGGAGAAAGAATTGCTCTTTCAAAATAGAATAGGCAAAGACTCACGGTTAAAGAAATTTTCTAATGACAATGTACTACTATCTCCAGCTAATGCTGCTCTTTATTTGGATGTTAGTCGTAAATTCATTTATGAGATGATTGCTAGTAGAAAAATTAAATCAATGATCGTGGGAGGCAGACTAAGGAGAATTCGACTAAGTGATTTAGAATCGTGGCTAACTTCTTCAACCGAAGGAGTTTGATTATGAAAAATGAAATCACATATCGAAGATTTATTCGCATTAATGGAAACAGATTAAACAAAAGTTTTTCTCGGAAATCGGATGCTGATCGTTGGTATTCTGAAATGAAGAGAAAAAAAGAACTTGTGCAAAGTGGAGTTGAACCTCAAATAGAGTCCCAGCTTCTAGAAGAGTTTAGCGCAAAATGGTTATCTGTTCGTAAAGCATCGGGACAACCTCTTTCATCATACATTGTTGAAGAGGCCCGTCTTAGGAAATATGTCATTCCTGAGTTCGGACATAGAAAGATGAACGAGATTTCTTCTGGAGAATGGGATAGTTTTTTTGAGAGCCTTATCTTGGATCATAACTTAAAACCAGCCACTAGAAATCGTGTTTATTCTATGATGAGCAAGATGTATAACGATGCGCTTAGAAAGCATATTGTTCATAGGAATCCGATAGAGATTCTTTTGAAGCTGAAAGAATCAATGGATAAATCAAGTTTTTGGGAAACTTCAGAGGAGGTTTCTAAGTATTTGGAGATTGCTAAAGAATTTTCCCCTTCGATTTATTTATTTGCGATGTGCTCTTTGAATTTAGGCACAAGAGTCGGCGAGACGCTTGCTTTTAACTGTTCTGACGTGGATCTGAAAAATCGCCGGATTCGTGTCTGGCGAATTTTAGAAGATGCATCTGGAAAAGTTGTAGAACGAACAAAGGGATTTAAACCAAGATGGCTTGGTATGAACGACTCATTGGCTGACGCTATTAAAATGTGTTTGAGTGAATATAAAAGCACTCCCAACACTCCCTTAATACGACAAGCTAATGGTAATCGTTACGACCATAGGACGATCAGGAAGATCCATTTTGGTCTCTGTAGTAAGGCTGAGATTAAGCCAATCCGAGTGCATGACTTGAGACATACATATGCGAGTCACTATGTTATGAATGGCGGAAATCGGTACACTCTTCAGAGCGTTCTAGGACATGCGAGCCCAAGCATGACTCAAAAATATGCCCACCTTAGACCTGGATTTCTTGAGTCTCATTCAAATGTTGTTTCTTTTGCTGTAACCAAAAAAGAGACATAGTGAGATTGAAAGAGCCCAGGACTTTTGAGGCAATTTAGAGTGATGAGAGTATTGAGTGGCACGCCAGTGGCACATTAGGAAAGAAAAGGCTCACTTGAAACAGCACATGAGCCTTAGATTTTCACTTTTTAAGTAATTGAATTTGCTTGAAAAATGGTGCTCGAGGCCGGACTTGAACCGGCACGACCGTTTAACCGAATCCCAGGATTTTAAGTCCTGTGCGTCTACCAATTTCGCCACCGGGGCACAAGTTCGGTATAAGATCATGCTCATACTCCTTTGACAACTCTTGACACTCTTGACAACCCCACCCTTTTTGCCTGAGATACCTCGGTGAAAAGATGGACTCAGCTACTCTCGCAATTTCTTACGGTCATCCGCCGTTGCGGCTGGGCTCTGCTCATACTTTCGATCCTGTCGAATTACGGCGAACAGGGGCTGACTCACCTTATGGAAAATGAACTGTCTTCGATGGAGGGCGCTTCGCCTTGGGTTTGGCTCTATGGTGCGGCCTCGGTGGGAATTTCAGTTCTTAGTCCTGTGATCATGAGTATTTTGGTGATCGCGGCCTTACTTCCATCGACCGTGACAGCGTCCCTCCAACAACATGCTCAATATGTATGCAAAGAAACTCTGCGCGCGGCTGGCAAGTCGTTGAGCTGGGGGCTTTTGCTGGTGATTCCGGGCCTTATCCGCTTCCTCCAATTTTCCTTTGTGCCGTTCGTCGTTATGCTGGATCCAGAGTATGATCGCGGCCAAAAAGATGCGCTCCAAGAAAGCACCCGACTGGTTCACCGTCGTTTTTTTAAAGTCACCGGGATATTAATTTTATTTTCGATCCTGCTCCCGCTATTGCTCACTGGCCTGGATGAATATTCGGCTTTTGATCAACATGTGTTTCCAGCGCTTTTGTTGGCGGGCCTGGATGCCGTGATCTCTATTTTTGCCATCTTAATGCTTTTAAACCAATGGGAGAAAAGTCATGGAACTCATGTTCAATTGGAAACAAATTAAGCTGCGCGGTCGCGGTCTGACTTTCGATGACGTTTTGATGATTCCCTCAAAATCAGAAATTCGCTCGCGCAGGGATCCAAGCCTAAAGGGCCAGCTGACCAAAAAAATCTGGATTGAAACTCCGATCATCTCTGCAAACATGGACACGGTCACCGAATCAGAAATGGCGCTGGCCATGAATCAACTGGGTGGTCTGGGAATTTTGCATCGCTTTGCCAGCATCGAGCAGCAAGTGCACATGTGTAAGACCGTGAAAGCCAGCGGCGCTCAGAACGTTTCGGCCAGTATCGGCGTGAACGATGACTACAAAGAACGAGCTGATGCTTTGATCAAAGCCGGCGCCAACATTCTGACCATCGACATCGCTCACGGGCACTCGGTCACTATGATGGACGTGATGAAATGGTTGAAGGACAAACATCCTAGTGTCGAAATCATCGCCGGAAATATTGCCACTCCTGAAGCGGCAGAGGATCTGATCAAAGCCGGCGCTGACGCCATCAAAGTTGGTATCGGACCCGGCAGTATGTGCACCACTCGCATCATCACCGGTTGCGGAGTGCCGCAGCTGACAGCCATCGCCCTCTGCGCTGAAGTGGCTCAAGAATACAAAGTGCCGGTGATCGCCGACGGAGGCATCCGCACCTCTGGCGATATGCTAAAGGCCTTCGCTGCCGGAGCCAGCACCGTGATGCTTGGATCCATGCTTTCAGGAACCATCGAAACCCCGGGCGAAATCAAAAATGGCCGAAAACAATATCGGGGAATGGCCTCAAAATCGGCCCAAGTCAGCTGGCGCGGTGGAGTTCCGGAGGGAATGGCGCCCGAAGGCGAAAGCACTTATGTTTCAGTGAAAGGCCATGTTCGGGATGTGATTTTGGAAGTCACCGGCGGAATTCGCAGCGGCATGAGCTACATCAACGCGAATTCTATGGAAGAAATTCGTGACAAGGCGCGTTTTATAGAAATGTCGGCCGCCGGAACGCATGAAAGTCATGCGCATGGTCTAAACAAAAACTAGACTACCGGATCTTTGACGGCCAAAAGCCGTCTGAGCTAACCTGACCGCGACTTTAGGCAAATGCCATTTGTTCCTAAAGTGGTTCGTGTTTAGTTGTTGTTTGTTTGACGGGGCTGTTTGTAGCAATGCAAACAGCCTTCGTTTTATGTGGCACCAACAATTGAATCATCGATGAATTGCTGCAGATCCGAAGCATTGCCGTTAAAAATATCCAGATCGATTTTGTTGTCTACGCCGTCTTCATTTCCCTCTTCCGAATACTGTAAAAAGGCCCACTGTTTCCATGGTGCCATGGCCGCCGGACAAACTTTGGTTTGGTACTTGGCCATGAACAGAGAAAAATGCGCAAACGCAGGATCTTTGGCTCCCAGTTTTTGCCAAAATTTAGGACTGGTGTAGATGATGGGAATACGCTGGGTTTGCTTTTCTACGTAGCGCAGCCATTTTAAAACTTCGCCGGCCATTTTGGTCATGACCTTGGCACTTTTCACATTCAAATGATCGAAAGTTTCTAAATCTAAAACCGGCGGCAGGTCGGTGGCCCCAAGACGACCCATGGTGCGCAAAAAATATTTTGCCTGAGTGAGGGCATCCACACTGGGATGATAGAAATGGTAAGCTCCGCGAGCTTTCAACTGACTGCTTGTGGAATCTGCCATGTCATTCCAGTCTTCTGAAAAATTGGGATTCAGGTAGCTGACCCCCTCTGTGGCCTTAATAAAAACAAAAGAAAGGCCATCGCTGTTTTTGAGCTTGGACCAATCGTTGACCTTCTGCCATTTCGACAGATCAACTCCTGCAGAGAAATGCTCCATCCAATTTGGTTGATCAAGATCAGTCATGCAGTCGCCGTCGCCAACACCCGCTTGCGCCGTGCTTGCTAGCAAAAGCGACATTGCTAAAAACATCGCCAAAATCCATTTTCTTGCACTCATTCCAGGAACCCCTCCCCGAAAGTTGGTGAATAAACGACACTCCCGCTGATCAAAAAAGCAAAGTCGGTGCCAAACGGATTGACACCATTATTTGTATTTACAAAATTGAGCGATGTCCGACGTTTGCCAATTCGCCGATGTAGAAAATCGTCAGTCGATGAAGATTTCTTTTGGTAGTGCAAAGCTGTTGTAATGACTGGCCATGGAATATCCGTAGGCACCGGCATCGGCGATGGCCAGCCAATCGCCCTCTTGAACTTGGGGCAAACTGCGATTGCGACCGATGACATCCGAAGATTCGCAGATCGGACCGACGACATCAACGGTCTGAAGCGGACCGGATCCCGATTTCCGCAGAGGTAAAATTCTGTGCTCCGCCTGATAAAGCGCCGGACGCAGTAAGTGATGCATCCCCGTGTTGACGATGATGAATTTTTTGTGAGGAGTCTCTTTCACATACTGCACTTCGGTCAGTAAAACCCCAGAGCGGGCGACGATGAAGCGTCCGGGCTCTAAGCAGATTTTTTTCTTCACGCCGCGAAGATGAGTGCTTAAGACCTGCAAAAAATTTTCCAGTGTTTTTGGATCTACGGACTCTGAGTTCGCGGTGTAATCGACCCCAATACCACCACCGACATCCAGCACTTTGGACGGCAGGCCCTGAGCTTCCATTTCACCATCCATCTTTAAGGTGATCTGCAGGGCTTCAGACAAGGCTGAAAAATCAAATAGCTGGGATCCGATATGCAAACTCAAACCCTGATAGCGCAGGTTCTTGTGTTTTTTAAAAAGCGCGATCACAGGCCCCATCTGGGAAGGATCAATACCAAATTTATTTTCGCGAAATCCCGTGGCGATGTAGGGATGGGTTTGAGGATTGACGCCGGGGTTGACTCTGACACCGATGTGGATCGGAATTTTTAGTTGGTCGGCGATGCGACCGACCCGTGAAAGCTCGGCCACACTTTCCACGTTCAACTGGAAAATTTTAAGCCGGATGGCTTGGGTGATTTCAGTCTCGGTTTTACCCACTCCAGAATAGATGATTTGCTGAGGTTTGAATCCCGCCTTAAGTGCGATTTTTAGTTCACCGATACTGACCACGTCAATTCCCAGCCCCTGAGATTTCAGCAGCTTCAGAAGTTGCGGATGGAAGTTGGCTTTCATCGCATAGTGAACAGAGACCTCTTGCTTCAGCGCACTCTTCAACTGTTTCATAAAGCTCTGAGCGCGGTCGCGGATCTGCGCCTGAGAGTACAAATAAACGGGCTCATGATTCTTCAGGGATGCCGTCGCTTTGGCTTTCAACGCGTGTGAAAGCGGAATGCCGTAAAATTCCAAATTCCCTTGGGAATCATAGGATATTTGACTATCTTTAAAGCGGTACTTGACGTTTTTACGGCGTTGGGATTTCATGAGCCCATTGTTAAGAATGGGAGGTCATCTGACAAGCTTCATTTTAGCAAATTCAGCAGAAAACCTACCCATTTTGGCTCACCAATTTGGTTCGTCAGGCCCCAAAGTTCTCATTTTGGGCGGAGTTCACGGCGACGAAATCGAAGGCGTTTGGGCCGCACAAGGATTGCTCAAGTCCTTCATGAACAGTTTCCCCTACGAACTGCAGCTCACGCTGGTGCCGGCCTTCAATATCGAAGGTGTGCTGGCTAAAACTCGCAGCAACTCACGCGGAGTGGATCTGAATCGCAACTTGCCCACCAAAGATTGGTCCCCGGAAGTGAAAGGCCCCAGATACAATCCTGGTCCCGCAGCACTTAGCGAACCGGAAAACCAAGGGCTGGTGCAATTCCTAGATGCCCAGAAACCCCAGTTTATTCTAAGCCTGCATTCTTGGGAGCCAGTGCTGAACGTCAACGGTGACTGCCTGGCGGAAGCCAAGTGTTTGGCGAAGCACACGGGATATAAAATCGATACCGACATCGGCTATCCCACACCTGGCTGCTTGGGAACTTACGCAGGCCTTGAGCGCCATTGGCCCACCCTCACTTACGAGATCGAGCGGGGTTTGGCGCTGCAACCCATTCTGAAAATCCATGTGCCCGCGATTCTTGATGCCTTGAAAATTACGGCCGAAATACGCTAAGGAAAAGTCATGCACCAAAAAATTTCCAAATTATATGCTGAGGTGTCCGGTGGTCGAAGTATTGAAAGCCTAGTCGTCGATGAGCTCACCGCCATCGAGTCCGCGATTCAGCTCTTGGACGCTGGCGAAATTCGCGTCTGTGAAAAGATCGAAGACGGCAGCTTTAAAACCAACACTTGGATCAAGGAAGCGATCTTGCTTTATTTTCGCATCAAGAAAATGGCTCCGATCCTGGCCGGTGACTTGCAATTCTTCGATAAAGTACCGCTGAAGAAATGGTCCGCTAAGGACGGAGTCCGCGTCGTGCCCCATGCTTTGGCCCGCTACGGCAGTTTCATCGAAGCAGGGGCGATCTTAATGCCCAGTTACGTGAATATCGGCGCCCGAGTCGGTGCAGGCACCATGGTCGACACTTGGGCCACCGTTGGATCTTGCGCGCAAATTGGAAAAAACGTGCACCTCTCTGGCGGAGTCGGCATCGGCGGAGTCCTAGAACCCGTGCAGGCAAGCCCTGTCATCATCGAGGACAATTGCTTTGTCGGCAGTCGCGCCATCGTGGTCGAAGGAGTGCATCTTGAAGAGGGTGTTGTCTTGGGCGCCGGGGTCACGATCACGGCCTCAACGAAAATCATCGACGTCACCGGTAGTAAAGAAGTGATTCACCAAGGTCGCGTACCGAAAAATTCCGTGGTCATTCCCGGATCGGTGAAAAAAACATTTCCTGCAGGCGAGTACGGAGTTAACTGTGCGCTCGTTATCGGGCAACGAAAAGCCAGTACGGATTTGAAGACTTCATTGACCAATGCGCTGAGGGATTTTGGGGTTCAAGCATAGCTTGGGTCCTCTGTCCTCTGTCAGGGTCTTGCAACTGTTGCCCATCCGAGGACCGAGGACCGGGGATGGGGGACTAAAAATCTTAATTCTTGTTTCGCAATGACTGCGACGGCTGCGCCGTCACCGAGATATTCACCGAAAATCGCACGCCAAAATACGCGAGCAATAGCCCCACCACCGCAATAACCAGCATGAAGAATGGCTGAACCTCTGCCGGAATTTGCGAGTCGTAGTAAATATCTGGCAGGACGTTCAGCGGATGCCACTGCAAATAAAGGCTCAGCAGCCCGCCAATCAGAAGACCTCCACCGATACCACAAAAGGCTAGCAAAAATCCGATGTTGGAAAAAAGTTTTTTCACTTTTGCTCGCGAATAACCGATGGCCTGCAAAAGACCAATCTCTTTCGTTTTTTGCGAGATTAAAAGCGAAATCACGGAAATCAACGAAAGACCCGCGATCAGCGAGGCCAATCCAAGAAAAACCCCGATCATCAATTTCTCTAAGCGAAGTGCAAAGAACAGAGCTGAATTTCGCTCTTGCCAGGTTTGCGTGACGATATCAGAGAATCCCACCAGTTTCTGCTGCACGTCTTCCGCCTGATCAGCGTCCATCAGGCGCACCTCCAAACCCAATTTTCGGCTGGCGGCAGCACTCAAAGACGTCAAGGTTTCACCGGCTATGTAGTAAATCATTTGGCCATCGACCTCAGAGACATTCGTGACCAGAATTTGACGAACTCTGACTTTTTCATATTTTGGGGACTCTGACGGTGGCAGCAACAGGCCCTCGGGTGGAACGATCAGGATGCTATCGCCTTCAAAGACGCCTAAGGCGTGTGCTAAGTCTACTCCCATAACGACTTCGCCGGGCTCTGGGCGGGTCAGGTCCGCATATTCATCGGATTTGTGACCGGTGGGTTGAATGCGTTTCAACATGCGCGCAAGCCCATCCCAACTCATTCCGCGGGCGATCCCACCGCGAAATTTTCCGTCGGTGGTACGAATGATGACGTCCTGACTTTCATAGGCGAAGGATTCACGGCTTCCCAATTCCTTCAGACGAAAATTCACTGGATGGTTTTCCACAGACTGCACGGTGTGAGCTTCTGGAATTTCAATGATCAAGTGCGGTTCGACGGCCAGGGTGCGCTCGCGCTGCGAACGATTCATCGCTGTCATTATACTTAAAACCAAAACCAGCGCCGTAATACTGACGACCAAACCGATCATGGTCAGCCACGCAATCTTACGAACCACTGAGCCTGATTTTGCTAGAATAACGAAGCGAAGAAAGAAATCCCAAACCATGCTTCAAGAGACCAAATCCCCGTGGCATTGTCCAGATTTCTATTTTGACGCTGGCGCGCGAGCCTTGTCTTCCTCTTCACGAACTTCTTTGGCATTCCCGCGAATAAGAAAACTCTTCTCCATGGCCTTCATCAACACGACAGCTTCATCCAAGGCCTCCACGGCGCGCTTGGTGGTGTGAGGCAAATCGATGTCAGAGACCGCTGGAATCAATGTTTTGAAATCCGTGGTGATCTGCGCCAGATTCGTCACCAAGGTGGTCATGTCTTTCGCCACTTTGGGCGCTTGCGCTTCAATTTCTGGCAACATTCGATTAAGCACTTTCGTGGTCACCGCAAGTTCCCCAAGCACAACGCCCGTGCGTCCATCTTGATTGGCCTGCTTGCCCAGCTTAATCACCTCAAGGGACATGGTGTTCAGATTCCTGATCAGGGGCTCAATGTGATCCATCATTTTAATGTAGGTCGCCGTGCGATCTTTGCTTAAGAATGCTTCCATGAGGCCGCGCAAATTGCCCATCATGTCTGACATCTGGCCGATGTAATTGCCGAGTTTTTTTCCACCCAGCAAAGTCATCAAATCACTGGATTCCTGCGACTGGATCTCTGCATTGTCGGCCAATTTTTCCACGTTCTGCGAGCCCGGGGAAATATCCAAAACGCGCTCTCCGATGACGAAGGGCCTGATCAAACTGGTGGCGCTGTCTTTGCGGATTTTGTCGGCATATTTAGCCAGCACATAAAAGCGAATAAAAATTTTGTTGTCCGGGGTCAGATCGACCTCGTCGACACTACCCGCTTTCAGACCCACGATCTGCACCATAGTTCCAGGGTGCACTCCATCGGCACTGTCAAAAACCGTGGTGTATTCAATTTTAGTATCGAACCAACCCTGCTTCACCGCTACACTGATCATGGATAGGGCTGCACTGCCCACGGCTATCAGCACAAAAAGCCCTGCCACCCGTTCCATTTTGTTGAACCGAATCTTCATCATAAGTTCCCGACCTTCTTTAAAGTGCTTTCCGTTCCCGAGGCCTCACAGAACAATTGCTTTCGATCAATCAACAGCTCTTGGTGCTCAATCATGCCCATGAGCTTTTCGTCAAAGGTCGAAACGAAAACATGTTTCGCCGAACCCTGCCGTCGCAAATCCTGAATCAAATCGAAATATTTAAGAATCAGATCTTGGCTTAAGCCCAAAGAAGGCTCATCCAATAGCAACACCTGAGGGTGGCTTAAAATCGGTCGCAGCAGACAGGTGATTTTGCGCACACTTCCTTGAACGGCACTAGGGCGCTGGTCTTTGTAGCGCAGTATTCCCATCTCTTGCATGTACATGTTCACTCGGCGCTCGGCCTCTTCTTCGGAAAAAAGCTTATGATACAGAAGTGGAAGTATCAGATTGTCGAACAAAGTTTTGTTACTGAGCAAGCCGCCGTAATCAAATGAGTAGCCCATGGTCAGGCGATAGGGAATAAATTCCTCGAAGGTCATATCGGCCACATTTTTATCATTGATCAAATATTTACCACTAGAAATGGGAGTCAGACCCGCCATGATTTGCAACAGCGTTGAACGACCCGCGCCCATTTGCGCGGACTTCACCCAGATGAAGTTATTCACTGGACATTTAAAGTCGACATTTTCAAAAACAGGGGCTCCACCATCATAGCGAAAAGTCATTTGTTCAAAAGTCATCGTCTTAATTTCTGGAATTTGAAAGGGCGACATCTAGATCACTCCAATTCTGGAGAGTTCGTGCAAGTAAAACAACGTCGTGACCGACAAATTGAACACGATCACATAGATAATACTTTTCACCACAGCTTGAGTCGTCACTATGGGCACTTCCGTGGGACTTCTCTTGACCGATAGACCTTGATAACAGGAAACCACAAAGATGATCATGCCGCTGAAAGAATTTTTGAGCAGAAAAAGCCAAATGTCTTCAGGAGCCACGGCCCGGGTCAGTGCATCCACGTAGAAATTAAAAGGCATATCGTGGATCAATTTGGTGAGCATAAAACCACCCAGCAAGCTGATCAGCACAAAATAAGTCGCCAGACAAACGACGCTGATCACTCCGCCCAGAATGCGTGGAAATACGATGTAGCTCAAAGGATTGATGCCCATGCTTTCCAGCGCTTCGATCTCGCGATTGGCGCGCATATTTCCCACTTCACTGGCCACCGCAGTTCCCGAGCGCGCCACCACCACCAATGCCGTGAGCAGCGGGGCCAACTCGCGCACCACGATCACCACCAGAAGATTGCCGATCATCTGAGCGCCACCAAACAGGGTCAAATTTGAAGAGCTTTGCAAAATAACAACCCCGCCTGAAGCCAATGCCAGAACAGTGATCAGGGGCATCGCCTGCCAACCGGTGAAATAAATCTGTGCCGACAGCACAGCGAAAACAGTTCTTAAACCTTGAGCTTGATCAAAAAAAGTGGCGCGGATGGAGGTATAAAACATCTGAAATAAGCGCAGGGTGTAGGCCACATTCGTGGTCACGATTTTCCCCAGTCCGTCAATTTGTGCCCATACCGCTTGCATGAAGTCTCCAATATCTCTGAAGACTTAGCGGAATTTATGCAGTTTTTCTCATCGGACCTAGGGCTGGTGTTGGACCATTATTATCTAATACGCCCACACGGAATAGAACAGTCCCTTCAGGACCTCGACCCAAATCTCTGCCTGAGATGACTCTGTCTTTCCACCGGTAAGCGCATGTTTGATCAGAGGAAATCCCGGCGGAAAAGCGGCGACAAAAGTCTGGTAGGCTCTGGGCATATGATATTGCGAAGTCACTAGAACTGCATCCCGACAACCCAAGGCTTCAACAATCGGAAGGCTCTGTTGAGCATTTCCATAAGTGGTGGAACTGCGTCGCTCGAGCACCACGTCCTTTTCATCGATTTCACCCATGTAAATCCAGCTGGGATAAAGCTCATTGAATTCCACGTCCGGATGCACTCCAGAGATAATCAGCTTCTTGACCATATTGCGCGACAACAGCGAAAGGCCCTCGCGCACTCGGCCCGGCCCACCCGTCAGCACGATGGCACAGTCAGCACTGGGATCTTTTTCCCAAGAGGAAATGGGCTCGATATTGATGCGTCGGTACTCCATCAAAAGTACATAGGTCACAGTCAGAATCGCTGCGACGATGGCTAAGCGCACACCACGCTTTTGAATCCTGTGACGAAAATTACCGGACGGCTGTGACTTCAATTTCGACGTTCACGCCCTTAGGCAAAGCGGACACTTGAACAGTGGAGCGAGCCGGAGGGTTCTCTGGAAAAAAGCGCCCATAGATTTCATTCATCGACGCAAAGTCTTTCAGATCAGTCATGAAAATATTGGTCTTCACCACATTTTTAAAAGTGACACCAGCTGCGGTCAGCACCGCTTCGATATTTTTCATCACTTGTTCGGTCTGCACGCGGATATCCCCTGTCACATTTTGACCGGTGTGATCCAAGGGAATTTGCCCTGCGCAGAAAATAATGCCATTAACCTCTACTGCTTGTGAATAGGGTCCCAAGGGAGGCGGCGCTTTTGGACTAAGAATTATTTTTTTCATCGAAGGTCTCTCCTTTTAGAAGTAAAAAATCATACCCGCGGTTAAAAACGAATTGCCCAAGGTGCGAAAACGCACGGAGGAAACATTCGTGACGCCGACACCTGTGTCGAAACTAAGACCCAAGTTTTCAAGGCCCGGCAAGAAAAACTCGCCGCCCACGAGCGCACCGATTTCAAAACCAGAATTGGTTGTGCCGGTGATGCTCTGGGAAATTAGACTTAAAATTCCACCCATGTGGAAGTTCATGTTGTCCTCGGTGAACAGGATTTTTCGCATACCACCCTGAACGGCGAAGCTCGAATTATTACTTTGCGTG
Source organism: Deltaproteobacteria bacterium (assembly GCA_013286585.1). Taxonomy (GTDB): domain Bacteria; phylum Bdellovibrionota; class Bdellovibrionia; order Bdellovibrionales; family Bdellovibrionaceae; genus CAIYID01. The sequence goes on from JABDFK010000002.1 coordinate 43,976, forward strand.
TCGATGCCCAAAGCACCGGTCACCGCGTAGTTCGAAGCCGGATAATAAACCGCAGCCACGCTGGGCAAATTGATCGAGTATTCATTGGCAAAACCCACGCCCAAACGTCGCGACATTTCCTTGGCCTCAGCGGAAAAACCCGCCATCGTCAGCAAAGCCACTAATCCCGCATAACCCCAGTGTTTCACTCTTACCTCCGCAAATTTAGAAGCTAGGATTAAAACCTTCAAACTGGCGTGATGCAAAGGATTTTCTCTCTTGCATCAAGACAAAAGCTCAATTAGAAATTAGGAATCCTATTTTTAGGGTGATTTACTCAAAAAATGGGCCTGTGGCGCAGCTGGGAGCGCGCTTGCATGGCATGCAAGAGGTCGTCGGTTCGATCCCGATCAGGTCCACCATTAACGATACAGACATTCCGGAATACCCGTTAACTGGTATCCCGGAATACCGGTTATCCTAAGATCTAAAATTCTGAACCTTAATCTCCGATTTCAGTAAATTATAAATCCAGGCGCCTAGCTTATCTGCGGAATCAATCAAGTCCTCATCCTCGCATCGAATCAGCTTTAAAATCGTTTTACACTCCTGCAACGAGGCATACGCAATCTGGTAAAATCTCTTTTTTTCGTCCACTGAAAATTTGGCATTCCCTTCCGACAAATTCAGGGCCACCGACGAAGCCCCTCTTAAAAGCTGATCCCGCAGATGGCCTTTAATTTTTAATCTGTCGGCTTTGTCATAGAAGTCCGTTGCCAGTTGCAACGTCCTAAAAGTTCTCATTTAGTCTCCCTATTGCGTGACTGGTGGACCTTCATTCAAAGATGGAGCCACCGATCAAATGCAAAAGGAGTGATTAAAGACGATTAGAACGGTCCGAGACATCCGAAAAATCGGACGTTGCCCATCCCGCCAACCTTGATGCTTAAGAACACAAGTCAGAGTCCTTTATGAAGAATGCTTATGCCCATATGTGGGAACCAAATGGATTAAATCGCTGGCTGCCGCTTGCGGCTGTCGATCGGGTTCAAAAATTATACCCCAACCCACCTTGGAAGAATCCTCCGCCGTTAAATCCGGTGTCGACAGACATGTAGAGGTATAACCTCTGACCGACGGCCATAAACCCGACGCCGCCAAATAGTCCTCCGACACCGACGTTAGCGTTGACTCCTGAATTGGAAGTCACTGATGCCGACGAGCCAGCGCCCAATTGTAGGTAAGGGCGCAGTCCAGAAGATGAAAACAGATATTTGAAGTTGAGGTCGCCCAGAACGCTCGTTGTGGTGGTGTTGCCAGCGCTCTGCTGTTGCACCTCACCGACACCGACCTCGAATGCCCACTGCGGTCCCAAGTCCATAAAGTTCAGACCTATGGTCGAACCGGGTGGATTGTTATAGCCAAGATTGGCGCTCCAATTTCCCGCTAAAGCCGATTGCGGAAGCGAAAAAAGGACAAGGCCAAAGAGGATCAAAAATCTAGTTCTAAAATTCGTTGTCGTCATGACGCTATTATAGCCCCGGCATCGCCATTTAGAGAAACTTAGAATGGAGAGTGGCGCAAAACTGGAATGTTCCGCAAATAGTCGAAAACTTAAACAATCAAAACTGGTCCCCCAAATTATTGTTGGCAGGGGTCTTGCTTTTATTTGGGCTGTCGCTGGTGTCATTTTGTTTTCCTGTGTCTTGGCATCTGATTTGCTTTGCAGAGCTTCGGAGGAAAAATGAAACCACTATTTTGTCTTTGTATTTTGCTCATGGGAATGTCCGCGGCGCAAGCTCAAGATTCTGCTGCCTTCGCATCAGGCCCCCTAGATTGTTACAACGCCACACCGAACACTTTGGATCAAAGCTCATCGGTGCGACTGTGTGAAGGGGCTACCAGCACTGCTCCGGCGGAGTGCTACAAAGCCACTCCCTCTGGTTTGGATGCGGATCGCTCGGTGCAGCTTTGTCAATATGCTGAATCTACAGCGCCGGCAGAATGCTACGAGGCCACTCCGGGCAATTTGGACCAGGATTTATCTGTGACCCTCTGCCAAGGAGCTCGCTCCAACGCACCCGTGGAATGCTACAATGCCACACCGGCCAATCTGGACCAAGCTTCTTCAGTGGATCTTTGCAGAGGTGCGGTCGATGCATCGCCGGCGAATTTGCTGTGACATCATTATTTCACTGACAAAAACGAGTCGAAACTGTCCGTATTTCTAAATATTTTGAAAATTTAATACAAGTTTTTTTGAAAATCACAGAATGAAAACACAATGGTTTCGAATTTTTGCGAAATCCATTATGTTGCGGCCATGAAACTTGTGAACCAATCACCTACAAAAACTGCCTACGTATTTTCGGGCATCGATGGCCTGGACAATATGCAAGATCGCCTTCTGATGTTGTCGTTGCCGACCGTACAAAAGCGCATTGCTCAGGCTCAAGAAATACTTTCGCAGCTGACTCCGCATTTTGATCTGGCCGAATACATTGCTAGCCCCGATCTATTTTACAAAAAAGATGTCACGCTCCAGGCTTTGGCCGTGGCTGTCGTACAAATCGGTGTTTTTGATCATTTGATATCAAAGACAGGTCCACCCGAGTATCTGATCGGCTGCTCTTTAGGGGACATTGCCAGAACATTCTGTGCTGGTGCCCTCGACTTTGAGGTCATCGTCAAGAGCAGTTGGCTCTATCACCTGAAGGCCCGAGAGATCCAGGGCGCAGCCTATCACGTCAAGGTCCTTGAAGGGGTCGTAGAACCCGCGATGCTGAAAGAAATCAGCGACGCCGGAATTTACCTGGCGGTCTTTCAAACTCCGCGAAATTTTTTGGTCAGCGGAAGCGTTGAAAATCTAGAGAAGTGGCACCAAAAGGAATTGGAAATCAATCGTTATAAAATCAAGCCTCTGTACAATAAGCCCCTGCACTCGCCGCTGATGAGTTCAGTGACCGAAAGCATTCATGCTCATTACGCAGGAAAATTGAAGTCTTCCGATCAGTGGAAATATCAAATGGTGTCAGCGACCAATCTGAAGGTGCTCACCAGCAAAGAGGAGCTTTTGCACGATATGATCACCAATTTCAATTCCACTGTGTATTGGATGCAAGCCGTGCAGCTGGCCGTGAACGAGCTTGCGGTCACTCGATTCGTCAATATCGGACCGGCACAAACACTCTTACTTTTTTCTCAGCGGACGCCCTTGAGTTATCCGCTGGAACTGGTCAATCACTTCGGCCCGCCACCGGAACCGCTTCAGTCTCGCAGCCGTTAATTTCTATTTAGGTCGAACCGACGTTACGTGGAACTTCTGTATATCGAGGTCGTACTCGCCCTGAGCGCAGACCTCGTATCCGACGTACTCTCCAATGTCATGATTGGCCAATTCGCTGGTACCGTCGATTTCGAAACTCTGGGTTTCGTTGCAGATGAAGCGAAGACAAGAGCCTCCGTTAAAACAATAGCTAGTTAAGTGACCGCAAACTTCGGCCGCCAAGGCCGAACCAGAAATAAGACTCACAAAGAAAAAATAGGCAAGAGTTCGTTTCATATTGGTCTCCGTAGAGCTATGAGTAGGCGCAGAGGACTTTAGAGTCAAGTTCGTTCAGCTCCACTTTTGGTTCAATTGATCCGAATAAAATTTGAGTGCTTGGCCATAGGACGCAATACCTGGATCTGAGGTAGTCTCCAGCAACTGCTGCAAAAGTGAAGAAACTGAATCTTCGAATCGACCTAAATTGTAGAGGCACAAAGAGCGAAAAACCTTCAGCGCTCGATCGCCTGGAAATTCGGCGATCGCTTGATCGAACAATTGAAGTGATTTTTCGTATTCACCCAGGCTGCGACAGGTGGATGCCAATCCCAACAGGGCTTGGGCCCTGCCCTCCACAAGGCCACTGGCCAATGCCCGCTCATAAAATGGAACGGCGTCAGACTCTCTTCCCATGGAATCACAGGTCCATGCCATTTGGAAATTGAGATCCGGATCTTCTGAATTAATTTTGAGCAGCTCCGAAAGCATTTTGAAGGCGTCCTCTGGCCTATTCTCTTTTCTGAACTGAATTGCTTGTTCCATTTCCGCCTTCATTTAAAATCCTTTCTCATAGCAATGCTCACATATTCACTTCTATCTAAACATGGAATATGCTAAAAGTGAATGACCGCACCTGGAGGCTCTCAACATGAATAAATATCTACTTCTATCCGTGTGCTCTTGTGTATTTTGGCTCGCTGGCTGCGCCAACGTCAAGTTGGTCTCTTCGGATGCCAATAAATACAAGTTTTGCACCAATGCGGGAAACCAGGTGGCCAAAGCCAGTGATTTTGATGAAGCAGCTGGTAAAAAATGTGGGAATAAATATAAAAAGTTACACAGCGGACTTGAGTTTTTCACGGATCCTAACAGCGCAAAAATAGGCGGTGCTCTGGAGGTTCAAACTCAACGACGGATGTGCTATGTGTATGAGTGCACCAAACAATGAAACCCAACTCCTCACGAAAATTCGCAGCCTGCTTGCTTGTTCTTGGCGCTGCGGTCAGCCTTTCTCCTTGGGTGACATCGGCTGTGGCATTGCTTCTGGGGGCGGCACTGGCTGTCGCGGTTGGTAACCCCTATCAAGCCAAAACCAAACTTTACTCGACCAAACTGCTGGCATGGTCCATCGTTTTTCTGGGTGCTGGAATGAATCTAGTTTCGGTGAGCCAAGCGGGAGTCACCGGCCTGGCCTACACAGCCGGCAGTATCGCCCTCACTCTTTCGGTCGGATTGGTACTGGGAAAATTGTTTAAATCAGATCGCGACACCTCGATCCTGATTTCTGTGGGCACCGCCATCTGCGGCGGCAGTGCCATCGCCGCCATCGCGCCAGTGATCAGAGCCAAACCGCACTCGATGACTGTGGCCCTTGGCATCGTCTTTCTTTTGAATGGTATCGCCCTGATGATTTTCCCTCCGATCGGACATTTTTTTCATCTGAGCCAACAGCAATTTGGTTTTTGGAGCGCACTTGCGATTCACGACACCAGCTCCGTGGTCGGAGCGGGACTTCAATATGGGGCCGAGGCCTTGCGACTGGGAACGACCATTAAGCTTGCCCGCGCTCTGTGGATTGTGCCACTCACCTTCGCATTTAGTTTCTATCAACGACGAAGTGGCGATACGGGTCAGGTCAAGACCAAAAAACCCTGGTTCATCCTGGGATTCTTACTGACCTCGGCGATCTTCACGGCGCTTCCGCAACTGGATGTGCTGGGCAGCGCGGTGGCAATGATTGCGAAAAAGGGACTGACCCTAACACTCTTCTTGATTGGCGCCAATATCACCCGAGAGACTTTAAAATCAGTCGGCCTTAAGCCGTTTCTGCAGGGATTCACACTTTGGATTTTGGTGTCCGCGGCCTCTCTGTTGATTTTTAGTCACATAAACTAGACCTGTTTAGTATTTATTTAAATCTTAGGTTTCCGATAAGTCACAGTACGCACTCACTTCCCTGGGAGGATCTGTGGCTCTAAAGTCCGTCAAAGTGCCGGTGGCATTTTCTGCGCTCTTTGAACAGGCCCAAAAATATGTCGAGGACTATTTCTCAAAAAAGGAACAAGATCCTTCAAAAGGAGTGATCCGCATTGGCGGAGAACGCTACATTCTGGTTCGTGCGGCCTCTATGTCTGTCCACTTTCTGGAACTGATCAAAGCAATGTATCCTGGCCTTGATGGATCGGAAGCCCTGCAGGCCGCTTCAGTGGTCCTATTCGACATGGCCCATAGCATTGGTATGGCTGACGCCAAAAGTTTTCATAAGGCCACCGCGGTCACAGATCCCATTGCAAAACTGTCGATGGGCCCCATTCACTTTGCTCATACAGGATGGGCCTTCGTAGATATCTCGGAAGAAAGTCGGCCTTCTCCGGATGAAAACTATTGTCTGGTGTACGACCATCCACAATCTTTTGAGGCCGACTCCTGGATACAGTCCAATACAAAGACCGATTTCTGCACCTGTTTCATGAACTCTGGCTATTCCTCGGGATGGTGCCAAGAGAGCTTTGGAATTCCCTTAAGATCTCAAGAACTCTTGTGTCGGGCCAAAGGAGATCCCTATTGCCGCTTCGTTATGGCGCAGCCCCATAAGCTGGCACAGTATGTTCAAGAATATCAATCCAACCATCTAGAGCTTTTTCAGAAAAAAGCGGGATGAAGCATAACGTTTATCGCTCTATTTTAAGCAAAATTTCCATTGCGGTTCCATGGTTTGGCAAAGCCATGCTGGACGTCGCGATTCAAAAGCGTGGCTTTACCCCAGACACGGTGGGACCATTGACGCTGCTGCAAATCATCGACGAAATCAATCCCAAGTTATCTCGACATCTGACCGATTGCAGCTCTATTTTATTGGTCGGTAGTGCGCAGGTCCTTGCCGATACGGACGATCAAGTGACCTTCGTCAATACCGAAGCCAAAAAAATTATTTCCTGCTATGCAGGTCACGAAGTGAAAGATCCCAAAGAGCAGTTCCGCATCTTGCATCAAGCGGGATTCATTGCGCCAACAAAGGCTCTCAAAAATTTACAGGTCCGCGAACGTTTTGACCAGAACCTGAAGCGCCATTACAACATCTCGATCAGTCCCATCTGGAGCGCAGGCGTCATCTCGGGGGTCTCATCAGTGATTCAGGATATTACGATAAAAAAAGCCTTGGAAAACGAACTGCATTCTTCATACGAAAGCCTAGAAGAAGAGGTTCACGAACGCGAAAAAATTGAATTAGCACTGAAGAACTCGCAAAAGGCATCCCTCAGCAGCGCCCATCAAGCAGGAATGGCTGAAATTGCGACGGAAGTGCTGCATAATATCGGAAATATCCTCAATAGTCTGAACATCGGGGTCGAGGCCATTCAAAAGACCATCAATAATTCAGAACACTCCAAACTGATTTTAGTGAACAATATGATCCAGCAGCACACGAAAGACCTATCTGCATTTCTAGCGAACGACCAAAAAGGAAAAAAAATCCCGGACTTCCTTGTGCATTTAGAAAAGGTTCTATCGTCTGAATTTAAACATCTAAAAGTAGAAGCCGATGAAGTCCTAAAAAGAGTGCAACTGATCAAGGACGTCATTGCTTCCCAACAAACTCACGCTAAGGGTGGTGAATTTAAAGAAGAAGTTTTTATCCCAGAGATCGTCGAGGACGCACTGGCTATGCAGTTCAATGCCCTGATTCGTCATGATATCAAGGTCATCAAAAAGTTTCAGTCTGTTGCCCCTGTGCTAGCACAAAAACCAAAACTGATTCACGTTTTGCTGAATCTAATTAAAAATTCCAAAGAAGCGATGAGTGAAAATAATGCCGAACAAAAAATCCTTGCTATAGAAATTGGCGCCGCCAATGACAACGTTTTTATTAAAATCACTGACAGCGGACAGGGAATACCTAAAGAAAATTTGAGCAAAATATTCGTCCACGGATTTACCACCAAACCCGACGGCCACGGTTTCGGCTTGCACTACTGTGCCAACGCCCTGACCGAAATGGGTGGCTCGCTTTCAGTCACCAGTGACGGCCCCAACAAGGGAACCACCTTCACCATTCTACTTCCGCAAAAATCCGCCCTCAAAACTGGTTAAACTGGCCCCTACTTACGACGTTTGTAGGGGAGCCAAACCATCCATTGCGACATAAACAATATTAGATTAGTATGACACACATGCCCACTCGAGTCCTAGTGATTGATGACGAGCCTGACATCTGTGATATTATTTGCGATATTTTGCGCGCTGAAGTGGATGAAACTGTCGCAGTAACCAGTGCTGCCGCAGCCCTGGAAAAATTGTCCGAAGGCTATTTTGACCTAGTTATTTCAGACATCATGATGCCCAGGATGAGCGGTCTGGAGCTTTTAAAAGTGTTGCGCCCACGAAAACCAAAAATCAATGTCATATTCGTGTCTGCCAGCAACTCGGATGAAACGCTGGCTGAAGCTTTGGAATATGGTGCCACTGATTTTATATTAAAACCGTTTTCAAAAGCCGACCTGATTCCTTTGGTGAAAAAATATGTCGCCCTTAGCAAAATCTGTCGCACCAATACTTAGGCTGCCTCATCCTTATCGCCACCCGTCGGCTTTTTCATTTCTTCCCGAATCAAAGTTCGAACCATTTCTGTAAAGCTTTTTGAGCGCATGCGCCGAAGAATTCTTTCGCGATGACTCAGGGACTTCTTCACTGGTTTGGCCGGGACCGGCTTCTTATCATCTTTCATAGAGCCTCCTTTTCATTATTCCAAAAAGACCTCAGTGATCTCGACCGGCTTTAACGCTAATATCAGCGCGATCGAAATAACTAGGGCACAACCAAGCACAAAAAATACATCGTTGAAGGATTGAATGAACGAATCCCTAAGGGTAACGGCCGACAGAGCCCGAAGGGCCGCCTCTTTCGCGGAGAGCAAATCCATGCCCATGGCCCGAAAGCCGACTTCCATTTTGTAAAGACCTTCTTGAATTAAACTAGAACCTGAATCCATGGCCTCAAAAATGGCGCTCTGATGAATTTTCTGCTTTGAAACCAGGAAAGTTCCCGCAAGTGACACTCCCAACGATCCGCCCAAATTGCGCATCATATTGAAAATGGAAGAGGCATTGCCGGCATCACGATCTGACACCAACAGCATTCCCACTGTGGAAATAGGAATTAGAAAAAGGGGTTGGCCGACAGCACGAATAAACAGAGAGAAGCACAATTGGTCCCCCGAATAATTGACATCCATGAATGCGTTCAGAAAATTACTCAGCGCAAAGAAGGCGATGCCTATGGTTGCCAGAATTTTGAAATTCACTCTTCTCATCAACCAGGGCGTCAGCGGCATTATGACCAGCTGGGGAATTCCCAGCCACATCACGGTTTTGCCAATTTGTGTCGCCGAGTAATTTTGAATTTGCCCCAGGTACATAGAAATGGAAAAAATTCCCCCGTAGAGGGCGGCTCCTGAAATCATTGTTATTAGGGAGGTCAAAAGAAAGTTTCGCTCTTTAAGCACGTTCAGATTCAAAAGCGGCTTCTCTTTTAAAAGCAAAGAGATCAAGAATGCCGAGAAACACAGCATGAATGCCAAAGTACAGATCTGAATGGTGCGATCTTCAAACCAGTTGCGGCGCGCACCTTCCTCCAAAATATAGGTCAAAGTTCCTAGACCCAACGTCAGGCTAAGTACCCCTAGCACATCAAATTCCCTTAAAAGTTTCCAATTGACTCGATTGGCACGAAGCCCTTTGCCGATCAGAAAAATCATCAATGCGCCTGGAACGATGTTGAAAAAGAAAATATAGCGCCAGCCGAATTCATCGGTGATCCAACCACCCAGGGATGGCCCGATGGTTGGCGCCAGAGTGGCCGTCAGACCGAATATGACCATGCCCACATGGCGCATATGCCGAGGAATAAACACCAAGAGGATCTGAAATGCCATTGGAACCAAAGCACCGCCGACCAATCCTTGAAGAGCGCGAAAGGCAATCAAACTTGATAAGTTCCAAGAAAATCCACAGAGCACCGACGCAATCATAAACAAAAAGCAATTCCACATGATGAAGCGACGGACACCAAAAACCTCCGACAAGTATCCGGTGAGAGGGATCATCACAGTCTCTGCGATCAGGTAAGCGGTAGAGATCCATCCGGTCTCTCCCATATCTAGTCCCAAAGAACCAGAAATTTCCCGCAGCGAGGCATTGGTCACTTGGATATCAAGGATGGCGATGAAGGCTCCAAGACTGGCGCCAATGACGGCCAGCCATTTTCGCAACGACTTTGCAGAACCTTCATCGACCGAGCTCATTTTTCAGACTCTGCAACCGTGTCAATCACCGTGACCACGGACATACCGGGACGCAGCTCATATTTGGGCTGGCCAGCGATCGAAATTTTCACCGAAACACGCTGAACGACTTTGGTGAAATTGCCTGTGGAATTTTCTGCCGGCAGCAGGCTTGTGACTGCTCCGCTGGAGGGATAAACGCCTTCCACTCTGCCAGAAAACTCGTGCCCTGGATATGCGTCGATTTCAATTTTCACTGGCTGTCCGACTTGGATCTTTTCGATTTGAGTCTCTTTATAGTTGGCTTTAATCCAGTATTTTTCACCCGCCACCACGGTCATGATATTTTGACCGGGCTGGATGAACTGACCCGACTTCACATAGGCTTTAGCTATAACCCCATTCGTGGGAGAAACTATTTGGGTGTATTTCATTTTGAGCTTTGTCGCATTTTCATCGGCCACGGCGGCAGCTAGAGAGGCCTCTAGAAGTTCGAAATCCGAAACTGAAATGAGTTTGGCCTTCACTAGCAAACGCCCGCGGGAAAAATCGGCCGTGGCTTTTTTTAGCTTGGCCGCTTTAAACGATTGCTCCACCAGAACCTCTGTGTCGTCCAAGCGCAACAGAGTATCGCCTTTTTTAACCGCCTGACCCTCTTCCACCAGAATATCTTTGGTGAAACCCATCATTCTGGACTGCACGTGAAACACATCGGATTCGATATAAGCGTTGTTCGTTTCCAGATGGGACTGTGCCACCACAAACCAGCGATAAGATAAATAAGAGGCCAGCCCAAGAACGAAGGAGCCCAGCGCCACCACGAGCAATTGAGTCCAAAATTGCGGATTCGATGGGGATACCGGAGCCTCGGAAATGGAAAAAATTTTTGCGGGCTCACTCATTGGAACCTCCGCTCGAGGACACTGATGTCAAATATCCATCCAGATCAGAAATCAGATGAAAAAACTGCAGCTTTGTGGCCTCGTATCCATAGATCGCTTGTACATAAAGATCCATAGCCAAAGCCAAATCATTTTGCGCCGTGATTAAGTCCAAATTTCCGGCACTGCCAATCCGGATTTTTCGTTCTGCATACTCCAGACTTTTGCGCGCAAGATCTGTCTGTCGCTGGGAAGACAGCACCACTTGCTTGGTGAATTCCAGTCGTGAAGACGTGGCACCCAACTGGTTTCGCGTGTCCAGGTCGACCTGCTGCTTCTGCCATTCAAGGCTATTGAGTTTACTTAGAATTTCTGCAGACCTGGATTTAGAGTATCCACCATCGTAAAGCGGAATAGTGATTTGTAGGCCCAGCGAACCGGTGGGACTATTGATCAGACCCAACGCCTGTGTGCCAATGGTGCCGATCTCTGCCATTGCACTGACCGTCAATTTATTTTCGGCGTCAATACTTTGCTTCATTTTTCGGGTGGTTTCGAGAGTTAGTTCAGCCACTTTTAACTCTCCTCGATGATCCTTCTTGGACAAAATATTTTTTTGCGCTTCCGCAGAAAGCTCATGAAATTCCAAAGCATCCAGTTTACAGTTGAAATCGAAGTTAGGAATAAGTTCAGCGATTTCATACAGAGATTTTTGGTAGCTGGCCTCCGCCTCTAACTTTTTGAATTGGTCTCTTTCAACCATGGCCTCTGCTCTGGATAAGTCCAGTGGAATGCCGACCCCGGCCTCTAATTTCTTATGTGCAAACAATGAAAGCTCTTTGTCTTTGCTGATCAAACGGTCTGCCACCTCACTTCGAAGTTTATACTGCTGTGCCGTCAAATAGCGCAGTTGCAAAAGAAATTTTAAATCATTCTGATATTGTTCGGTGGTGGCACGGCCTAACTCTTGATTCAACTGAGCGGCCTCCAGACGAAACCGAGAAGACAAATTATAAACTTCATATCCTGCCTGAACGCCGGTGATGCCGCCACCGATCACGTCCAACGGGCCAGAGTTAGAAATTCCCAAGATCAGCTCGCTGGTTCGCATAATGAATTCGCGTGAAAATGCATTCACATGAATCTTTGCCGCAGAATCTGCCTGACCATATTTGGCATCGGCCTCGGCGGTGGGAAGCATTGTCTGCTGCCACCGATAACCACTCTTTTCAAGTAACTCGTCAGCCATATGCGGACTTAGACGCGCCGACGATTCGGCGGCCCAAAGTGGAAATGCAAAGATCATATTGAGCATAAAAGCTATCTTCATCAGCCTCTTCGTCGGACCACCGCCGATATAATTTGAGTCCAGGACTATCTTGTGAAACATAAATAATATTTATTTATGTAAATATTTATTGTTTATTCATTAAATTTGAAATGAGCGGTCAAAACTAGCCCAATAAGAGACTACTTAGGATTAAGATTGCTCATCTGGGCGCCGATACCTGGAGCTGAAAGCAATGAATGTCAGTAAAGGATGTCAAATGAGTAAAGGATCCCGCGCGGCGGAACCACTAGCTGGCCGCAGGCTCTTAGTGGTGGACGACGAGCCCGATCTCCGAGAGGTCATTTGTGACGAACTCCGCTTGGCCGGAGCCACTGCCATCGAGGCAGAAAACGGCACACAGGCCTTTCAGCTTGTTCAAGAGCAACACTTCGACACAGTCATTTCAGACATCCGCATGCCCGGAGAGGACGGCATTTCCTTAGCCAAAAAAATAAAAGCGAGGGCCGGACCTCCACCAGCCGTGTTTTTGATCACCGGATTTTCTGAAATCACAGCCGCCGAAGTCTATGGCATTGGAGTGGAGGGATTCATTCTGAAACCTTTCAATATGGCTTCGGTGATCCACGATATTGAACGGATTCTCACCGCCGCCGACCGTCGCTGGTCGGTGCCACCACAAACCGTCGGCACCAAGGATATCCAGTGCAAAGCCTCTTTGGCAGAGACCGTCGCTTCTGGCTTAATAAAAATCGGCCGCGGTGGGATATTTCTGTCAGGCAACTTCAGTGACACTCGCCGCGACGTCGTCCTCAACGCCCGATTCGATGATGGCGGCATCATCACCGGCGTCGTCCGATGGCAACAACAAAACGAAGGCATAGGTGTTGAGATTTTAAGCCTGTCGGATCCAGCGCTGAAATATATCACCGATTGGATCGAAAAGAACAATCCCCGCCCCTACATTCCGTCTTAGGGCTTCGTTTCCTCCAAAAGTTCACTGCGCCTTTGTTCAACCAGAACTCTTAGCTTATTCAGAGAGTCCATGACTTTGCTCATTTTCTCTTGCTCTGGACTGGATTCCAGAAGAACTTCCATCAGTAAAAGTGCCGTGCTAAGGGGGGTACCAAGATCATGAATAAATTTTTTCTCAGGGGATTCTTTGTTCATCTACTTCTCCTGGGTTGTCACAACAAGGTCGATATTAAAGGCTTTGGCCAGCGCCGAAAGCGATGCCGCATCCAGAATCGCCGACTTGAGTTTGAGTAATCTTCGAATGGCAGAAATAGGGTCCATGGGTTCAGCACTTGTGGTGCGAATCGAAAGATTGCAGAACTGATCCGCCACCGCCATCAATTTTGCCATCGGATGAATTTGATGTTTTTCAAGTTTCACCGGAAAGCCAGTTCCCAGGCAATCCTCATGATGTTGCAGCACGATCTGTAAAACGTCCTCTGGAACAGTCGTGATGGACTGAAGGATTTCAACACCCCGAACCACATGTGTTTCATAAGCCTGAACTTCGGAAGGCGTGAAATCCTTCCTGGGCTTGCTCAAAATCGAAGGATCAAGTTCCTTCTTACCAATGTCGTGAAATAGGCCACCCAACGCGATCTTATGCAATGTCGAAGTGGACTCCCAACCCATGGCTTTGGCGATGATCACCCCATACATACTGACTCCCAACGAGTGAGCGTACAATAAATTGCCATGTGCATTCAAAGACTCAAGCAGTCCCAAACACTGTTCATCGTTCGAGCACACACTGAGTGTCGCATCAAGAACGGTCTTGGCACCGGCAAAAACTTCCTTGTCCACCTCTCCAAAATAGAGTTGCTCCATAACGACGTCATTGGCATGTTTCAGAAAGTGAATCTTTTTGTCTTGAGGTATTTTGGAACTGCCAGAGATTGTCTTTGCTAAAGTCACATTCAGTTCCAGATATTTTTGATAGTCTTTTTTTTGTAAGTAAAGATGACTCAGGCCTTTGGCCTTGTAGACTCGGATCCGACTGATGGGAAGATCTTCGCCCGAGGTGGCGATTTTAATAAACTTCTCTTCGGACAGTTTTATGTAGATATCATACATAATGGCGCGACCAGATACGAACTCATCGATGCTCACTCTGGAATACTGATCACTTTCACTGATGGCTTTAGGTTTAGCGGCAGGCACCGGAGTTTTGACGGCAAAGAGGCGTTCGAAAATGGACATCAGATCCGCCTTCTGAAACGGTTTGGGAATGAAACCGCTGGCTCCCATTTTATCCGCTTCCCTGGTCTCATCCAAGACGGCGAATCCTGTCATTAATATAACTGGTAATCGGGGCCTAGTCTCTTTGATGAACTTAAGAAGGGCAAGACCGCTGAGGCCCGGCATGTTGATATCAGAAAGAACACAGTCGAACTCTTGCATCATGACAACATTCTTTGCAATCATACCATCTGCGGCAACGGTGACCTTGTAGCTGGCGGACTCTAATAACGCCTTCAGAGAGTTTCGAAAAATACTCTCGTCTTCAACAACCAAAATGTGTTGCTTATGAGTTAACTTCCCCTGCATAGAAACTCGCTTTCATTAACAAATGTACTGTCGCGTTTTTAAGAAATTAATCAGCTCGAGCATGTGGGTTTTGGCTCGGCCAGCTAAGCCCACAAATTCGACTCCACATCCTCGCGGAAATTCACCCTGATTGGTTCGCACCCATCGGACGACACCTTCCCCCTCAATACAAAGCACCACGCCTTCGTCGAAGTGAATCTTGAAGTTTATTTTTTCACCCACTGTGGGAATGCGGTCTTCCACGGAAATAAATAGGCCGCCCTGACTAAGATTGATCACCTTGGCCTTACAAACCACCTGCAACTCCGAGGAAATGACATCTATGTCCAAAGGAGTTTCACCACACCATGTCCTTGGCTGCCAACATTCGGTCTTAGGAACTAGGGCTTGAAGAACGGTATTTAATAAAACCTTTCTATCGAAAGGCTTCGCAAACACGGCCTCTACCCCTTTATTGAACGCGTCCTCGACCGTGATTTCAGCAAATCCCGTAATAAATAAGACCACCGGCACATCTGGATTGTATCGCCGGACGTTGTCCAACAATTCGACTCCGTTTCCACCGGGCATTTTAATATCGCTGATCACGACATCGACTTTACGTGACTTAATGATCTCGAATGCCTCAGCGCCGTTGCCGGCCTCTAGAACATTGAACCCGTCCTTTTGGAACTGATAGACCAATATTTCTCGGAGGTCTTCCTCGTCATCAACGATCAGGAGCGTATGATTTCTGGGGTTTATGCCTGCGAAGCCCAACTTGCTGCTCATAAATCAGCTCACGTTCTTATGCTCTGCCATTGGTGCCAGTTTTTTGTTAAGGCTTATAACGAAACGGGTGTTTTTAGATTGCTTGTCTATCCAAAACTGACCTTGATGGGACTCTATAATTCCCCTAGAGATGCTCAATCCTAGGCCGGTTCCCCGGCCCACTTCTTTCGTGGTGAAAAATGGTTGGAATATTTTTTCTTGCACCGCCACCGGAATACCGCAACCACTGTCAGTCAGGGCCAACTCAACATGATCTACAAAGTCGGCCACTTCTATTTTTACCCATCGTTCTGCATTCTTTTCGATCGCGTCGTAGCTGTTATTAAGAAGGTTCAATAACACCTGAATGATCTGAACTTGGCGACACTCGACTGTGGTAGATGGCGCCGGATTGTCCACGGTCAGCATAATGTCCTGAACCTTAAATTTCTCTCGGCACATACCCAGAGTCTGTTCAATGAGTTGTGCCATGGTCACAGTGTCAAATGGATCGTTGTCACCACTTCTGGAAAATGTCCGCAAACCTCTGATAATTTTTGCAATCCGCTCTGTGGTCTCAATGATTTTCTTGGTCCGCTTCTGGATCGCGGTAAAGTCCATTTTTTCCTCGAGCATTTCACTCAGTAACTGAGCATTTTGCTGAATGATCGTCAGAGGATTATTGATTTCATGAGCAATACCTCCGGCCATTTCGCCCAATGCCATGAGTTTTGCCCCATTCACGCTTCGGGCGCGCTCCTGATCCAATTCCTTTGTTCGCAGCTCGACTTCTTGCTCTAGGCCTTCAGAGTATTTGATATTGGATTGTTCTAAATTCCACTTTTTGGTCTGAGCAATAGCGATCTGCAGGACCTCAACCGAATCAAATGGTTTTTTCAAAAACAACAGCCGCTCCGAGACCCCAAGCTTGGAGAGCACTTCCTCAAAGGAATAATCCGTATAGGCCGTACAGATAACCACCTCGGTGCACGGAACTTTTTCCCATATTTTGGCGATCGTGGTGATTCCGTCCCATCCTGGCGGCATGCGCACGTCCACAAATAGCAGAGCGTAGGGTCGACCGGCCTCATGGGCCGCCACCACTTTGCCGAAAGCTTCCTCTCCTTGCGAGGCAAAATCCAGCTCAAACTCGATCTTTTGGGCTAGCGATGTCTTGTCCTCCCCAAACAAAGCCAATGCCGCATTTTTCAGCCTTTTCTCTTCCTCGTTTTCACTGCTTTTCAAAATTTTTTTGAAATCAAGATGAAGATCCGGATTGTCATCAACAACTAAAATACGACGATTGGTCATGGCGCAATTCCCTTCCATATATACTGACAGCCAGCCTATATAGCGCCGGTTCTTTTAATAAACAATATATGTTTATTTATTAATTTACTATATGTGTATCGGCATCTGACCATGACCTCGATCTTAGTCTCTAATGTTTTTCAGCGATTTCTTGGTCGTGACGCATATAATCTAATTCTATTTATAGTGAAGTCACCCTCCTGAGGGACCTGAACCGGTCCAGAATCTGTGAGTTGAGTTGCAAAATATTTAAGATTTAGACCTAATGTATCCAGGAACTCTGACCACTAAGACAGAACTAAACAATAAATTGTTTAATCAAAGTAGGGACTACCTTATGACACTTCAATATCATCTCATCTGCAACAAAAGCTTTCCAACCTCAGCTGACCTAGAGATACGGAATCGTGTCTACAGTCTGTGGAAAAGCAACTGGGAAAAAATATATGCCGATCAAGGGGCTCATCATGTTCCGACGGCAGATGATTTCACTCGTCATGATCTTCTTTCGGTACTGATGACTGATCAAGATCAATTGGTTGGTTTTTCATGCCACACATTTTTAGACTTTCACGAACTATCGACTTATGACCGCGATTACTTTTCCATGTTCGGAAAAAACTACTCTCAGGCTTTGAAAGCCATGAAAATCGACCGGGTCATGACCTTTGAATCCCTAGTTGTTCGACCTGAGTTTCAACGCAATACATGGGGCTTACCGCTGGGACGTCTGATCATGCGTCTGAACAGCTATATGCTCAGCGAGACTTCGGCAGAAGCCATGATGGCCGTCGCCCGAAAAGACAATGGCGTTTCTCAAAATCTGACAGTTCTTGGTTACCAGATGATCGAATCCGACAAAATCTGCCGGGGATTTCCATGTGACCTACAGACTCTATCCCGAGGACGGCACTTGTTAGAGATTAACGACAAAACAGAACCTCATGCGGGAAATTTATGGCAAATGCGAACTGTTCATGGCGGTAAAGCCTTCTATGATTTGCCCACTCAACAGCCGGCCTCGACCAAAGCCGCTTAATACAAATTACCAGGAAATTTTTTATGAGCCAAAACATCGCTGTCAGCTATGATCCTATAAAATCGCTCACATGGAACAAGGTAGTGAGTGAACGAGTTCGCGAACTGTCGAAAATCAATTCGTGGAAGGCAATGAGCCATTTATTGTTAGACTGGACAATCATAATGGTGGCCATCGCCGTGTCGATGCGAGAAAACTCGTTACTGGCCTATATTTTTTCTGTCTTGGTGATTGGAGCTCGCCAGCACGCTCTGCTCATTATCACCCATGAGGGTGCTCACTTTCGCCTGAACAATACAAAATGGCTCAATGATTTGTTTTCAAATCTCTTTGCCGCTTTTCCGATATTTTTCTGCACTCAGGGCTACCGCGCCAATCATTTGGCGCACCACCGCCATCTCAATTCGCAACAGGATCCAGATTGGGTGAGAAAAATCAAATTGAGAGAATGGCAATTTCCACAGACGCGAAAGCAATTGATAGAGACATTTGCAACGGTGCTTATGACCAGCTGGTATAAAATGATTATTCTGTTTTGGAATCTTTCCGAGCTGGGGAAAAGAGATTCTTGGACGATCCGGGACAAACGCCATCTTATTTTTCTAAAATTGGCTTTCTACTCTGGCCTGGCGATTGGACTTTCACTCACCTCGACTTGGCACATTTTTGCGCTCTACTGGCTGGTTCCATATTTTCTTGTCATGCCTGTGGCGGAGCGAATTCGGAGTATTTCTGAACATTTTGGTTTGGCCCGTGAAAATGAACTCAATCACTCTCGAAATATTTTATGCTCGCCTTTGGAAGCGTTTGTATTTGGGCCGCATAATGTTCGTTATCATTTGGATCATCACATGTTTCCAACGGTGCCCCAATACAATTTGCCAAAACTACATCAGGCTCTATCAGAAATACCAGAATACAGCGACAGTGCTCACGAAAACCATGCCTATATTTTTGGAACAAAATCTGTCTTAGAAGATATTTTAACAGCACAAATATAACCAACCCTAAACCCATACAAAGGAGATGATATGTTGAAGGAAAAATATGAACAGGCCATGCGAGAATACAGAGGAGTTTTAGAGTACCCCTGGCACTCGGCTGAATTTTACGCCGCTTGGTGCGCACAAACTTACTACTATACTAGCCACAACACCAGAATTCTGCTGTTGGCCTCGGCCCATACGCCCATGAAAATGCCGGCGCTGCATCGACGTTTTGCCGCTCACTCAGGCGAAGAAAAGGGACACGAAGTACTGGCAGAAAGGGACGCAAAGTCCTTGGGGTTTGACGTTCAAAAGATCGGTGAATTTCCCGTCACTCGTAGCTTTTATGCGACACAATACTACACCATTGCCCACATTGGCGTAGAGGCGCTTTTCGGATTCATTCTAGCTCTTGAAGGGCTGGCCAACGAGCACGGACGAGAGTGGATCAAAAAAATAAAACAAAACTCCAACTTCCCTACTTCTTTCCTGGATGTCCATGCAGACGAGGACCCTGATCACGTCGAGAAGGCCTTCGATCAAATCAAAGATTTTGATCCATCGACAGCGCAGGATATTCTGGTGAACTTGGATTTCACAGTAAAAACATATTACAAAATTTTAGACGCTTGTCGGGATTACGCCAACAGCCTAAAACAAAGAAAGGCTTCATAATAGCTGCAGGCTGGGCCGTTCATTTTTGCTATATTCTAAAAGCTTTCTCTCTTCTTCAGATGCAGAAATCTGGTTGAGTATCTCTCCGACTGAAATAATAACGAATCCGGCTTTTTGGCCGGAAGAGTTATCCCAGAGAGGCGCTATGCCTTTAGTTTTATAATTTAGCTCAAACTTGAACGGCGAGGCCAACTCCGTGATTTTATGTGTTGGCTTATGAATCGCTGCTGTTTTTGTTTGGTCACTCCCCAGACACTGACCTATGAATTCAATCATTCCTGCCATGGCCTCCTCATCTCTGTACCAGAGCTCAGTCCATGGAATGCTATAAATTTGTTCCAGCGAATAGCTGCATAGCTCGAAGAAACGAAAGTTCCTGAATGCTTGATAATTGTCGGTCTCATAAATTTCTACAACTTCTTCATTTTCTACAAAATTAAATAGGTCCGATGGGGGGCGAAGACCAAAATATTTGATGGCCTTCCAAACAAGACTTTTGGAGTCTCTCAGCGAATGACCTTCCGCGATGGTGGCCTCGCAAATTTCAATAAAGTTTTTCAAATTGGTAATAATTCTCTGTTTTTTTTGAGACTCTAAGGCCGAAAAAAACGGCAGTGATGGATTTTTAAACGGAATAATCCTTACGCCAATACTGGCTCCCAAAGCAGAAACCCTCGAGGCGAGCTCCTTGAATAAACAAGCTGAACTTTCATCTTCGTCGACCTGAACTGACTTTGCGGATACTGATTGCACAAAAAAACTCCTTTTTTTTCTTTGTCCTATCAGGGATACCGGCAGACTGCAAAAAAGGTCGGTGCGTTAGTAATATTTTCATGAAACCAAACTAATGGTATTTAGCTCAAGTTTCCCTAGGCTTTCAGCCTTCTTCTAAACGCCAGCCCTAGCTCCCCTTCGATCGCGAGTTTTTTATCCCTCATCATTTCCTCCATGAAATCATTTTTACCGATTTTATAGATTTGCACCAGCCGAGCCAATGCGCCCATAGGGGGTGATGCCAGGCCCCGCTCCCAATTAGAAATGAATTGGGTTGAGGAATAACCGAGCGCCTCACAGACCTGTCTTTGCGAAAGACCGGCAGCGATCCGCTTTCGCTTTAGAAAATGACCCACATGGGGATAGGGTTTGGGTTTACCAATATTCTTTTTCATCAATATTTTGACAATGAATCACGTCGTGGCTTGAGGCAACTCTTGCTGCGTTGGGATCGCTAAGTCATTGGAACCTGCGAAATCCCCATTTTAAAGTTGCACCCAGGCTCACTTTTTGATAACTGGTCTTAATGGAAAAATCAAAAGGCTCATCTAAAAATAAACAAAAATTGTCGACGTACCTTCAAAAGGCGCGGCTCAATGCGGAGCTCAGCCAGAAACAGGTTGCCGATGAATTGGGTTACACTTCGGCGCAGTTCATTTCAAATATGGAGCGTGGTGTGTGCTCGCCTCCACTGAAAACCATTCGGACTCTGATTGATCTCTACCGATTGGATCCCAACGAACTCTTTGTCATTTTATTGTCCGAGCAAGAGCGGGTCATTCGCGACTCGATCTATAAGACAAAATCTAAGAAGAACGCTAAGGGCGCCTAAGGACAACTGATCTTCGTTTTGTAGGAAGGTCCCGCGATCTGGTTCAGACCACCTGAGCCATTGTCCACACAGTTCCAATACATCGCCCCCCAGTATTGCCCACTTCCACAACAGTCCGGCACGGCCCAAATTCTTTGACCAGCAGAGCTGCAACTGCAATCCCCGGGCTTTGGTTTCGGAGATGGGGCCGGAGACGGAGAAGGTCCCGGCGATGGTGGTGGTGGCGGCGCCATACTCATACAGGTATCCTGACTCTGAAAGGAACCCACCGTCGAAAAGCCACTGCCACCACAGTTTTTTCTGGTCATTGCCTGAACTGCCGATGGCGTTACCGGGCCAAAATTTTCAAGAGGTGCTGCGTTGCTAGCCAGTGTGCCCTGCAAAGGCTGACAGACAGCTTGGCCTGTAGCGAAATCCAATTGTGTGATCAGCCCTTGAGTCTGCACACAGCCATAGGTGAATCCAGCTCTGGGCGCCAACATATATCCCAGAATTTGCGAGGCCGCCTTACGACTCTTAAAACTACCGGCATTTCCTTGGTAGCTCGTATTCACGGTCACGGTCACGGACTCACAAGAGTTGGCCGTCTTGCAATTGGGTTGAAACGACATGGTCGATGAAATCGCCCCTGAGTTGCCATAACCGGGAAGGCTCTCCGAATACGATGGCGGGGCTGGCACACGCGTGCAATTGCTGCCGGCCTGCTGCAGGCATTGGTACAAGGCCCCCGTTTTTTCAAATCCGGGCTGCTTCAAAATAAAAGTAGAGTTCTTGGAAAGCTGAAGATTCAACAGTTGGGTGCGCTCAATATCATTTTCGACATTGCCAAATTTTTCTACCTTACTCGCCAATTGCATCAGATAGGCAGCGCCCATAACAATGATGGCCACCAGGACCATAGCCACCAGTGCGCCAATCAAAGTGAAACCATTTCTGTTTTGACGTTCAGTTCTCATGGGCAACACCCGACGCGGGTATAGCAGCTTCCCGTCGTCACCGGAAGTCCACCTGACAAGCAAGGACCGCTCCCACCCCGACCACCTTTATATCCCGGAGGTATATCAATCGGCGGGATTGCCACAACCACATGCTTGTCTGCCGGGACTCTTCTTGGAACACAAGTCGCCGATGTCGGGCCTGAAAAGTTGGAGGACACGTTGCCCCACTTGATGTCGGAAAGCACCTGACCAGGGGCACATACCAGAGGAGGCCCCAAGGACGCACACTGAGTTTGCAAAGTCTTTTTATCAATGGATGAAATGTACGTTCCCGAATCCGTGACATCAAATCCCGGACAGCTGGGGATGGATCCACACACTGGGCTTCCGCCAGAATCAAAGCCTTTAAAAATCACATTAGGGTATGGTGCCACCAAATTCGCAGCAGAAGTGCAACTGGTGGATGGACCTTGCAAAAGTGATTGCGAAATCGCCTGCGCCAAACACACCGGAGCCATGGCGGTCTCGGTCCCCTGATACACCATTTCTGCACAGAATGTTTGCGTTGTGGAATTATAGAACTGACCGGCCAGACATTTTGAATTGCTAAGACAGCTTCCCTTTGGCGCCTGTACCACAACTCCGCAGTTCGATGTTCCTGCGTGTCCGGATGTTTGTGGACAAACTGCGCCCGAAACGGGTCGACTCAAGTTTTGCAAAGTCGCCGCGCCCTTTTCGCTGACTTGGCAGGTCGCCTTGCCATCGCTGGAACCTTGGGAATCACAGTTTTGATAAATCGCGGGCTGCAAAGCTAGTGAAATCACCTGTGCTTGAATGACCGCCATAGCCGCCTGCACGCGTGGTCCGCGGGAAGATTTGTCAGTCATCTGGATCTGATTAAAAATAGCGCCAGAGATTATGGCCACCACCCCCACCAAGATCAGCGCATTGATTAGAATACTTCCCCGTGCATTTTTCATTTAATACACCACCTGGTCTGCATATACAGGGTCCAACACGCAGTTATACGTGAGAGTCAGCGGTACCGATACCTGCGCACACTGACTGGCATTGTTGGCGCAACAGGCTTGAGTCGCCATCTCTGCCTGACAAATAATTGTCTGGTTCTTTGAAACCAAAACGGTGTCGATGTTTGTCGTGTCTGGCTTCATGATCGAGCCATCAGTACAAGTGGTGGGAGTGCCCAACGCCACTCCCATGGTGCAAGAGGGCGAATTGATCACGTAGCTCGAGGCACAGGCCTGGGTAACTTTGATTCCATCAGTACCAGGGACCGAAATCGGAACAGTGGCGGCCTCTTCAATATAAACACATTTGCCCACGGGCGCCACCGGGTTCGAGGGCGATGGATCCAGCGCCGAAGGCACAAAATTTTCGAAAGAGTATCCAGGATTTGCGCAGGCGATTTGTCTGACCGGCGAGCAATTGAATCCCAGGTAGTAGGTGTGTGGATCCACAGGATCCGGGGTGACATTAAAACCTTTAGGAATCTCTCCGTCGACACAAGCCAACTTGCTGTCGGGGTAATAAAGACAGATCGCCTGTCCGTCTTTACCAATGCCCAAAGTTCCTATGGCATTCGCCGCCGAGCACTTCACCATGCTGCCCGAATTGGACGCGGCAGGAACAATAACTACATAGGCCGAGGGCGACAAGAAAGTGAAATCGGGATTACCGATGGGTGCAATGGCTGCATACTTCGGATTGGATTGAATCGAATACGCCAACGAGTAAAGTCCTGTGGTCGGAACATTGGCTTGCCAGTTCGATAGTCCTACCATCAACGCACATTCCTGTTTTTGGCCATTGCAGACGGCTGTCGAACTGTAGCCGCCACAGGGACACATGTCGGGCGTGAAATAAAGTGTTTCGCCAGGAGCAATACTGAATGGCTTGCCCATGCTTGAATCCATTGGCACCGGCAGTTTGAAGTTGCTCGGAGGATTCCCCGCCTGCAATGCATCGGTGACAGCGGTGGAATAATTGCTGGGGTCTTGAATGGCCGAAATCAATGTGGACTCGACAGACACGCCCAAAGAAATCATGTCGGACCTTTGATGGCTGGCTTGCAGCGCACGGATAGACAGTCCCAATCCCAAACCAACCACACTAATAATTCCCGCGGCCATCAACGCCTCGATGATAGAGAAGCCGCTATTATCTTTCGTGTTTGGAGCTGAATGGTTCATTACGATATATGTATCGGCATTTTTCAGGACTTTCTTAAGTATTATGTTTTTGAGATGGCTCGAGGTGGGAGGCGCCTCGGAAAGTTGGTGCCCTCTAGGGCGTCCACTTTCCGAGTGTCTATTTACGGGACCACAAACCGCAAAGGAATTCGTCGACCGCGAGCGGCCAGCATCGACGTCAGGCGACCGGGATCGTCATTGATGATTCCGTCGACGTTCCAGTCGATCATTTTTTCAACCATTTTGGCGTCGAAGGCTGTGCCCAGTTTTTCGGGCCAGCTCCACACGACCACTTTAAGACCCAGTTGATGAGCTTCATCAAGAGACTCTTTGCTGAGTTCATAATCTTCGGGCTCCCAAGCATAGCCGCCCAAAGCTTTCACCATTTTAGGAATGGAACCGCCATAGTCTTTGACCAATTTTCCGCCGGTCCACAGGCCCGCAGCCTTGGCGTCGGCGGCATAAAAATCGTCCTCGCCACCCTTTTCATTGTCGCGGGAAGTGAGATACGCCGTTTGCACCTTCGGGTTCAACTTTTGCAACTCATAAAGACAGCGAAAGTCGAAGGCCTGAATTTCTGAACGCTTCAGCAGATTTTCTTCTTTCAAAATTTTGTAGAGTGCCTGGGCAAAAACCTGAGGATCGGCCGAGTACTCGGGCAGCGAAGGATCTGTCTTCATCTCGATTTGAAAACCGACTTTATTTCCGGTCACCTTGTTCACATAATGAATGACATCGCGCAAAGTTGGCATCCGGGTACCGTCCACCGCCAGCTGATCTGGAAAAAATGTGGCATAGTGACTGGTCAAATTCAGTCGACCGACGTCGAATTTCTGAAGCTCGGACAAGGTCAAATTTTTCGCCGAGTATTTCTGCCGATACTGAGTTTTTTCGTCCGCAGACGCTGCCGCCAGAGTCTGGCCATTCTTAGCCAGAAAATTTCCCTCGGCATCGCGGACGATGTTGGGATTCAGTATCGGATCGTGGGAAATCAGAACTTGCCCGTCTTTGGTCAAAACGATGTCCATGTCGACCCAATCGGTGCCAATCCGTAAACCAGTTTTGTAAGCCGGAATGGTGTTTTCCGGAGCAAACGACCTGGCCCCGCGATGGGCATAGACCTGAATCGGTGGAAGAGAGTTTTCAGCGCAAGCCATCTGAGCAATCAGAGCGAACAAAATATTTGTAATCATGACGAAAGCGTAACATGGAAAATAGTACCTTGGTAAAAAAAACGTGCTACCGTACGATCATGACTGAACTAGAACATCGCCGCTTGACGCGTTGGCGCGTTTCCACATTTTGGGTCATGTTGATCGGCTACATCGGGTATTACCTCTGTCGCGCCAATATGTCCGCCGCTTTTCCGCTGCTCAGCCAGACCTTTGGCTTTACCAATTCGGAGCTAGGACTGATTGCGCTTTACTCTGAATTTGCCTACGCCGTGGGCAAATTCATCAATGGACCTTGGGCGGATCATTTAGGAGGCAAAAAAACTTTTCTGCTGGGCATGGCAGGCGGCATTGTCTTTAATTTGGTTTTCTCGCAGATGCATTCGCTCTTTGGATTTATTTTGATCTGGTGTTTCTGCCGATTTTTTCTGTCCATGGGCTGGGGCGGAATCGTGAAAACCATCGGAAGTTGGTATCCGCCAGAAAAAAATGGCACCATCATGGGCTTTATCAGCATTAACTTTCAGTTTGGTGGCGTGGTGGCCACACTTTTTGCCGGAGCACTGATCGCTCACGGAGTCGGCTGGCAAGGAGTGTTCATCGCACCGGCCGCCGTCACCCTATTGATTTGGATTTGGTCCTATTTTGCTGCCAAAGAAAAACCGCAGGACGTGATTGCTTCGGTGCCACCCTTTGAAAGCCGCTCGCACTTAAAGTTTTCCGAGGCCGGTCAGCCAACATCTGTGCGCAAAATCATCCTGGGGTTGTTTCAGTACTCTCCGTTTCGACAAATTTTGCTTTTTAGTTTTTTGACCACCTTGCTTCGTTCGATCTTCTTTTTTTGGACACCGAAATTGCTGGTGGACATCGGAATGCAAACATCGACGGCGGTTTTTGGCTCTGCTATTTTTCCCTTTTTGGGTTGCCTAGGAACGGTGCTTTTGGGCTGGTTCACCGATCGCTATGCCAAAAATGGCGATCGCGCACAAATGATGTGGATCTTGTTGATTGGCCTGGTGGCCTCGCTTTTGGGAATTTCCTATTTCATGGGCGATCCGGCGATACATCAGCAGGGCATCATATTGCTTCTGGGGCTGGCGGGATTTTTTCTGCTGGGACCCTATTCGATGAGCGCTGGCTGCTTGACTCTGGATATCGCCGGGGCCGAGGGTGCGGGCAGCGCCGCAGGATTTATCGATGGAGTGGGTTACATCGGCGGAGCCCTGGCCACTTGGCTGACTGGCTTGCTCTCGGATCAAGTGGGCTGGCGACAAGTTTTTTTAATTCTTTCCGGCTGCGCCGTGGCCGCCACCATTTCTGCCTTTGCACTCAGCCGATCTCTGCGCCACGCGCAGAGGACTCGCAAACCCGTCTCAATTTGAGAAGCCTCTAGAAATTCTTCCATCCGTCCGATGAGAACCCGGGGGAACACATGCCAAATAATATAGATCCATCGCAAAGAAAAATAGCCGCCGTGACGTCTTTGATTTTAGTCGTAGCTTGTCTGTTTATGTACCAAAACTGTGGACCTCGCTCCAACTCATCGGGTTCTAGCGGTGGAAGCGGCAGCTCCAGCAGTCTTAGCGGCAGCGGTGTGGCCCACCTCTATGCAGGCTTCGGTCGCAGTTGTTATTTACAAAGTTCGGGAAACATCCTCTGCTGGGGACGAAACGAAAATGGCGAACTGGGTTCCACGGTTTCTGGCAACGCCACAAGCCCGGCCCAAGTCGCTGGAGTGACTGGCGCAAGCCAACTGGCCATCGGCATGGATCACATCTGTGCTTTAATCAGTGGCGGCGTCCAATGTTGGGGAGCCAATCTCTACGGACAACTTGGAAACAATTCAAATGTCGCAAGCACTACACCAGTGGTGGTGGTCGACAACGCTGGCAATCCTTTGAGCGGCGTGACTGAAGTGGTCTCTGGAAATCAATTTTCTTGTGCGCTGGTCAATGGCTTTGTTGCCTGCTGGGGTTTCAATACCAGCGGACAACTGGGAAATGCTTCTAATGTCAGCAGCCCAGTTGCGGTCTATGCCGTGGACAGCGGCAATGTGCCTCTATCCAACATCAGTTCGCTGGTGGCGGGCGGTGCCCATGTCTGCGCCCTCTCGTCTTCAGCCGGTGTCAACTGCTGGGGCGCGAACTCGTCGGGTCAGCTGGGAAATAATTCCACCCTTCGAAGCACTTCGGCGGTTTCTGTGACCCTCTCTCAAGGAGCGCAAAGTTTGGCCGCTGGATCCACTTACACTTGTGCGGTTTTAAACAATGGTCAGGTTTCTTGCTGGGGCTCGAATGCCTTTGGTCAACTGGGCCAAGCGGATTCACTGAGCCTAAGTTCTGTGCCGGTGTCGATCACGGGACTGAATTCAGTTCAAGCGGTGATCGCTGGCGGCGGAAGCAATCACGTCTGCGCGCTACTAAAAAATGGTGGCGTCAGTTGTTGGGGATCGAACGCCTACGGTCAGCTAGGAAATAATTCGGATCAAAATAGTTTCACGCCAGTGGCCGTGCAAGGACTTAGTGCCGTGGCCTCTTTGGCCTTGGGCGCTTCACACACTTGTGCCCTGCAAACGAACGGACAGGTTTCCTGCTGGGGACAAGATTCTTTTGGACAGTTGGGCGATGCCAACTCTGGCCTCTTAAGTCTGACGCCAGTATTGGTTCCAGGCATGACTTCCGTGAGCGCTTTGTCCATTGGCTCGGATGACCATGCTTGCGCCAGTGGCTTGCCCCACTTTTCATGTTGGGGAGCCAACAGCTATGGTCAGCTGGGCACAGGTTCAACTAGCTATAGCACCACTCCTCTGGACAATTCGGCCAGTGCAAAAGTTATCGCCACCGGCGGCGCGCACACTTGCGTGGTAGAGCCTTCCAACGGGCAAATTCAGTGTTGGGGCAATAACCAATTCGGTGAAGTGGGCACCGCCCCAGATCCTGCCATTGCCTTGAACTATGTAACCACGCCGACTCTGGTTCCGGGAATTAGCGGAGCTTCTACGGTCGTCACCGGAGGCTTTCATTCTTGTGCTCTAGTCGGAGGCAGCGTCCTGTGCTGGGGCAACAATGCCCAAGGACAGCTGGGAAATGGAACCGACATCAACAGTGATTCACCAAAACCTGTTCCTGGCTTGGGTTCGGTGACAGCGATAGCAGCGGGAACTTATCACACCTGCGCTTTGAACGTGGCAGGTGCAGTGAAGTGCTGGGGGTCTAACTCTTACGGACAGCTGGGCAACAACACTATAACCAATAGCAATCTACCGGTTCATGTTTCTGGTTTGTCAGCAGTTACATCCATTGCCTCTGGCGGCCTCTACAACTGCGCCGTCAGCGGGGGAAAGGTTTCTTGCTGGGGCTACAATTACTTGGGCCAATTGGGCAATGCCCCAAGCACCACCAACAGTTTGATTCCGATCGCAGTGAATGGTCCTACTAATGTCCTTCATATATCATTGAGTTCCAATCACGCATGCTCGTTGTCCTCTGGCCATGTTTTGAAATGCTGGGGCGATAATTTTTACGGCCAGCTAGGCCACGCCTCACCCGGAGCGAGCACGACAGCCACCAAGGTCACTGTTTTCTCTGGTCCGATTTCCAGAGTGGTGACCGGCAGCGGCTCCACTTGTGTGATTTCATCCCAGCAAATTCAATGCTGGGGATGGAATGGCGGCGGAGTTTTTGGCAACGGCGTTTCTGTGGCTCAATGGTTGCCGGTTCCTGTGGCCTTGTAAACATATCTTCTTGTAAACGCTGGGTCCTTTGTGGAATCAATTGTCTCAATTCCGGGGCCCACCCGTCCTTGGGTTCACCTGAATTTTTCACCGGGTACGGTGAAAAAACGCGTCACGCTTTCAGGAGCGCCCTCCATTGAGACAATTGATTCCACAAAAGACCCAGACTCTACAAAAAATATGCCTCAGAGCCAGCGCTGTTAGTAGATTGACCCTATGTACTGAATGAGATACATCCCCTGCTCAACCTTTTGGGGGACTTATGAATTCGCTTGTCCATGTGATTTTTCTTTTGGTTTTTGCTTCTGCTACGGCTTTTGCGTTTGATGAGTCCATTAATTTTCAGCCGGGGCTGAATCTTTTTAATGAGGCTTCGCAGTTGACGGATTTGATTGGGCCTCGTGGGAGTGAGCTTTGTGCTCCGATTTCGATCACTCATGGGATGACTTATTTGAAATATTCTGTGGGTTTTAGTTCTCTGGCGACTGTTCCTGATATGGATCATGATGGAGTGGCTGACACTTATCGTGATAAAATTCGTTATTTCTTTGCCACTTGCAAATCCGATATCAATAACGGCACTCACTACCATGAGGCCGAGGCCTGCATGCGCCAGTACATCGAGCAGTCAGGTTATAAATCTTATGTGTACATTGTGGGGCCCCATGCCATTGATGCGCCTCCGGGCGTGGCCCTGCCGACGATGCAACACACTTTAACCGTTCAAGATGTCCGAACTTATGTGGGTCATCGGTTGATGGTTCTTATGGGAGTGGGTTGGTACAACTACAACGCGACCACCAACACCTACACTCGCATCGGTGGCCACTATTTCAACGTCTACGGCTACGATTACAACAACGCCTGGGGAGAACAGCAACTCACTTTGAAAGTCGTCAATAGCCTGGTGAACTACTCAGGTAGAGACGCTGGCAGCATGTTTGATTCTGTACAGATGACGGCGGTTCCGCACGACGGAACCATGTATCCTACTGAAACCGCATTTGCGATCACTGGCGATGGATTTAACTTTCAACAGAAGTCATTGGTCGAAGATATCTTCGTCGCGCTACCACTAGCGCCGTAAGGCGCTTCAAAAAACCAACTCGCCGTAAGGCATTTTAGTTGGAGCAACCTTGGTCGCCGAGCCAGATAAACCTGGTGCCCGACAAGGGAATCTGTTTCATATTGCTGGAATCGATCAAGGTCAGCTTTACCTCTTGGGTGTGGTAAAATTGGTCCGGCTTGCTATCGATCACTGTCCATTGGCAAACAGAATCCTCACGATCATCTTGCTCCTGTACACTGACTGCAGAGTTCAATGCTACTTCTTGAATACCTTGACCATCACAACCGAGCTCCTTGGAAAGAACACCCAACACGATGCGAGTTTGCACCGGACTGCGAGTTCCCTCTAATATAACGGGTGTCCCCGCTTTTGAGCCCGGAATCGCCAGTTGATACCCAAGAGCTAGCAGGTTGGTGGTAAATACAGAACCACTGGGACTCCAAGAAGTTCCATTAATGCTCATCGAAAAAATTTCTGGCTCTGCGGGATTATTGCACTGAAGACGCAAAGAGATCGCAGAAGGACTGGCTTGCACCACAGAGGCCGTCAAAGCGAGGCTGACCGCCATTAAAATCAATTTTCCAGTGGATAACATAGAACGCCTCCCAGCTATATTTCGATCCTTATTTCTATCAGATCCAATTTCCATTGTATTGGGAAAACCGGCGGCGTGAATTATTTGCTGGGGAAGGTGACAAATGTTTGGTCACTTCCGCGCCTCTTTCTTCTTTTTGTGGATTACGCACTGTTGTTGATTCTGGGTTTCCGAGGTTGATAAGCGATGAGACAAAATGCTTCCAACGTATTTTGCCGGATATAGCGGACCACAGTTCGGAACTCCCGCCCCCAAGCAAGTACCCGCGAGTAGAGCAACAAAGCCCAGAACTTCCGCCGGTTTTTCGAGCAACCCTTGTGGCTGTCCTCCGCTCCCCCCGGCGGCACCGCCCCGGCCCAGCGCCGGCAGCGGAAACTCACGCAGAATTTCTTGAGCGATGTGGCCTGCCACGACTCGGAAAAAATTCTGTAAATCGCTTCGCTTGTGTTCCCGAATCAAAAAGTGCAGGTGGTTCCTGCAGATCGCGGCTTTGTAGACCCGGACATGAAACCTGCGACTGGCTTTGCCGACGATCCGTAAGATCAGCGGGCGGTGCCTCAGCAAAGACCGGGATCCGAACGCTAAGTCCGAGCGTAAGGTGATATGCATCGGAATCTGCAGAAATCCTACGGATTTTAGAAAGATTCCATTTCGTCGGGGGTGGTAGCGGCCTGACTCATTAGAGTGCTTTTTCTAGCGCCAACCCTCAGACTCTTAGCATATTCGCTGAAGGGCAATCTTGACAAAATAGTATCGCTTATAAATACTTCGTCATTATCCTTTAATTGCGGAGACCAAATGAAATTTCTTAGTCTGTTAGTGTTTACTTCTTTTTTCGCTGCGCCAACTCTGTCCAAAGCAGATACGGTCATCGATATCTGTGATCGTGACGTGGTCGGGAAGATCATAGCCAAGGAGGTTAAGGCTCCTAGTTGCCATGAAGTTTCCGTGGAGGCCATGACTCAGCTTAAAACCCTTGATCTCTCTTACGAAAGTGTTGGTTCAATTTCGGCAAATACTTTCCAAGGACTTTATTCGCTAGAGATGCTCAGGCTGATCAGATGCGAAATCGACCAGATCTCCCCCGAAGCTTTTCGGGATCTTAAGTCCTTGCGCCATCTAGTTCTTGCGGAAAACCATATCAGCCAGCTTCCCGTCAATGCATTCAAAGACCTCAATTTGTTAGAGACTCTTAATCTGAACGGCAATCAGCTCAAGCAAGTTCCCACAGAGCAACTGAGTTCACTGAGTTCCCTGATATACCTGAATTTACAGGAAAATCAAATCAGCCAGGTTTTGCCGAAAGCCTTTCAAAAGCTTCACTTGTTGAAAAATCTAGGGCTAGACGGTAATCCGCTCGTCAATGTTCAACAAGAAGCCTTTAAAGGCATGAACTCCTTATATTCTATTTCATTTTTCGAATGCGGCCTTGAACGCATCCGTTTGTCATGGGTTGGTCTGTCAAGAAACGTGGTTGTCTATGGCACGCAAGTTTTTCCATAGTTCAAAACTAGAAGGAGTCATCTCTATGAGGACATTGAGTTCAATATTAGTGGTCATGTTGTTTTTAATAGCTAATATTTCGTCAGCAGATCCTGGATATGTGAAGATTTGCCAACCAGTGGGCACAGAAAACTGTCGCTACGCAAATGCATTCGGCTTAGACGACGGGGGAGTGGGATTAGATTTATCTTCTTTCAACCTCACTGAGATTCCGACGGACGCATTTTCAGGATTTGCTCACTTGAAATCTCTTCGTCTTGACAGAAATCAGATCAGCCATATTTCTGCTGATGCATTCAAGGGTTTGGACTCATTGGAAGTGCTAATTCTTGATAAAAACCACATTAGTCAAATTTCTCCGGATGCATTTCGTGGGCTGAAAAAACTTCAGTATCTGAACCTTGACGGCAATGAAATTGAGCAGCTGACAGAGGGCGTTTTCCGAGGTTTAGATTCTCTCCAAAACCTTCTTCTTGGAAGCAATGAAATCTTGATGGTTCCCAAAGTCTTTATGGATTTGGGTTCTTTAAAGCACTTGGATCTTACGAATAATTCTATCCACCAGTTTTCTTTGAAGGCCTTCCAAGGACTTAGTTCATTGGAAGAACTCGATCTGTATACGAATCAAATTAAACAGCTTCCAGCAAATATTTTCCTGGACTTAAGCTCGCTGAAGTCACTCTGGATATTTCAAAATCCAATAAATCAAGTTTCAAAAAGCGAAACAGGGCTTGCAAATACAGCGGGAGTTTACGGCGCAGAACTGATTCCATAGAACTACTATAATGGGAAGAATATTTATGAAGATCATATTTTCGGTATTTTTATTTGTTACGCCAATATCATTATTCGCTGGCACTCAACATGCTTACAGGCTGGTCAATGATGGCGGCACCTCTTGGATACAGGCCACATGGGAGGATGTACCCAACACGTCAGATATGAACGACGCCTCAAGGTTCTACGATACAATGATCGGAAGCCAAACTCAAAAAACTCTCGATACGAAGCTAGTGAGGGCCAACTGTACAAAATTGGGAGTCGATCACTTTGGATACGAATATTCAAAATGTGTGATTCTTATGAATTTTGACTATTTTATCGATCGTGGTGTTTTCTATCGTATGTACGTAAGTTCCGGCCAGCCAGCTACTGACTTGGCCAAGCAATTCTCTGGCGATATTTACATTCAGGCCGGGCAGTCAAACCCCGACGGAAGCGGCGGATTGATAATGAGTTTGCACAAGTCCGGCTCTGTTTATATTCAAATCGGCAAAGACATAGTCAAGTAAACGGATATTCTCCACAGTCCGGAGCCCACGGTCACCCGACCCGAAAGAGGCCACAGTGGCAAGACTCTGACAGTTAACCAACCCAGGACAGAGGACCCCGGACAGAGAACTGAAATTCAGACCCCCATAACATGCCGCGCATCTATCATTCTCCTATGGAAAATCCCATCCGTCGGAATGGCCGAATAATTTTATTGACCCGCTCCACCCCACTGGAACTAACCTCATATCTTCAAGCAAACACTTGATGGTCAACCATAAGGGGGAATTTCATGGATGTCGCCGCCGTACAAAAACCGTTTTTTCTGATCTCTGCTTTCGAAGGTGGAGGCGTATTCATGTACTTCATCTTGGCCTTCTTCGTGCTGACTGTTGGCCTGATCACAGAGCGCGCGATTTTCTTTGCCTTGAAAATCAAGGCCGCACCCGCGGGATTCCGTAAAACCTTATTGGCTAGTCTGATCCGCGGCGAATTCCGTAACGCTGAAACTTATGCCAAATCTTTTGCTCAAGCTAGCCTGGCGAGAATCGCAGCGGTGGGAGCAGGTCTTCGCGCCAATGGTGCCGGTGACGAAGAAGTTCAGGCGCGCATGGATGAAAAATTGGCTCAAGAGATTTCTCAGATCGATCGCCGCACTGGTTTCTTAGCAATGTACGGAAACGTTTCTACACTTTTGGGACTTTTGGGAACCATCGTCGGAATGATTCACTCTTTCGCGGCGGTGGCTAGCGCCAACCCTGCTGATCGCGCCATGATGCTTTCAAAAGGAATTTCGGAAGCGATGAACTGTACGGCCTTCGGTTTGATCACGGCGATTCCAGCCTTGGTGGCTTACGCTTACTTTCAAAATCGCACGGATAGACTGGTGAGCGAACTCACCGAGTCCACGACTGAAATTTACCATGACCTGGTTTTCTTAAGCGAAGGTGACTTGTCGCCAAAAGCGACGAAATCTTCTAAGCGTGCTCCAGCGGCTGGTATTTCTGAAAATATTTTGGAAGCTTAATCCATGGGAGGCATGGGACCTGCGGCCTCCTCAGGCCGCAAACGCAGTTTAGATGCTGAGGTGAACTTAGTTCCCTTCATTGATTTGCTCAGCATGTGCATTTGCTTTCTTTTAATGACAGCTGTGTGGATGGAACTAGGCTCTGTCAATATTAAGCAGACCATGGGCACAGAGGCGCCGCAAGAAAACAACCGGCAATCAGAGCTGTCTTTGAAGTACGTGAACGCGCAGACTCTAGAATTGGGACTGAAGCAGAATGGCGCCACCAAAAATTACACAGTGGCTGGCCCTACCAATGAACTTCGCTTGAAACAGTTGCACGAGACCATTCGCAGTCTGGCCGGAGTTTTATCTTTCAATTCCACTCAAGATTTGAAATCTCAATTTTCGCAAAGTATTTCCTCGGCCCATATCACCACTAAGGCCGGCGTCAGTTACGGCGAATTGGTTTCGGTGATGGACGTTTTTCGTGACGAAGGAATTTTGAATTTGGGACTAGTCCCGGTGAAAGAGTGATCATATGGCGCAACTAGGGGCTCAAGAGTTAGCAGTCGGCACTTTCCAAAAGCATTTGCTCAGCCGTAAACAGAAAAAAGCCAAACTCAAACGCGTGATGGTGGCGGGGCTGACCCTGACCTCTATGGTGGATATGTTCAGTTTGCTTGTGATTTTTTTGTTGCAAACTTTTTCGACCTCACCGGAACTCATGGTCACCAAAGGTGTGACCTTACCCGCCGCGATCAGTGCGCGTGAGCTGGAAGATTCGCCGGTTTTAGCGTTGACCACGGATGAAGTTTACTTGGATCAAAAGCTGGTGGGTAAAGTCAGCGCTTTGTTGTCCGATCCCTCCCCACTCATGGGCAGATTGAATGACCTGCGCGAACAGTGGCAGCGGTCCCACCCCAGCCAGAAATTCACTGGCATCATCAGCTTGCAAGCGGATAAAGACGTGCCCAGCACCACGGTTTCCATGTTTTTGGGCGTTTTGCCAACGGCGACTTATTCCACGGTGCAACTGGCCGTCGTATCTAGAGGGGGATCTTGATGAGACTGCGTCTAGCTTTCACTTCGCTTCTACTTCCAGTGGTGGCCCTGGCCACAAATTCGACCGCTTACATTCATGATGTTGAAGAGCTTTTAGGCTCTCTGGAAAGCAAAGATGCCACACGCTTGCCGCTGACCATGAAATTGGCCGATGCGTATTTCAATGAGGCCCTGACACTTTCTGCTCAATCTGGTGAGGCTAAAAAAATTGACCAAGATCGAAAAAAGGCCATTCTTCTTTACAAGGAATCACTGTCTGGCTTGAACGGCGCTTTCCATGCCCCTGCTGGCACTTCTGCCAACAAAATCCAGTTTCAGCTTGCGCGACTTTACGCCGACACAGGATCTGCCGCGGCGGCCGAAGAGCTTTATTCCAAACTCTCTAGGCAGGAAGCTCTGCCCGACATTCAACGCGAGTCTTTGTTGCGTCTGGCAGAGATTCTAGAGTCCCGCTCGGCGCACAAAGATCTGCAGTCGGCCAAGTTAGATTACCAAAAAGCACTAGAGCTTTGCTCGAGCCAAGATGTTTGCTCTTATTGCCACTATCGCCTGGCGTGGGTGAATCAGCGCCTTTCACAGGACAAGGAAGCCATCAAGGAAATGGAATTGTCACTATGGGATTCTAAGGGCCACGTGCGCGAAGAGTCTCTGCGGGATCTGGTGAACTTTTTGGGTTCACAGAATGATGACGGTAAAGAATCTTTGGGCAAGGTCGAAAAGTTGGCCTCGAAGTTAGCACGACCAGAACTTGTCAGCGATCTTTCGGACTCATATCTAGCGCAAGGCCATCGCGCCGCCGGCACTTACGTGCTGAGTTTTGCCAATAGCAAAAGACCCAATTTGAAAGCCACGCTTCGCCTGATGGAAGAGTATTACGGTTTCCGCGATTGGACCAAATTTGAAGCCTCTCTGGATTCGGCCGTGCAGTTGGCGGGTCAAGGCACTCATTCCGATGACGTCGAGAGCGAAAAAATTCTGCGTCGCCTGACCGTGCAGCTGGACGGCGAGCGTGTCACACAGCCACAGCGATCGGCACAATTCAAATCCACAGTGATGCTGTATTTGCAGTTATACCCAAACAATGCTGAGCGCACGCACATGGTGGACGGCTGGATCGCTGCAGAAAAAGACGAGAACTTGAAACTGGCGCAGCTAAAAATCTGGATCGACCAGGATCAGCAGTTCAATTTGAGCCAAGAAGTGCTTCGCCTGCACCGCCTGCGCGCAGCTTTGGCGCAAAAGGCGCAAAATCACCCTGTGGTGATCGAAGAAATGACAGCGTTAGCATCCACGACCACCAAAGAAAGTGAAAAGCGCGAAGTTCAGTATCAAATCGCCTATGCCGAATATCAAAGCAAAAATTATTCCCAGGCGCTGCCCCAGTTTCGGCAATTGGCCACGTTGTCTGCGAAAACCTCACCCGACCAGTGGGCGGTGCAGAGTCAGCATTTGGCTCTGGATATTTTGGCGCAAAATAAAGATTACTCGGCGGTATTGGCCCAGGTTCGAACTTGGACCCAAAATCCGGGATTCAGCAGCTGGATGAAGACCAGTGCTTTTGCTAAAGAGCTTGGAGAACTTAAAACCATCGAGACATCTGCAGAGTTTGAACAGGCTTCGCAACAGTCCCAAGGCGATGCCGTCGCTAAGAAATTAGCGCTGTCCACTTTTCTGGCCGACTGCGAGCAAAAAGTCTTGGCTCCCAAATCTTGCTTAAACGCACAAGTGGTGGCGGAAAAACTAGGCGATGAAGCCGCTTTGATTCGCATACTGGCGGCACAAGGAAAAAAAGAAGAGTTGGCCACAGAGTTTGAAGCTTCCGGAGATTTCTCTCAGGCTGCGGAGCTTCTGGAAAAAAATGGGGGCGGCAAGATGCTTCCCGTGCGCACCAGTTTGAAAATTGCTCTGCTTTACGAACTGGGTGGAAATCTGCCGCAGCGAAATCGTATTCTTCGCGGCATGCTTGCGGGATTTAAATCGGCGAAAAATTTGGGCGCTGAAGAAGATCTGATTTTGCAAACATTGAAAGATTCCGATCTGCTCACCGCGAAGGAACTTTCGTTGCCATGGAAAGCGGAAAATCACAGCCATTTGCTTGAGTACATCGCCGAACGAAATCCGGATGCCCACTTGGATTCAAAACTGCTAGCCATCCGCAATGATTTAGGTCCCGCATGGGAGAAGGCGGCCGCTCAAGAGCTCACACGGCTGGATGAGCAGCAAAAGAAAATTCATTTTCTAGGTGGATCTAGTAAGAAAAAATTTGAGAATCGGGTTCAGGCGCTCAACGCCCTGGTCAAACGTGGCGATGGGCTGATGGAAAGTTCCACTCCGGCATTTCGGGCCTCGACAGCCACGCTGATCGCCCGCAGTCAAAATGCGCTGGCGGAAGAAATCAAGGCTTCACCTTTACCAGAGGGCATTGATGAAGCTGGCAAGGCCTCATTGCTAACGGCCTTAGGTGACATGGCTTTGCCGTTCGCCACTCAAGCCGTTAAGTTCACAGAGCTGGCCACAGAGCAACTGGCGAAAGTCAGCGACGCTGATGAAAGGCAAAGTCTTAGCGCACGCTTAGAATCTAAGGACAGCCCGTTCATGAGTCACGACCTCGCGTCCCCCGCGAAAAAAGTGGTCGCGGAAAATTCCAGTATTTTGAAAATAGCCACCCAAGAGCTGCATCAAAATCCAAATTCACCAAACAGCTTGCAGCAACTCAAGCAGCATTACGAGGCGATGGATAACCGTCGTTTGGCCGCTTACTTCCAAGGTCGGCTGCAACAACTTTCAGAGGGAGTTAAAAAATGAAATATTTAGCCTTGTTCTTGTGTTGTTTCAGTACGGCGACCATGGCTTTTGCCGCAACTACGAAAGTGGATGTCAATTCAGATGGCGCAAAAATCAAATACAAAGCCGGTAAAGACTTGAATTTTGAACAGTTGGTCATCGAAGGCGATTTGAAACGGCCCGAACTGGCCATCGTAACTGGTGACGGTGATGAAAATGGCAGCGGTCTTTTGCGCCTTCGCGAAAATTTCGTTGATCGCATGACGGAATCGGCGGGCAAGGAAGTTCAATGATAGCGATCAAGAGCACTGATGGTGAAATTTTAAAGTCCATTCCCTTCAAGCCCGGAAAGACCCTGGGCTACCATCACCTGTTCGGTTTTGTCTCTGAAGAGGTCTTCCTTGAACGCCGGCAAAACCGAATTCGCCACGGCTTTAAAAACGAAATATCCGAGCTCGAGTTCAGTTGCGAGATCTCTGGCACTTCGGAAAAAGATTTCACTCTTGCTGGTTTCAAAAATTGTTCGGCGGCACGCAGTTCGCAAGATCAGTGGAGCTTGAAATTCGAAAATTCAGTTTTTACTCTGTCTCCAATGGAAGAGATCAAGAAGTTGCCGATCTCTGCTGGGTTGAATGCTAGGGACACTCTTCCTCTGATCACGACCTTATCTGTGGCTTTGCTTGTGGCCATAGGTTTTGCCCTTTTTCCCAAATCCAGAATCGGCGACGACGTCCCTGTGATCGTCGAACAGATGATCGTCAAAATTCAACAAGAGAAGCAAAAGCCCGTGGACATGACCTCGGTGCTCGACAAAATTCCTGAAATCAAAAAACAAGCGGACGTCACCAAGCGGGCCATCAATCAAAAATTGGGCTTCTTAGGACTCTTGGGAAGAAAAGATTTGAAGCTGGCTGTGGGCGGTGCTCCGACTCGGTTGAAAGACGCCAGCCCCGGAGCTGGTGCGGGTGGCAACGCCGGAAGTGGCGGCGAATTATTGGTCGGACTTGGGCAGGGATTGAAGCGAACCACGGTCGGAAACTCGGGCGTGTCGGGCTTGGGCGGTGTCGGCACGAAAGGCGCCGGCGGCGGAGCTGGTGGTTACGGAACTTCCTCGATCGGTTCCGGCGAAGGTCGAACATTGTCTTCGGTGGCGCAGTCGCAGGATTTGATTTTAGAGGGTGGACTTGACCGCTCTGTGGTGCAAGCCACCATCGCTAAATACCTAAGCCAAGTGCGCGCCTGCTATGAAACTGGCTTAAAAAAGAATCCAGGCCTGGGTGGCCAAGTCACCATGGCTTTTGAAATCGGCGGCGACGGCGATTTGGATTTTGCTCGCGTGCAACGAAGCAGCTTGGACGATCGCGAAGTGGAGGGCTGTATCTCTCAGAAAATGCTGAGCTGGAAATTTCCCAAACCACGTGGTGGTGTGAAAGTAAAAGTAAGTTATCCATTTGTACTAAGAGCAACGCAGACTTAAGTAGCAAAAACTGAAGGAGAGTTATGAAGGCAAGAATTTTATTCCCCGCTTTATTAGCGTTGACCGCCTGCCATGGAAATCCCTACGAAGGGAAAGACACTAGCCACCTTTCGACAGCGCCAACGGTAGATCACGCACAACTTCCTGGCTTCAATATTCTTGCTCCGACGGTGGTGGAAGTTACGGAAGGATCCCCTGGGGTCTCTATTCCCATTTCAGCGCAGGTACTGACAGGAACTCCGGTGCTGTCCGCAGAAAATTTGCCGTCGTTTGGCAGTTACGATGCAAAAACCCAAATGATCACGCTGAATCCTCCGATTGGCGCCTCTATCGATCCTAAAAATCCACTAGAGACCACTCGCAAATATGAAATCATCGTGAAGGCCACCAGCACGGACGCACCAGCCTCATTCATTCAGCAGACCATTGTGTTGCTGGTACATCACCAAGCAGAAAGTTTGAATGTATCTGGCCTCAACCAGTTCGTGACAGTCTTTGAAGGAACCACTTTCCAGACAGACGTGCATGTGAGCAGCTTCAACTTCCCGAAAGGTCCCTTCTATCCGGTGGCTAACAATCTGCCGGAGGGTGTGACCATCGCTCCCACTTCCGACCCGACAGTTTTTTCTGTCAGCTACACCCCTAATTTTCGCACAGTCACCCGCGATCATTATAAGCACACATGCTTTGATCCGAATTCTATCGAACATCTGTGCCAAGATTTTAATTCGACTCTGAATGTAGTAGATCCCAAAGGGGATTCGGCATACGTGTACACTAGCTGGACTGTGATGGATGTCCGCCAAAGTCCGGTGATCACGGCGCCTAGCTCAGTCACAGGCTCTATTTCCAATGTGGATTTCTATATCCAGGCGGAAGATCCTAACGATGAAGCGATACCATCCCTCGATGCCACCACGCAACCCACCATCGGCAAATTGGATGTTCAAGTCGTGTCCACCAGCAAAGGTTCAGTCAATGCTCACCCGTCGATTTTGGTTCATGTGATTTGGTCGGGCGATCTTCGCAAGCTCTCGAAAGGGGCACAGGATTTGACATTCAGTTCTTGCGCTTCGGCTTTTCAAACGGTTCCTGATGCTTGCTCTACCACGACTGTTCATGCCTCAGCCAATCCAGCTGGTAGTGATGTCACTGCGGATATTCCCACGCTGCAGGTCCTTGAAGGCCAGACGCTGCAGACAATGATCACCGTGCACAGCCAAGCTTTCCCGAATGGACCGTTCTATCTCAATGCGACCGATCTGCCAGAGGGAATGACCATTTCTGCCACCAGCAATCCGACCCAGTTTTCCCTGCATTACACTCCGGATTACAAAACTGTCATCGTCGGCGGTTCCGGTGTGTCTAATTGCTCGAAACAGCGAAATGTCCTGTCGCTGTGTAAAACCACTCCGTGGAAATTGGATGTGATCGATCCTCGCGGTGCGGTTTCTTCAACGAGTTCTTCAGTCACTGTTTTGGATGTTCGCCAAGCTCCGCTAGTGATTATGCCAAGCTCGGTGAACGCAGTCACTTCCACTACCGCTGACTTCTACGTCCAGGTGGAAGACCCCAATGGCGAGATTTCTCCGACTTTAAGTGTGATTCAACCGGGAGTGGGTGCTGTGTCTGTCACTCCGGTGGCAAATTCTGCTGGCGGAGTGGGCGCACTGCCCTACTCCATGTCGCATCTGATTTGGTCCGGGGTTAGCACTCGGGGCACTAAAACTTTGAGCCTGATGGCTTGCACCAAAGACACCAGCGGAACGCAGACCAATTGTGTGACCGTGCAAGAAACCGTGAATTTCAACTAGTCTATTTACGAACGGAGAGTTCCGATGAAATCAATT
The DNA here is from genome assembly GCA_013286585.1 of Deltaproteobacteria bacterium. Classification (GTDB taxonomy): domain Bacteria; phylum Bdellovibrionota; class Bdellovibrionia; order Bdellovibrionales; family Bdellovibrionaceae; genus CAIYID01. Next base: position 85,551 of record JABDFK010000002.1, read on the forward strand.
TTTGCTTTTGTACTGCTAGCGACGGTTTTTGCTGTCCCGGGTTTTGCGGCCAACAATCCCAGCAAAGCCTCGCAACTATCGCTGGAAGACCAGTTAAAAACTTTGGACACCGGCAATCAACTGCCGGCCTCTGCCAATCATGACAAAATGTATTCGGTTCAGCCGCGCTACTTGCCGCTACAATATCGCAGTGAGATTTCCTTTGGCGCAGCCCAGGACATGACACCGGACAGTTTTTTGAAAACTCAACAGTTAGAGCTTGAGTACCGCTTCCATTTTAACGATCGCTGGAGTGTGGGCCTAGCGCAAGCTTGGGTCGACAATCAGCTCAAGGGCGAAACCACAAATATTCAAGGTGCACTTCCGGCTGTTCCTTATGCAACCATGCGCCAAGACCTCACTGTGGAATACAATATTTTTTATGGCAAATTTCGTTGGGGCAGCGAAACAGTTTCCTACTTTGATATGTACGGCGCTCTGGGAACTGGCCGCATCACCCAAGTCACTGGCAACTCCACCGACAACGTGAACGCCACAGTGGCTGATGTCGGCTTTGCTTTTTGGTTGGGAAAATGGGGCAGTGCCCGCCTTGGCATCAAGGACTACGCCTACAACGAGACCTATCTTTCCGGAACTCTCACGCAGCATAACATTCACGCGCACGTCGATCTTGGTTATATTTTTTAGGGGGTCGTTTGAAATTCAAGCACTTAGTTCTATCCGCTCTAGCAGTTAGTTTTTCAACCGCAAGTTTTGCCTCTGGTGGTTTGTTGAATCAGCTGGATGACAGCACCGAAGGCAAAGCTCCGGCCCAAGCTGCTCCAAAGCACAAAACCAAGCCGGGCTCTAAAAAATCGACAGATCCGGTGGCTGCAGAGGCCAAAAGTCCACTGCCCGCGTTGACTGGCGATGCCTTTCAAAAATTTTTCGTCAGCCGCGCGCGACAAGAACGCTTAAGCATCGACGTTCATCAGTGGGTGGAACTCATCCAGGAAAATAAATTGGACCAAGCTTCCTACCTGTGGACAGCGGTAGAACCGCAACTTCCTGCGAAGTTTCGGCACGAAGGCCAGGCGGCCCAGCTCTACACACTGTGGAAATTGGGACTCAATCAAGTGTTTCTGGAACAGTGGACCCAGGCTCTGGCTGACAATAGCTACCGGGATTCTGCGGCCGAACTGGTTTTCGAACAGTTATCTACGCCCAACTTAGATTCGTGGCTGCTGAACTCGGGCTTGATCGTGAGTCCAAAACAGCAGACGGTTTTAGGTCGTCTGCCCACCACACGCAATTTCGTGCTGACGCTGAAGGCTTGGTCTGTCTTACGCGAAGCCAAGCTGGCCGAAGAAATTTTGCACGGCCTTCCCGTCGACAATAAGTTAGTCCCCTACTTGGCAGAGACCGCCATCGTCGACCACGTGAAACGCGGCGAACTTAAGGCCGCGGCAAAGATCATCAAAAATTATGTCGAGCCCTACATTGGTTCCACGCGCGACATGGAGCTTTTGGCGAAACTGGATCTGATCAGCGCTCGCATCCTGTATCAAGCTGGTCAGCTGAAAGCGGCCGCCGAATACTACTCTCGAATTCCCAATCAGACTTCGAGTTATCTTCAGGCTCGTGAGGAGCTGTCGTGGATCTACTTGCGGCTGAACGATACTTCGCGCCTGCGCGGTGAAATCGAAGCCTTCTTTGCCCCAGCACTGCGCCAAAGTTTTCTGCCAGAGACGCACATCCTGCGCGCGATCTCTGACCTAAAAATGTGTTACTACGATCGCATGGAGCGTGATCTGCGCGAATTCATGAGCAGCAACGCCGTGTGGGCCAAGCGCATTGATGAGGCCTTGAAAGCCGACACAGCTCCGGCACCAGCGTCGCCTGATTTTTACACCAAGATCGCTGAGACCTCGGTCAAAAACCTTGAGGCTGAGCTTTCGCATTTGAACCAGTTGACGGAGCAAAGTCTTGGTGCCGCACTTCCAGCTGTGGGACAGCAAAGGCACTGGAAGGATTATGCCGCTATTGTACAATCAGCGCTAGCTAAGGCGAAGAAAAATCAAAGCGAAGAGTATTCCCGTCAGTGGAAAAATCAGCGGTTGGCTTTGGCAGAGTCTATTCGAAAAATGCGTTTCGTGAAAGTGGAGTTCATCAGCCAAGTGAATGCCACTGAAAACGCCACCGGCGAAGTTCTAGAGAAAAAAGCCATGGTCGCTAGCAACGGAAATTCCATCCCAGGCGCTGTGGTGACAAAAGATGAAGGCAAAAACATGCTGACTTTTCCTACTGACACCGAGCTGTGGCCTGACGAATTTTTTAAACTTCGTTCGGCGGCGCAAGCCCAGTGCCTACGCAAGTCAGGAGTGCGAAAATGAGAATCTCCAGACTGGCTGTCATAGCAGGGTTACTGACACTTCTTGGCTGCACCCGACCCGCCGACTATTTGTATGAGAGCACGCACACGACAGTGAACCATTCTTTCGACAAGAAGATCGTGGAAGTCACCGCAGGTAACGGAGCTGTGGATCTTTTTTGGCTGATTGGTGGCATGCTAGAGCAGGAAAGCAATTTCACCGCGGGCGCCGATCAATTCATGCAAGCATTTTTGCCCAAAAATCTGGACTGGCGCATGGCCGTTGTCACCGACAACACCTTTGAAAAACCCTATCTTGGAATGCCCGCGGTCTTTGATCATAACTCGCCCCAACCTGGCCCCAAACTTGTCAGTGCGGTCTCTAAGGCGGTCTATGGCCAAGATGAAGAAATGATTTTTGATCCTATCATTAAAAATTTAAACACCTATGGTGCTGGTTTTTTACGTCCGGACGCAGTTTTGGCCGTGATCATGACCAACGATGATAGGGATTCTAGCAGCAAAACTCGCTACGCCAGTGATATGCTCAAACAACTGCTAGCCATGAAGGGCGGCGATGCCACAAAAATTGTCGTTTACGGAGTTTTCGGAGCGACAGATTTAAACTGTGATCCCGACACCATTGACTCGGACTGGAACTATCACGGAAGTGAGTTTGAAAAATTGGTCAATCTGACGGGAGGGCAAACGCTCTCGTTGTGCGACAATACCTTCGGCAATCAGCTGGCGAAGATTGGGGATAATCTTTCACAGAAACTGGAAACATCGCGGATTGTTCTTCCCACCCGCCCAGATCTGAAATCCATTCGGGTGTTGTTTCACGGTGTGGACTTACCAGGCGGACCTCAAGACCAAGGTGGAAAATGGTATTTCGACGTGAATTCCAATTCTATTATATTTTATGATTTGAGTTTCGCGCATTCCAACACGGAATCTGTAACCGTTCAGTACGCCGACCAATAATCGTACTGCAGCTGATTCAGTTCCAGCTGCAGAGCAATTCGGTTGAGCACCGCAGACAAGTACAAACGACCGGTAATGTCCGAACTTTTTCGACCACCTCGAAAACCGTTTTCAAGATCATAAATCCATCGGCTTCCAGAAAGCTCTTGGTAAGCCTGTTCGCGCATACGCATGGCTTCGTCGCGCAAACCCGCCATGCTACAGTTCTTGCCAGAGACCTGATTCGCCAGGTGGGAGAATTTCTGCGCATCCGGGTTCGTCTGCATGGCAGTGAACTCTTTCGAGCTTAGGCCTTTGCTCAAATCATTGCTGCGAACCTCAACTCCAAGGATGGCAGATCCCACCACCAGCGTTGTCGCCGTAGCCGCCATCTGCGCCGGTGTTAGCTCTAGCACGGTCAGGATTCCCGCGGCCCCGTAGACAACCACTCCATAAGCCGCCAATGGCGCTGCCCCGATGACCGCGACTTCAGTGGACAGATTTTGGGTTTCACGGGCATCCGTTTTGAGCTCTAGAAACATGAGTTCCGTATCGATGGCATTTTCAATTTGCAAGATCTTGTGACGACGGGCCTTGAGAAACTCTTGTTCATGATCCGGCCGAAGCGGCGCTTGGTAATTTGGCACACAGTTCAGCTGTGAAATCTTATCCGGTGCAGAGGTCAGTAAGAGTAGCTGTCCGACAGAAAAATAGCTGGACCGAGAGGACGGCAATGCCGTTTCAGCCAAACTAGTGACCGCGCCTGTGAAGGCCAAAATCATGATTAGAAATTTTATGTGGTCCATGGCGAATATCTATAGTGCCACAACAGTGCCAGACACCAGATAAACCAGATCGCTAGAGGACCCAAAAGGCCTGTCTAAGCAGTAGACGAAATGCCGTGGTAATTTGTGGAATTTTCAAGGAACCATTTGAATATGGTTCTGGCACAACACCACTTCAGAGCGCTCAGAAAAGCCAGGCGTCGACGGTGACGTCACAGTCATTCGGATCCGATAGACAGATCGGGAGTCTGGCACTGATCCAGAAGACTCGATCACATGCATGGTGCTTTGATCAAAGGCAATGTCGTACTTCGGAACGGGAGGCAACCAACCAAAATGTCGCTCGGAAGTTTCCACCAATTTATTGTCTAGAGTTAAATGCGTCACCGCGATCAACATTCCCGTGTGAGGAGCCGGTCCACCGTTCGCTTGCCAGGAATTATAGTAAATGTCCGAGGTCGCACAAACAGTTTGATCGGCGGCCAAAACTGTCCGACCGGTAAGAGATAAAACAGCGCATAAAAAAATATTTCTCATTTTGAGACTCCTTGTGGTCCATAGGATCCGGCCCAATTTCTAATACTATTTTTTTCTTAACTCAAAGGAAATTTTCGCTATTCACAAAGGAGGCGTGCTAAGCTGATCTCCATGGGGATGAGTAAGAATTTTCTCACAATAAGACTTCTTATTGTGATCGCAGTGCCATTTGTTTTGTTTCAGAACTGTTCCTCTGGCGTGGTCAGTTCGGCGATACCTGGATTGAATGTTTCGAAATCCTCTAGTACTTCTATTATTCCCGTCCCCCTCGTCGGCGGCACCGAAATCTGGAGCAATTACTTCGGTGGGGACAACGGTGGTCCCGTGTCGGGCCATTCGGCCGCGACTCCACTCCCAGGAGTGAACAGCTTTCGAATCGCTGGTCCCGCCTTTACTGGAACCAATATCGATGACAGCAGTCCTGCGTGGCAAGCCACCAAAGCAGGAGTGCTTGGCGAGCTTTCCAAAGACCACGATGTGATTTACCTGCTTCGTAGTTTTGGTATGCAGTTTTCCGGCACCATTCAATTTCTGACGCTCACTGATCCGAACGCCTGTCAGGCTGACCAAAACAAATGCGCCAGTATTTTGGCCTTACAAAAATGGGTCACACAGCAAGTGCGAGAGATCCTGGCACTCCGCCCGAATGCCCTAGCTCACGTCTACTTTGAGCTTGGCAATGAGATCAACAGTGCCTGCGCCAGTCTGGCCGTCGAAGATTACCTCAATCACAAAAATGATCAACCGGTGGGTCCAAATTGCAAAGGCTATGGTCGCTCTGATCCAAATATTATTCCACTTTATGCGGAAAGTGTTTTGGCTCCGGAAGTGGCCGCCATTTTGAAGTTTAACCCCGCTGCCAATATCGTCATGCCTAGTGCAATGGCTACCTACGACACCAACGTGATGGATTGGGTGTCCCACTTTTTGGAGTATCAGGTCCAAGGCTACTTGGTGCAAGATGGACTGCAACACCTCGTGGACGGAAAAGCGATCGGCGATCTGGTGTCTGTGCTCAATCACCACTACACGGTCACAGGACCGATGAAAAATCTCAAGGAGGCCGGCCCCTGGGAAACTGATATGGACTCTTATTGGTCGATTGTTCAATCCCATCATATGAAGGGCTTGTGGGCCACGGAAGAGTTAGGCCTGCTCCGTGGCAGCCCTCAGGGAACCGGCCCAGGCCAGAAACCTCGAGGAGGCCAAGGCGCCTCAAGCGTCGTCCGACTTATTTCGCAGTATTTGTATTTCGCCAACAAAAACAATTTAAATTCCGATCAGCTCAGGGCGTACTTCTGGGGTTGGAACTTGGAACCTGAGAAATCCCAGACCTCAGGCTTCTTTGGTTTCCAGCAAAGTGTGAAGATCTTGGGTGCCGATCATATTAAGAATGTCGAAATCAAACAGACCTCTTTAGACCCTGACCTCAGCGAAGCGCATGCCTTTCAAGGGCGTGACAGCGGAAAAATATTTCTCTATGTCTTTCCAAAAAATATCTGGAGCGGGCTGACGTTGAATCAGTGGACGGTGAGTTTAGAAGCAGTGGATTTGCAAAAATTTTCACCCCATGCGGTGGTTCATCTTTTCACCAACAAAGGCTACATAGAGTCCTCTATGTTGGTCGATCTTAGCACCTTAAGTTTCCAGCTGCCCGCCCCCATTGAATTGGGATCAGCGGCAGAGAGCAACCACCAAGATGTCATGTTGATTGAGTTGGACCCACTTACGCCCGCTCTTTAGCGCCCAAAACCGTCATTTTGGCGAAACACTGGACGGCCTTCAATTCATTTTTCGATGAGGAACCTGCCTTTTTGGCATTTCAGGGCGCAACAGCTTTGGTCTTCTTATTGCTATTCTAACCTTGTTTGGCAGTCACGTACCACAAGGAGAATTGTGTGCTTATCAAGGTTATTGCCGGTTTAGCTTTGGCCTCAAATATGATTTTTGCCTCTCCCGATTCACAGGTGATCCTGACCACAGGTCAGGCTGTCTTAGCTACAGCTTATGGGAAAACAAGTCTTGGCAAGGTTTTACAGATCTACGCTGACGGCACGGCGGATATTGAATTCCAAAAGGCCACCTACGTTTTTAATGAATTTGCTGGTTACAGAGCAACGACTTCCCGGTTCCGAATCTCTAGCTTAGAGGTAGAGGTTCCCCATTGGACCAACACACACGGCGAAACATTTCGGCCCAATGATATCGCAGTGACGAATGGCAGACCTTCTAATATTCGAAAAATTTTTCATAAAGGAACCGCCATTTTTCTGGGAGCCAACGAAGAGGACATCCGCTCTTCCAGCATCGGAAGCGGTAATTTAGAATATGCCACGGTCATACCAACAGTGAGCCAGATTGTTATCGCAGACGATCTTGTCATTGAAAAAGCCAAAAGTGTCTTAGCGACAGCCAATGGAAAAACAAGTCTTGGCAAAGTTTTGCAAGTGTATGCTGACGGTACTGCTGATATTGAAGTCCATAAAGCCACCTATGTTTTTAATGAATTCGCTGGTTACAGAGCAACGACTTCTCGGTTCCCAATCTCTAGCTTAGAGGTTGAGGTTCCCCACTGGACCAACACACAAGGAGAAATATTTCGGCCGAATGATCTTGCAGCTATAAAAGGCACGCATTTTCAAAATATTCGAAAGATTTTTCATAAAGGAACCGCCGTATTTTCCACAGTCAACGAGGAGGACATCCGCTCTTCCAGCATCGGAAGCATTCGCTTGGAAAATGCCATACTCATACCGGCAGTGGGCGGTATGGCTATCGCTATCGGCGAAAAAATGTGCTCTGGCGCGTATAAGTAGAGTGCCCTTGAGGGGCCCGTTGTCGAGGCCATCGACACCCTTTCACGATTACATGTGACCAGACTCACTTAAGGGCGGCACAAGTTTGGCAACTATCTTTGCATTCGGAGGCCCCATGAAGCGATATTTATTCATTTTAACCCTATTTGTTTCAGCCATCAGTTTCGCCGCAGAAGCTCCGCAGTTTTGCGCCTCTATTCCATGGAATGCCAATGACTTTGGTAAACCCTCTTATAGCTTATTTTGTGGAAAATCTGGGGTGCCAGTTTTTTGGGATGCCCCGGGCGCTGTCCTACAAACCCATTCTCCCTATATCTACAATATCACTGAATCCAATATTAAGGCCCGATTGGCGAATAAAATAGCTGAGCTTCACTTGCATCCATTTGAAAATTTTCGGCTGTTCAATGCCCCGTTTAAAATTTATAGTACTGATCCTCTACAAAATCGCCCCAAAGAGACTCTTGTTGTCGTGACCAGAGAACGTATCAACAATGGTTTTAGTGGTAAGGTCATCGGTTACTATCACACCATTTATTCCAGCCATGGCATAACCAGTGACCTGGAAGATGACCTCCAGGATTCGCATTTGAAAAATTATCTTTCGCAGGATGGATTTACTCGTATTGTAAATGCCAAAGAAGGATTTGATACCATCGATATTTACATTCGATAAGACGATCTTCAATTCGATTATCGAAAGGACTAAAATGAAAACCGGAATACCTGTTAACCGGTATTCCGGAATACCGGTTAACAGGTATTAGGGAATGACGGTATGGGTGTAAATGAAGATTAGTGGTGCGCGAAGGGGGACTTGAACCCCCACACCTCTCGGCTTACGCACCTCAAGCGTACGTGTCTACCAGTTCCACCATCCGCGCTCCGGGGTAGCTGAGGGGCCATTTAAAACTCTCCCAGGCCCTAAAGTCAAACCAGAGCTTCTGCATTCCATAAATTTTATTATTATCCGATTTTTTAACCCCCAAGGGGGCCTGCCACGTCTCATAGATGTGGGGAGCAGGATGCTCCAAACAAAGAGGGGGAGGAGCTAGGATGGCTTGTAATCTCCCGCGGATTCTCCTTGAGTAATGTTGTTGTTGTTTTAGTGACCCTTGAGGTTAGGTGGTTCCCTCACGAGGTCTAGCGGGGCGATAAGCCCCGCTTTTTTTCGCCTACTGTTTGGCGACTTCTCCCATAAAATTCTTAAATTCATTCCAAGAACGGCGATCGGCCACAGCGTTGTAGGCTGCTCCCGCCTTAAAGTCGTTCGCTGTGGGAATGGCGAAGGCATGCACGGCCCCGCTGTACGCAATCAATTGGTAGTCCACGCCTGCATCGTTCATTTCCTTTTGAAAGGCAGCAACCTCATCCGCTGGAACATGGGGATCCAGCGCCCCGTGAAGGATGAGTGCCCGGCCTTTGATGTTTTTGGCGCTAGCAGGATTTGGGTTACTAAGACTTCCGTGAAAGCTCACCACCCCGGCCAATTCCGTCCCAGCTCGAGCCAACTCCAAAGCCGTGGTGCCGCCAAAACAATAGCCGATAACGACGATTTTTTTGGGATCGACACCCTTGGTATTTTTGAGTTCGTTGTACGCAGCCAGCACTCTTGCGCGCAATTCAGCGCGGTCACCGGCTTTGTATTTTCCGGCCAAGGCTCCGGCTTCTTTGCCGTCTTTAGGATGAGAGCCTTTCCCGTAGATATCGGCCGCAAAGGCCACGTAACCCAAAGCGGCTATTTCATCGACCTTCTTTTTAGTGAACTCACTGGGCCCCATCCAGTCGTGCACAACAAGAACTCCTGGAACAGAGCCCTTCAAAAGCTTTGGCGAGGCCACATAACCCTCGGCCTCTTGATCACCATTTTTATAGAGATGAAGAGTCGCCGCCGCGGAAGACTGAACGTAAAACAACGCTGCTACCAACAATAACTTTTTCATCATAACTACATCCTTTCGGGAGTGGGAATTCCTAGTAACAATAGTCCGTGCTCTAAAACCTGTCCTGTGCAGTGACTCAAGACCAAACGCGCCTGCTTGAGCTCTTCCGTTTCGGCTTGGCCAATGGCGCACTCGTGATAGAAAAAATTAAATCTTTTCGCCAGATCATAGAGATAAGTGCAGATGATGCTGGGACGATAAGTTTCTGCGGCCGTGATCACCACTCCGTGAAAATTCACCAGCGACTGAAACAAATTTCGTTCCGCTTTGTGAGTCAGTAACGCCCACTGGGGCTCGCCCTTCTTCATTTCAAATTTGCGACACAGACTGTGAATTCGAGCCGCTGAATATTGAATGAAGGGGCCTGAATCTCCGTCGATTTTTAGCCACTCATCCATGTCGAAAACGATTTTCTTATTGTTGTCGATCTTGACCATGCCATACTTGATCGCACCTTGGGCCACCTGCGAACTGACGCGCAGAATTTCGTCCTTGGACCACTCGGCCTCGTAGCGCGAAAGATATTTGGTCTTGACCATCTCTTCCATTTTTTGCACGAGTGCCATCAGCGGCACGATGTTGCCTTTGCGCGAACTCATGGCGCCGTCCGGAAGCTCGACAAAATTGTACTGCAGATGAAAGCAATCCTTGGCTTGGGGAAATCCCAAAATCTCTAGCACTTTGAAAACCTGTTTGAAATGGAGTGCCTGGCGCATGTCGACGACATAAATACTTTTGTCGATTTTGAAATCTTGGAATTTCCGCTTCGCCAGCTCAATGTCCTTAGTGGCGTAAAGACCAGTACCGTCGGACTTCAGCAGCAAGCAAAAACCCAAATTGTCCGCCGATAGATCTAACCCGATCGCACCTTCCGACATTTGCAGACGCCCCTGCTTATAGAGATCTTTCACGTACTGCACGCTGGCTGAATCCACTTCCGATTCCCAATACCACTGATCAAAAGTGATTCCCGCCCACGCGTAAACATCTTTCATCAACTGGATGGACCACTCGCGAGTTTCTTTCCACTGCTGAAAGTAATCCCCGCTCTTGGCCTCTAGCTGCCGCAGAATCTCTGTCAATTGCTTTTTATTTTCTTCGCCCGCCGGAGTTTTCTCTTCGTCTTCCAATTTCAAATGACCCTTGGAATACATTTTCCCCAGCCACTCTCCCCGACCGGTGGTGGGAACGGGCTCAGTGTTGTGAAATTTCAAATACCAAAGGCACTTGGCCACGTGCGTGCCCACATCACCCGGAAAGGTCGAAGCGATCACTTCAGTGCCCACGTAACGGAGCACTCGTACTAATGAATCACCCAGACAGGCATTTCGCATGTGACCCACATGCAACTCTTTGTGCGTGTTGGGTTGCGAGTATTCGATCATGGTTTTGGGATTTCCGCTGGTCAATTTTTGCTGAAAAAATTCACCGCCTAAGATTTCGCGAAGCAAATCTTGGCCAAATGCTTGGGGCGACAGACGAAAATTCAGATACGGGCCCACGGCCTCTACATTTTCTAGCCAGGAATCGGTGGCCATTTTTCCTTTTAAATCGGTGGCAATTTGTGGAGGCGATTTTTTGTGCAGTTTCGCCAAGGCAAAACAGCCGAAGGCTAGATCGCCCAAATCCAAGTTTGGTGGTTCTACCAATTGGCCGTAGATTTCATTCACCGGGATGGCGCTACCACAGGCAAGATGAATTTTTTCGGCCAACTTGGAACGGATTTGATCGGTCAAATTTCGCATAGACAGAAACTATAAATTAATTTCTACGGATTGGCAGCGTCAAAAAATAAAACCGAGAGTGGAACCCTCGGTTTTATTAGAAACTAAAAATTTGGAAACTATTGACCCGCTTGATTCACCGCAGCTTCAGCGTCAACAAAGCCAGCGCCCGTTTGATTCTGATTATTGGGTTGAAGCGGATGTGCCGTGGCTCTTAAGATCGCCTTCACTTTAGCGCCAGTCAAATTCTTGTTAGCCGCGCGTAACAGAGCTGAAATGCCAGCCACGTGCGGAGTCGCCATCGAAGTTCCCGAATAACTTGCATAATCCGTCGCTACTGTTTGAATCGCAGCCATCACTTTGCTTCCAGCCTGCAGTGCCGATACAAGCTGTAAACCAGAAGCTTGATCAATTGAAGCCACTGGAATCGAAACGGTGGCTCCGTCGGAGGTGATGGCACCGGCAACAATTCCGGGCTCGTTGTTGTAGATCAGTACACCGATCGCGTTCGCCGCAATCGCATTGGTGACTTTTTCAGCAAATTTTAAAGTTCCACGTTGAATCAAAGCGATCTTGCCAGTCATGTTCAATTTTTGAAAATCCGTCGGTGCTCCCAGTGCCGCATACACAATCTCTGCGGTCACAGGAACCTGCACTTGCGGCGAACCATCAAACGGTTGAGAGTTCACTCCTTGGGTAGCTCCGCCGTTCACGCTGACTCCGACTAAGCTTTCTCGGCCAGTTCCCATTGGAACTGAAGAAATCACATCCACTCCAGGAGCCACCACTGCCAACTGCGGTCCCCACTGAGAGAAATCAGCTTTGGTCAGAGTGTTGTCCACCGCTCCGACAGCAATGACCGTCGGATAAGCCGCTGGATAACCCACCTGTGGAGTTCCATCATTTCCTGAAGCTGCGACCACCACGATGGACGCACGATCTGCTGCCGCCACCGCCGCTTGCACAGCCGCTGAATTATCAGATCCACCCAAAGACATGCTAATCACGTCCACCTTTTGTGAGATGGCCCAATTAATCCCCTGAGCGATCGCGATATTCGAGCAACCTTGTTCACTGCAGACCCGACCCGAAAGAATTTTCGCGTGCGGAGCCACGCCAGTAAATCCTTGCGCTGATTGCACACCAGCGATGGTGCCCGCGCAGTGAGTTCCATGACCGACTTTATCGGCGAACTCATAGGGGGTATTACCGTCATGAATAAAATCACGGCCCTGTTCAAAGTTAGAAGCGATCGCCGGATGATTTTTGTCAATTCCAGTGTCGATCACAGCCACACGAGCGCCATTTCCGGCGTTCGATTTACCCCAAGCTTGAGGAGCTTTCACTGCGATGATTCCCCACGGAGTGGTAGGACCACCGTCCCGCAAGGACATATGGGACATGACATGCGCTTGCGCATAGGCCAACTCGAAACCCCAAGGTTTTGTCAGCGCGTAGCCGTTCACTGGTTTAGGGGCCGGATAGAAAAATTCTTTCTCAACCGAGGCCACACGACCGCTGGCTTGGATCGCAGTCACCACCGAGTCATCTTCAGAGTTAACAACGATGGCATTCACGTGTTCGAGAGACTCTTCCACCACGGCATCCGTGTTCGCGAACGGAGCCATCACAGTTCCATTATGAACCACTGAAAGTGAATTTAAAGTCGTGCCCACAGAAAGGCTCACTTGCGAATGAATTTGCTGAAAAACGTCTGGGTTTTTCAGCACCACAATGTAGCGAGCGGCCCAGGCCTGCGACGCTGAAAGCACGATGAAGGCCAATACTGCGAAAGATTTAACTGACCGTTGAAACGAACCCATTCCCCACTCCTTGTAAAAAAAATTCACAACGCAGTGATGATCATCATGTTAATTTTTCTCTTGCAAAGATTTTTTAACAGAGCCCAGTGACCGCTAAGCCAAGATCAAAATCTTAAAAAAAATGAAAAGTTAGAATTGAGGTTCCAAAACGGAACCAGCTGTAAATAAACTTCATTTGACCGACTTAAATTAGCTAAACTTATGGGATCTATTCCAACTAGTGCATTAACTTTAAGCGCCATTTTGCGAAAATTTATTGAAACTATGTCGCAGCGCAGCCTCTCCTGACCGCTGGACTGACGGCCCAACGCCTCACTTTGAAACACCGATGAATCATTCTGAGTCATATGATGAATCTTTTCTCTAAATGATCAAAAAAGTGATCAAGAAAATACGCCTTTCGTCCGAAAATGAGGCTGTCTGTTAGTCTCATTGACTGAACGGCAGGGGGTATTGCGTGAAACAACGCTGGGGAAATCTATTTCTGTGGATAAAGAAGCACAATAAATTGAGTCTGCTCTTAGCCGCTTCAGTGATCCTAGTGCTGATTTTTCAGAACTGTTCTGCGGTAAAGATGAGCTATGACTACGCTTCTGTGGATCGCTCCATGGGTATGGGTTTGATCATCGAGAACGGTCAGCCAGCCACCAACAAAAAGGCCGTCGCCGTGAGTTTCACCGGCAATGATCTTTCTTCGATGACCCAAATGCGTCTGGCGACGACTTCCAATATGGACGCCGCTGCAGTCCCATGGCAGCCCTACAGCAGCAATACATTCTTTGATTTTGGCAGCGACTGGGCCAGCGACGGAAGCAAAGATGGTTTAAAATTTATCTATGCAGAGGTTCGGCAAAATCCGAGTGCTCCGTCGGTGGCACTTCAAGGCAATATCGGCTTAGACACTGTATTTCCAACCATCGCCGGCGACGGCATCCTTGCCACGGGAATTCAAGGACAACACTTCGTCAAAGGCCAAAGTGTTGCACTGAATTGGCACTACGGGGACCAGCCCGCTGGTCCGAATAATTACAGTTCCGGCATTGATCCGCGCGGTTTTAAAATTGGTTATACGCGCACCGCTGACTGTGGCGGGGATGTGACCTGGTTAGGCGACTGGCAGGCCGCATTTTCTTCGATGAACAATTTTGTTTGGCCAGCGGCTTTGCCCAGTGACACATTTTATGTTTGCATGTTGATCAAAGACGTAGCCGGTAACACCACCACTATGCAGTCACAGCCATTGGCCAGCGTTTGGTCGGTACTGGCTGGTGACAACAATCAAGGAAATGGCGGCGGCGTCGGAGCGCCCAACGTTCGTTTCAAACAGCCATCAGGGTTGGTCAGCGATTCCAAGGGTAATATCTTCGTGATCGATCGCCAGTTCAATGTGATCCGCGAAATCAGTTCTGACACGCGCACCATCACCACTTACGCTGGCAACGGACACTCAGGCGCTGTGGTGAGCGGAAATGCTCTGCAGACCGCACTTGGAAACAATCAGGCTTACGCCATGGCCACGGATTCAAAAGATCGATTGTACTTCGGAGCCGACAACACCATCTATCGAGTGACGAAAGACCCCAGAACTGGTGTCAACTCGATTGGCAAAATTGCAGCTCTCAACAACATCGCGTCGTTCACTGTGCGCAAAACGGCAACTAGCGAAAGTTTACTCATTCACGGGATTTCGACTCTGAATCCGAACCAGGCTTCGAGCAACGCCTATCTCTACGAAGTTCCCATGTCCGTGATCGATGCGCTGAGTGCTCCTTTGTCGCTTCAAGATTTGAAGTCGCATTATATTCTTGCCGGTAATGGCGTGAACCCATTGACTTCTTTCAAAGTCCCCGCGACTCAGGTACTGACCAATCATGATGGCACCGATCCCAAATTTTCCGTGGGTGAACCTGGCGCTATCACCACCGGACCGAGCGGCGAAATTTATTTGGCGACTTGGACCGATGGACACGGGGAAGGATGGGGCAGTCATACCTTGCGCCGACTGACCTACCAATCCGACGGATCACTTCTGCAAGAGCTTCTTAGTAACGCGGCCAATTGGGTCACCCAACTATCTTATTTTTCTAACCCCGTCAGCGGAGACAAATTTCTTCTGGTCGGCGGTTACGGTGGCTTCGTTGAGGTGGATCTTCGCAGTCCCACGTTCACCTTAACTACACCGCTGACACAATTCGTGGGCCAGCAAGCCCAAGGTGTGCTCACGGTGAAGTCTTTGGTGCCGGGCGGTGCCCCGTCTATCTATATCAGCGGATCCACTCTATCTAATATCTCCCATTTTGATGCTCACTTTGGGCTTATTGAAACTTTGGGACGTTCGATCTACAATGAGATCGAACCCGTAGCCACCCTGGCGATGATCGGCCAGCCCGAGGGGCTCACTCAAGATTCCCATGGCAACACTTACTTTTTTGACTCTGAAAATAGCGTGGTTCGTGAAGTGACCTCGACAGGCACCGTACGCCGAGTGGCCGGTGTCGGCGGAGCTATGGTCAGCCAGATCAACAATAACGTCAGCGTGAACGATGCCCGATTTTCTGGCCTCAGCGCTTTTGCCGGAGGATACTTTTACAATCTGGTGAAGGATTTTGAGGGTGGAGTGAAAATGCTTTACCTATCTTCGGGGGCCTCTGGACATATTGACCGGATTGATCTCAATGCCGGGATCGTCAGTACGATTTCAGGAACTGGCGGAACTCGCAACGGACCATTTAATTGGGCCACTGGCGGCATGACCATCGCCAGTAATTCTCACGATCTGCTGATCAATCGCTATTGTCCCTACGCCGCAGGTGACTGTGGCGGCTCTTACGAATTCACCGGACTTCTGAGCACACTCAGTTTAGCCAACCCGTCAGCAGGTGAAACCAGAGTGGTGAGCAACCTGGCCAACGCCGTGGATTATTTTACTGGAGGGACTTCCGTGCCCACCGGTACCCAAGCCTTAAATATGCCCGACTATACCAACCCCACCTTAAGAGTGGATAGCGTCGGAAATTCTTTCTTTTCGTACCACGGTCTTTATATGTCTGCATTGGATGCCAATGGAAACGCGGGCCCCATTGTCAATATCCCAGTCGACCACGGCAATAGTTTTGGCATGACCAGCTTTGAAGTGATTGAAGACGGAACGGACCGAGTTTTTATCTATGCCGCGGCTGAAAAACTGTGGACATTCCGAGTGCCACTGGCGCAGCTATCGGCTCTTCCAGTCATCACCTCGCAGCCGCTGTGTCTACCGGCCACTTTTCTGAATCAAGTTCGGGCGTTGTCCTTGGCTGCAGATGGAAATCTGCTGATTTCGGATTCAGGCAATGGACGAATTCTAGAGTACTTCATCCGCGACGCAAAAGGTGCGCTGGCCCTGCCACTCAAGTCCTGCGACCCTTGATGTTGGGGCGGATGTAGCTCAGCTATCTGTCCTCAAAGTCCGCCGGCGCTGCAACACGTTGATCGGCGGTTAGGCTGTTGACAACAAAATGTCCTCATTGGAACGTGGGAAACCCGCAGCCAATGGAGGTTCCATGTTGTCTAAGAAGTTTGTGTCGTCTTCTTTTGCGTTATTTTTTGTGGTCATCTTAAGTGTGTCCGCACTGGCTGATCTGCCCCAAGGGTCTTGTGGCGATGCTCAAAAAACACAAACCACCACCACTCAGACGGCCGTGATCAATGGCGTCAGCCTGGCTTACCAGGCGACCACTGGCTTCATCGAAGTCACGGCCGCCGACAATAGCTCGAAGGCTTGTGTGTTTTACACTTCCTATACGGTCAACTCTCAAAACAGCCAACGTCCGATCACATTTGCATTCAATGGCGGACCGGGATCGGCGTCTCTGTGGCTGCACATGGGTTTTATGGCTCCGCTTCGTGTGGACATGGGAGCGGATGGGCTGACTCCCCCAGCATCACTGGACTTGATCACCAATGATTATTCGCCTTTGGACGTTACAGACATCGTTATGATTGATCCCGTGGCCACCGGTTTTAGTCACACGGAATCTGGCGCTAACACTCCATTTTTTGGAGTCAAAAATGATTACACCTCTGTCGGCGCCTTTGTGCAAAATTACCTGAGCTTGAACGACCGCTGGTTGTCGCCGAAATTCATCCTTGGTGAAAGCTATGGTGGCATTCGCGGAAATCTTTTGGTGAACTACTTGCAAAGCAGTTTGAATATTCCGATCGATGGTTTGATTTTGATTTCACCAGCGGTGTCCGATCTTTCTTTTTTCGAGTCTGCTGCTGACAACTTGGTTCCCTACTGGACTTTCCTACCCAGTTTCGCCACCACGGCTTGGTTCCATGGCAAGATTGGCGCCCAATACAAATCCCTGGTGGCCTCGCAAGTCTTTGTGAAGGCCCAGGCCTTTGCTGAAAATCGCTATCGTCCCGCACTAGAAATGGGAAGCCTCATCGACAATGCGGAGTTCAACTCTGTCGCCCAAGAATTGTCCGATTGGACCGGTCTGCCGGTCTCGCAAATCATGAACCTGAATCTGCGGATCACTGATGGGAATATGTTCAGCGGACTTCTGGCCGACAGCCAGATGACCATCGGTCGCTTCGACAGCCGCTTCCGTTCCTTAAATCTGACTCACGGTGGATCGGGCGATCCTAGCGATAACGCCACTGGAATTCGTTATGTGCCCGCAATCAACCAATATCTTCGTGTGAATCTGGGATTCAAAACGACTTCGCCTTACGCTGAATTTGCAACCATCCAAGATTGGCCCATTTCACAGAGCGATGGCATCGACACCATGGTGCAACTGTCGGATGCCATGGTGGTCAATCCCCGCCTGCGAGTGTTGGTCGCCAGCGGATATTTTGATCTGGCTTGCCCCATGGGAACCGTCGACTACGAGATCGAGCAAATGCCTCATGGAAAAATTCTTTCGTCGCGAATTTCTCACACGAGATATCCGAGCGGTCACATGTTGTATTTGAATCCACCGGTACTGGCACAGCTTAAGAGCGACGTAGCTGGCTTTATACAAAAATACTGACGCGAGGATTCGCAGGGCCTAGAGCGCGATCATTGCTCGGGCACGAAATCATGGCACTGTGGACTTTCCCCCGGCCTGCATGGGCGTAAATCGCCAGGGCGTGTCCTTCCGGGGCCCGTGGAATGATCCAACGGAGCACAATAGGTGGGAGGATTGGGACCCGTCCACCCTACAACGGAACATAGATAATGATTCCCGTAGCTGTCGCAGGGATTTTGGGAATAACCACAACTGGTAAAAGCCGCGTGGGATACAAGCGAGTATCCCACAACGATGGAAAGAATTAGATATTTAGATCCCATGAAGATCCCCAGCTACTAGCTCGCAGGCTCCTGTTTCAATGGTGGCATAACTGCCGGGAAAATCACCGAACGGCGCCTCTAGGGCAAAAGAATTTGCCATCGCAAAACCGCTGGCCCCAGGAAAGAACCCAACTGTAAATTGGAGGCCACTTCTTTCCTCATCAAACATCAGAATGGAGCCAAACCCTGCCACATGAGGTTTGGCCTCATTGGCTGACATTTTCTTCGACACCTTGCCTAGGCGAAAACTAATTCCAACAGCATTTGGGTGAGTGCCAGGAGAAAGTTCCCCTTCGTTATCAAACACCAGTTCCGCATTTTGAGAGCTGCACTTGTATCTGAATGTCTTCGGAATCTGCGCTTGAACGTTCACTCCGAAGAGCAATACCGCCAAACCCATTTTTTTGAATGTAATTATTTGTTTCATGATTCAACTCCTTTTCACAATTGGTTACAAAGACCGGCGCCCGCCAACAACGGAAGCTCGTGCATCGGTGGGATATGGGTGACGTTCTG
>JABDFK010000003.1 GCA_013286585.1 Deltaproteobacteria bacterium
TCAAGTGAGTGGACGCTCTGGCCGTCACGTCAAAGCCGGTGATGATCCGGGTGAAGTGATCGTGCAAACATACAACCCAAGCCATCCCAGCCTGGTGTTTGCCCAACAACATGATTTTGTGGGTTTCGCGCAGCAAGAACTAGGGCACCGAAGTGGGCTGCTTTACCCACCTTTTGGGCGATTGATTTCGTTACGTCTGCAGGGCATCGATCTAGAAAAAGTCCAGCAGGCTTCGAGTCAGCTGGCGCAAATGGCCTCAAGTCTCAAGGAGAAATTTCCCAGCTATGCCAAAATTGAGGTCCTGGGGCCGGCCCAAGCCCCTCTCAGTCGGGTGCGTGGCAAGTATCGCTATCACCTGCTGCTCAAAGGTCCGGAAATGCGAGAACTCAATAAGCTCTGCCGGCATCTTTTGAGCAACGAGGACGCCTTCCCAAGTGGAGTTCGCATCACGTCTGATGTTGACCCGTTGAATCTTCTTTAACAAAATAAAAAGATATGAGCGAAATGGCCTGTCCTCGCTGCGGTAACACCGTCGCCGAGCTTCAAAATATAGATCCCGCATTGGCAGAAAAAATTGCTAAAGCCGGAAACTCCGAGGTTTTGCCGGGGCAAGTTTGTCTCAATTGCTTCACTCAATTGGCAGGCTCTATTGCCCGTGGTTCAGTGCTGCACGCTCGTGAAAAAGCCAAAGAGCAAAGAAAATTAATGCTGTGGAAAAGTCGCGTTGGTCTGATCAAGAATGCCCGCGTGCACATGAACAACAAGGCGTTCTCGGACGCGGCTGTTCAGTACGAAAAATACATCAAAGTCTTAGAAGTGGTCTTTGACGTGAAGCCTGGTGGGCTTACTCCAGAGCAGTTCAAAGAGTCGGCGCGCACCCAAGAACTCACCGTGGTCGCCGGTGTTTACTGGGACCTTTTGCGCATCTATGACACCAGCGAAAATTACGGAGAGCGCATGCGGGTCGCCGCCAACAAACTGGGCCTCTTCCTTCGCTACACCCCGGTGTTTCCCGACATCACTCGCAAGGCTGAGGCCTTTGTGAAAACGGCAAAAAATCCCGCCGTCGTTAGAACATTTCTTAAAGCGGCCAATGAGTCCAAGGGACGATGCTTTATCGCCACCGCTGCGTTCTCCTCTTACGCGGCACCCGAAGTGGTGATGCTGCAAGAGTGGCGTGACAGAGTCCTGCTGCAATCCAAGGCTGGTCGGGCCTTTGTGCAATTCTATTACGCATTTTCGCCCCCGGTGGCGCGAGTGATCGATTCCATGCCTTTCCTAAAGGCACCGGTGAGGGCCTTCCTGCGACTCTTGATCAATCGCGCTGTCCGTCATTGAGCTTTCTCTTGCCATAAAGTCTAGGCCTTGGAACTCTTTTCCTATGAACATCCATCCAAAAAAATCCGCGCAGCACATTTATGATTATGTAGTGATCGGTTCTGGCTTAAATGGTCTTTTGATCACCTCAGCCCTATCAAGGGTCACATCGAATGTTCTTCTACTGGAAGCTGCAGAGACTCACGGCGGTGCCAACCAAAATCAAATTTCACTGGTGGGTGCGGCCAACAACGGGTTTCGTTTTTTCCCGGACAGCGAGCTTTCGCGAAAATCTTTGGATTTTTTATCGCAGCTGTTGCCGCAACCAGTAGGTGCAGAATCCGTTGAAAATCTGGCCCTCACATATGAAGCCGGGGGCCTGCGTCCCTTCGTCGGTTTTGGCGACACGCCCCCTTCATTTTACGAAGAGTTTTCCTACTTTCTTTCACCTCGACGATTGAATCTCAGCTCGCAACCCTATGAATGGACACAGTGGCTTTTTGAAAACTCGAACGCCGACTTCATGCCCAAATCTTACGTCACCAAGTTCATCGAAGAAGACGGACAAATCACCCGAGCCCTGGTCAACGGCCAGAAAACGGTTTTGGGGCGCAATTTTATTTATTGCGGGCCCACTCAAAGTCTGTCGGTGCTACTTCCGGAAGCGGCGCTATCGCCCCGAGCTCGGCAAAAACTTTCTAAAGCGAAATTTTGGACGGCGATTTGCCTGGATCTAGTTCACTCACAAGCCACTGGAGAGCCCGGAAGACTTCACGTGCTCAATGGCACCACTCAAGATGATCAAGGTCCTTGCGTCGGCCAATTCTTCGTTCCCGCGGAAGCCTCCGGCTTGCAGCTTTCCCAATGGGTTTCTTTCATCGATAACGAGGCCGCTGAAGACGCCGAACAAGTCGGACTTACACTGAAAAAAATCAAACGACAAATCAAGCGCGCCTTTCCCACAGCCTTAGAAAACTTGCAATCCGAACGGATTTTTGTCGCGGCCTCCATCGGTGGTGACGGCGAGCTCAAACTGAACGCCAATCAATCGATTTCCACCCTGCCGAATTTTTGGGTCGCCAGTGGAACACTTTCGCCACAAAAAAATCTGTTGGGATGTTTGCAACAGGCTGAGCTGGTTTGCAGCGCCCTGGGATTTCACCCAGCTGTCGCGGCTTCTAACGAAGTGGCCCTCACCACTCCCGAATCGTCCATGAGTCTCTAGGGTTTACAGCCCGCCGACCTTGGACGAAACTCTTAAGCCCTCGAATTCAGATCAGATTCCAGATCAAAAGCAATGTGTAAATCACCTGTAAAGCCAGCAAAAAAATTTTCAACTGACTCTCAAGTTTTCTCCATTTCTTCCGAATAGTCCTATGACTGGTTGTTGTCATAGGTACCTCCTCTGTGATTGAGAGGATGGTTCCGTTCCAAAGGGGGTGGTGAAAGCCATCCCTTTTGTTTTCAAGAATGGTGCCGGCTTGTCTGTGTGTTTTGGTGGCCGGCCAAGATACCGGCGTTCGAATTTCGTCTAGAGATTTTTTTCTAAGATCACAAATTTCAGATCATCGCGCTTCGGCTGACCAAAACGAATGTTTCCGTAAGGAAAATCTTCGCTTCGCCAAGTGTTCTTGTAGCCACGGCGCTCGTACCATTCGATCAGCTCCTGGCGAATGGAGATGACCGTCATTTCCATTTTTTTGGATCGCCATTGTTCCCGCGCGAAATTTTCCCCTGCTGCCAGAATTTTTTTTCCGAGTCCGTTGGCCTGCTGATCGGGCTTCACCGTCAACATGCCCAAATACGCCAGGTCTTGGCTTTTATTTTTCAGAAAAACACAGCCGAGCAAATCCTTACTTCGTGACTCTGCCAATAAAATGAATTGCTGGTCGCCCAACATCTCGCTCAAAGATTCTGCATCGGTGCGCTGCCCGTCCAGGAGATCGGCCTCAGTGGTCCATCCCTGACGGCTGACATCACCCCTGTAGGCGGAGTTCACTAGACGTGACAATTGGAGTAGGTCCGACTTCTCTGCCGGTCTTAACTGGATCTCTTCAAACATCAGAAGGTTCTAACAAAACCCGCTTAAAAATGCACCTTCAGCCACAATCACATTTTTTGATATCACCTCAAACCATTGATTTTAATTATATTTATGTAAATTCGAAGACGCATTTCCCACCCCCCTTCGCGCCCGAGAATCCCAAGATACTCTTGGACATCGCATAACTCGCGTGATAATTCCATCAGACTTAAATACGCACCCCGTGGACAAACCACTGGTCCGTCGTTCACAAAACGACGGTGAGAACTTGGATTTAGCAAAAATTCGAGTCTGTCCTGGGGGAGGCTTAACCAGAAAGGAACAATGCACATGGCACAAGTTACCATGAAGGAAATGCTCGACGCTGGAGTACATTTCGGACACCAAACACAGCGATGGAACCCTAAGATGAAACCTTACGTGTACTCAGCACGCGGAGGTATCCACATCATCGACCTACAGAAAACTGTCGGAATGGCCAACAAAGCAGCAGACTTCGTAAAGACAGTCGCAGCTCAAGGCGGACGATTGATTTTTGTCGGCACAAAAAAACAGGCTGTAGAGCCCATCTTGGAAGCAGCTCAACGTTGCGGCCAATACCACGTCACAAAACGTTGGTTGGGTGGAATGCTGACAAATTTCGAGACTATTAAGGCCTCGATCGATCGTCTTCGTCGCATTGATCAAATGCGCGAAAAAAATGAGCTCGAGTTCTTCACTAAAAAAGAACGCGCAAAAAATCGAAAAAGAATACATCCGTTTGTCTGAGTATCTCAGCGGTATCCGCGACATGAAAGACGCACCGTCCGCCATGTTCGTTGTTGATTTGCCGAAAGAGCACATTGCCGTTGCTGAAGCCCGACGTTTGGGTATTCCAGTGGTAGCGATTGCTGACACTAACTCTGATCCTGAGTTGATCGAATACCCAATCCCAGGCAACGACGATGCGATTCGCTCCATCAAGTTGTTCTCGAACTTGGTCGCTGATTCTTTCATCGAAGGTGCTAAAGAATATCAAGCCACACTCCGCACACAAACGGACAAAGCTTCTGATATGGAACAAGAGCAAAAAGACGCAGCCCCTGCGCAGGCCCGTGGACGTGGTCCAAAACCTGCCGGCAAAGGCGCTCCTGCTGCGGTGCCAGAGAAAAAAGAATCTTCGGGACCTACAGTGGTTAAAGCCAATAAAGCTCGCAAACTGGTTGCTGCTGGTCTGGCTGAAAAAATCGAAATCGAAGCTGAACTTGAAGAGGGCAGCAAAGTAGAAACTACTGAGGAGTAATTCATGTCTGTCACAGCTTCAATGGTTCGCGACCTTCGCGAAAAAACAAGCGCAGGAATGTTGGATTGCAAGAAAGCCTTAGAAGAAACTAGTGGGGACATGGAAGCTGCCATCGAGTGGCTTCGCAAAAAAGGTCTCTCTTCTGCAGCTAAGAAATCAGACCGACTGGCTTCTGAGGGCGCGGTCGTTGCTTTCGTGAACAACGGAAAAACGGGCGTTCTTCTTGAGGTAAACTCAGAGACTGATTTCGTCGCTAAGAATGATCTTTTCAAAGCTTTCATCGCTGATGCAGTGAAACTGGTTGGCACGACCACACCGGCTCCGTCCGATGTGGATGCGCTGATGAAATTACAGTTGGGTGGTATGGACGTCGCGGAGGCCTTGAAAAATGCCATCGCTAAAATTGGTGAAAACATCGTTTTACGACGTTTTTCCCGATACGATGCTCCCACGGGCTATGTTCACAGCTACATTCACGGTGATGGAAAAATTGGTGTCCTGGTAGAGCTAACCACAGCGAAACCTGACGACAATGCTAAAACTTTCGCCAATGATGTATGCTTGCACGTTGCGGCCATGAATCCTTTGGCTCTGTCACAAGACGCAATTCCTGCGGATGTGGTCGCTAAAGAAAAAGAAATCATGAAAGCAAAAAACCTCGAACAGGGTAAAAAACCAGAGATGATCGATAAAATCGTCGAAGGCCAAATCCGTAAGTTCTTGGCAGAGAGTGCTCTTTTAGAGCAAGCTTTTGTGAAAAATCCAGATCTTAAAGTGAAAGACTACATGACAGAAATGGCGAAGAAGTCTGGCGACAACTATGTCATCAAACGTTTTGTGCGTTTCGAATTGGGTGAGGGTTTGCAAAAACGCTCGAACAATTTTGCTGAAGAAGTGGCTGCTCAAACTAAGGGTCATTAAACAGAGGAAACATCATTGAAATCTCCCGTCTACAAACGAGTATTGCTAAAATTAAGTGGAGAGGCCCTTGGTGGTAAGCCGGGCACTGGTATCAGTACCAGTGCCATTCAGCAATTTGCTAAAGACGTCGCAGAAGCTCATCAAACCGGAGTGCAAATCGGCATCGTCATCGGTGGAGGAAACATCTTCCGTGGTGTCGCGGCCTCGGCTGAAGGTATGGACCGCGCCAGTGCGGACTACATGGGAATGCTGGCCACCTGTATTAATTCTTTAGCTCTACAAGATGCCCTAGAGAAAGCCAACGTGCCAACGCGAGTCCAAACGGCGATCGAAATGCATCAAATTGCAGAGCCCTACATCCGTCGTCGCGCCATTCGCCACCTTGAAAAAGGTCGTGTGGTGATCTTCGGAGCAGGAACTGGAAATCCATATTTCACAACAGACACGGCGGCAGCCTTAAGAGCCATGGAAATCAACGCTGAGGTTTTGATGAAGGCCACGAAAGTGGACGGCATCTATGACAAAGATCCGGTTAAATATCCTGATGCTAAAAAGTTTGATAAAATTAGCTATCTTGAGGTTTTGAATAAAGGCCTGAAGATTATGGATATGACAGCAGTCAGCCTTTGCATGGACAACAAATTGCCCATTTTAAATTTTGATTTGAATACCCCAGGTAATATCGCGCGTGCTATTCGCGGCGAATCCATTGGTACACTCGTCCAATAACTAGGAGTCAATTATGCTCGGAGATCTCAAAAAGAAAACCCAAGATCGAATGGAAAAGGCCCTACAAGCACTGCAGGGAGAGCTGAAAAAAATCCGTACTGGCCGTGCCCAGGTTTCGATGTTGGATGGAATTAAAGTGAACTACTACGGAACTGCGACTCCCTTAAGTCAGGTTTCTGCAATTTCTTGCCCTGATGCCAAGTCATTTCTGATTGCACCGTGGGAGCCTTCAGTTCTTAAAGAGATCGAGCAATCAATCGTTAAAAGTGAGCTGGGAATGGCCCCCATTAATGATGGCAAAGTCATTCGCCTGCGAGTTCCAGATTTGACGGAAGATCGTCGTAAAGATCTAGTGAAACAGACCAAAAAAATCGTTGAAGACGCACGCGTGGCCATTCGCATGGCCCGCCGGGACGCCAACGAAGATGTCAAAAAGGCACTCAAAGACAAAACCGTCAGTGAGGATGAGGGCAAGAAGCACGAAACTGATGTGCAAAAAATGACGGATGATTACATCAAAAAAGTAGATTCTATGGCCGATGAAAAAGAGAAAAGCATTCTCACTATCTGATTGATGACAAAACCTAAACACGTCGGAATTATTATGGATGGAAACGGACGCTGGGCGCAGCTGCGCGGGCGTCCACGCACCTTTGGACATATCAAGGGTGCACGAGTGGCGAAGAAAGTGATTTCGGCCTGTGCAGAAATGGGGATAGAGAACCTCACTCTTTATGCGTTCAGTACCGAAAATTGGTTGCGGCCAGAGCAAGAGGTTGCTTTTTTGATGCGACTTCTTGGACGATACTTGAAAAGAGAGACTGAAAAT
Organism: Deltaproteobacteria bacterium; assembly: GCA_013286585.1. Classification (GTDB taxonomy): domain Bacteria; phylum Bdellovibrionota; class Bdellovibrionia; order Bdellovibrionales; family Bdellovibrionaceae; genus CAIYID01. The sequence goes on from JABDFK010000003.1 coordinate 7,123, forward strand.
CTATTGGCGGAAAATATTCGGTTTTCAGTGATTGGCAATGTGGCCAGCCTTCCCAAAGAGATGCGCACGGTCGTTCAAGACACTATTTCAGCCACTCAGCATTGCACCGGTATGCGACTGATTTTTGCCCTCAGTTATGGGTCCCGACAAGAAATTGTAGCAACGACGAAAGCACTGGCGCTCAAAGTACAAAACGGTGAGCTTGAGGTATCCGATATTGACGAGTCCTTATTTTCGATGAATCTGTCCACCCATCCGGCTCCGGATTTGGATTTAATGATTCGAACTAGTGGCGAACAGCGTGTTTCCAATTTTTTGTTGTGGCAAAGTGCCTACAGCGAACTCTATTTCACCAGAACCCTTTGGCCCGATTTCAACCGAACCGAGCTTGAACAGATCTTTGCTTACTTCTTGTCCCGCGAACGACGCTTTGGCCAAGTGACAGAACAATATGAACAGCCTTCCCATTAGGGCCCTTTCCGCAGCGGTCGCTATTGCGCTGATGATCGGTCTCTATTATTTTTTTGGACTTTCTGGAATGCACGTCGTGGTTTTTTCCGTCGTTATTCTTGGTGGACGCGAGCTGATCAAGATTCTATTTCTGCCCGAAGATAGCCGACTGGATCGGGTTTTGTTCTATTTCTCAGTGGTATTAATTTATATTTTTTCTGTTCGCTTCTTTGAACGCATGGCAGTTATTTTTGTCGCCATTTCAATTCTGTATTTTTCTTTGAATCTGTGGCGACACCGGTCCGAAAATAATCCGGTTCTTATTTCTAGCAGGAACGCGCGAAGTCTGATGGGATTTTTTTATCTTGGGCTGTTGCCTGTCTTCGCTGACCGCTTGCTAGTGTTAGAGCAGGGGATCGTTTGGTTTGTGGTTTTGCTGGCCGTTGTTCTAACTGGTGATACCTTTGCTTACATTGCCGGCGTGAGCTTTGGAAAACATAAAATCATGCCCAACATCAGCCCTAAAAAATCTGTAGAAGGTTCGCTGGGGGGATTGCTGGGGTCAGCCACAGCGGCGCTGATTGCTTCTAGTTTTCTTCCCCAGGTCCCCCCTTATTTTTTGGTGCTGATGGGTCTTTGCGTTGGAATGATTGGTCAGTTCGGAGACTTCTTTGAATCACTTTTAAAACGTGTCGCCGATGTGAAGGATTCTGGCTCTATCATGCCGGGTCATGGCGGCTTGCTGGATCGTCTGGACGGAATTTTATTCGCCGCTCCCTTTGTTTATCTGACGGCCTCTCTTTGGTCTGGTCTATAGACAATCCCTTGTCCTGACTCTGACGTCTGTTTAGACTGAGGTCATATGGATATAATTGTCAGCAAACTGCAATCGATTGTTTCAGCTTTTGGCCCGTTCGTAATTCTATTGGGCTTCTTGATCTTTGTTCACGAGCTAGGTCACTTCTTGGTCGCCAAATGGTGCGGAGTTCGCGTCGAAGTATTCTCTTTGGGCTTTGGCAAAAAACTTTTTCAGTACAAAAGAGGCGACACCACCTATTGCATCGCCATGATTCCCCTGGGCGGATATGTAAAAATGTTCGGTGACGAGCTGGGCTCCCAAATCGCAGAGAACGATCGCCAGTTTTCGTTCACCCATAAAAAACTGTATCAAAGGTTTGCGGTCGTTCTAGCTGGGCCACTGATGAATTTCTTTTTCGCGATTCTTATATTCATGGTCGTCGCCCTGATCGGCGAGGAAGTTCGTCGCCCAGTTTTGGGTGACATTGCCGAAGGCTCGGCCGCTTATAGCGCCGGTTTTCGCTCTGGCGATGAAGTCCTTTCGGTTGATCAGCATCCGGTAAAAACCTGGGATCAGTTTCAAGATCAAATGGACGGAGTGGTCAATTCAAAGTCTTCATTCACGGTGAAGCGTTCGGGATCTGAACAAACCATCGACATTCAAGCCACTCCCAATCTCAAAGCCAACGATAACCTTCTGAGTTTGCATCAGTACATCGGCGGAGTGGAAGGCCTGTCCCTCTCTGCTAGAGCGGCTTTCATCGGTGTGGTGCATGACTCTCAAGCGCAAAAGCTGGGGCTAGTCACCGGAGATCGCATCATCAGTGTGAATGCTCAGCCGGTGAATCATTTTCGCGAGTTAGAAAATCTGATTTTAGTTCAACAGGGAAAATCGGTGGTCTTTGAGGTCGAGCGCGACGCCGACAAGGAGCCAAAGACTCTCAAAGTTTCGGGATCAGTTGAGGCTATCTCTAGTTTGTCATCTTTCGGGATTGAGTCTCCGGATCTTTACTTAGCCAAAATTGTTGAGAAAAGTCCGGCCGCTGTGGCAGGACTCTTACCCGGCGACAAAATTATCCGTATCAACACCAGCGAACCTAAAAAATGGGAAGATGTGCTCAACAACGTCAAAGGTTACGCTGGTAACGGGCCGGTGCAGTTCACCATCCTTCGTCAGGGACAGGAAAAATCATTTGAAATTGTTCCGACCTTGCAAAGCCATATGAATTCCCAGGGCGGTGAGGACAAACGTTTCACCATCGGAATTATGCCGTGGATCCAAGATGCACCACCCGCCATGATGCTGATGAAATCCGATGGCGTCATCGAAGCTCTGCAGCGGGGCTGGAAAAAAACTTACGAGGTCACTGGCATGACGCTTTTGAGTTTCGTACGTCTGATTCAAGGGTCTATCTCTCCGAAAAATCTGGGTGGTGTGCTTTCCATTGGGCAAGCAGCCAGCGAGACTTTTAAAATTGGTCTGAATCACTTTCTGCAATTGATGGCGGTGATCTCTGTGAATCTTTTTGTCATCAATCTGTTTCCCGTACCAGTATTGGATGGGGGACATCTGCTGTTTTATGTGATCGAAGGACTGCGTGGCGCACCCTTAAGCATGAGAAAAATGGAAATTGCCCAGCAGGTCGGACTTGTCGTACTGATGAGCTTAATGGCGTTCTCTTTGTTCAACGATGTGACCCGAATACTTGGGTTTTAGCGATGCTGGTTCTAGCCATCGAATGCAGCACGAAAGTGGCGTCGGTGGCTTTGGCTGAAGGCCACCAAGTCCTTGGCGAACTCAGCAATGATCAGCCCAAATCCCACAGTGAGTTCCTAAATCCCGCCATCGCCAATTTGTTCATACAGAGCCAGCGAAAAATTTCTGAAGTTGGTCTGGTGGCCGTGGATCCTGGCCCCGGAAGTTTCACCGGCGCGCGCGTTGCCGTAAGTGTCGCGCGAACCATTGCCTTTATACAAAAGTGTCCCGTTTTTACGCTCCCGTCACTGCACTTACTTCACGCACAGACGACCGGTGATTGTCTCGCTTTGATCAACGCCTATAAAAATATGTTGTTCGTGTCACTGCGCCAGAAGGATCGCGCTGCGACCCCAGCAGAAGTCATTCCTGTCGATGGTCTAGAGACCTATTTGTCTCAACTTGGAATGAAAAATCCTGTTCGCTGTGTCGGTGATGGCTATGATGCTTATGCCAGTGAGTTTTCCTCGACGCTTAAGACTAAATTATTTCGTGATACGGCTCTTGCCGACCATCCGTCAGCATCCCTTTTGGCTGTTTTAGCACAAAAATCCGGAACCCAGACCTTGGACTGGAAATCGGTGATTCCCCTTTATCTTCGCAGCTCTGCCGCCGAAGAGAATCTGAAGCTGAAATAAATTCGGGGATTCAAAATGAGCGCAAAAATTTTCGCAGTGGGAGCCGGAAAAGGCGGAGTGGGAAAAACTTTTATTTCCTCAAGCCTGGCTATCACCTTAGCGAAACTTCATCACTCGGTGCTGTTGGTTGATTTCGATCTTGCTGGCGCCAATGTTCACACCAATTTGGGAATGGAACCTCAGAAAACTTCGATTCAATCTTTCCTGAACGGCGAGGCGGATCTGGTGAACTTGTCACAGCCGACCTCCATCCCGAAGCTTTCGATGATCCAAGGTGTTTGGCAAGAGTGGGAACAAACTCCGTGCCGCCGCGGACAGGGTCTGCAGTTGGTTCAGGAAATCCGCAAGTTGCCTTTTGACTTTGTCGTTATTGACCTAGGCCCCGGCGCCACCGCCACTAACTTAGAAATATTCTCTAGCGCCGACGAAAAAATTCTGGTCACCAATGCCGAGCCCACTTCCGTCGAAAAATCCTACCGTTTTTTTGAGGCTTGGATTCTCAAGCAAGTTTCAGAAAACACGACGCCCGACGCGTACGAAAAAATAAAAAAAGCGGTGCAAGAATTTCGCGCTCAGAAACAACAAGGACTTTTCTCTTTTAGAAAATATTTAAATTCGACGGCGAACGTGTCCTTCGATCATTTTGATCAAATGCTTTCTCATCCCATTCGCTTAGTGGTGAACAGCTGTCGCAGTCATCAGGACCAAGATCTAGGTTACTCAGTGAAGAGTGTGTGCAGCAAATATTTCGATCTTGGAATCGACTACTCTGGATGCGTCGACTATGACAATGCGGTGTGGCACTCGATCCGTAACAAAGAGCCCTTCCTTATTGCGAAGCCATTTACAAAATTGTCCGGACAATTTCTTGCACTCGCAAAACACTTAAGCCCCTCGGAAAACCATGTCATCGGCATCAAGGCCGTGATATAAATCTTCTATGGATACGAGTGAGCGTTATAATTATTACGATATTTTGGAGATCAATTGCCATTGCCCACAGCACGAGGTCACCACAGCCTACGAGCGTTCGAAGCTGACCTATTCAGGCGAAAATCCGGCCATCTACACGATGTTCAACGAAAGCGAAGCTCGCGAGTTACTGAAAATGGTGGAAGAGGCTTACTCTGTCTTGGGAAATAAAACTCTGCGGGCTCTGTACGACGAAAAAATTGGGCAGAAACGCCCAATTGCGGATTTAAGTTTTGAATCGCTTCAAACCGAAAGCAAAACGGTCTTCAGCACACTGCCAAAAAAGCCAAGCAATGATCGGGCTCAGTTTGTCGCGGACAAAGCCATAGAAGATGAATTCAGCGCCACCACTCATTGGGACGGTACGATGCTAAAAAAAGCGCGTGAGTATCGCAAGCTTTCGCATGATGCCTTAAGCAACATCACCAAAATCAGTGTTTATTACGTGAAGGCCCTGGAAGAGTGCGATCCTAAAAATCTTCCCGCCGCAGTTTACGTTCGTGGCTATGTTTCCCAAGTGGCCAAAGTGCTCGCTTTGGACGAGAAAAAAGTCTGTGACTCTTACATGAAAATCTTCAAATCCAATCTTGAAAAGAAATAATCCAGCCAGACTCATTGCGATCACGCCACAGATGATCGGTCTTAGGCTCGATAAAGCGCTCAGTTTTATTCCCGAAATTCACAGTCGCTCGAGGGCCGAATATTTGATCGGACAAGCGCGAGTGCAGGTGAACACCAAGCTGGTTAAGGCCTCTCATAAAGTTATGGCCTCTGACGAAATATTGGTGGAATTTCCAGAACCAGAATCCAGCGAGCTCAAGCCGCTACCGCTGGCTCTCGACATTCTGTTTGAGGACGACGATCTGATTGTTTTGAACAAACCTTCAGGACTTGTCGTGCATCCAGCGGCGGGCCACCAGCAGGACACACTGGTGAATGCGCTGATTCATCACACCAGTGATCTATCCATGAAGTTCGGAGAGAATCGCCCCGGAATTGTCCACCGCTTGGACCGCGACACCAGTGGCATCTTGGTCATCGCCAAAAACGACTTCGCTCACGAAGGCTTGGCCCAGCAATTTCGTAACAAAACCAATCATCGGGTTTATTTTGCCGTTGGCTTAGGAATTCCGGGTGTCTCTTCTGGAGTTGTTCAAAGTTTTTTAGCCAGGCATCCGACCGATCGAAAAAAATATTCTTCGGTTTTGGACCCAAATCGTCGGATTATTCGCGATCAGAAGCTGGCCCCCGCTTTTGGTAAGTGGGCCGTGACTCATTACCAAGTGCTAAAAACCAATCCCGCGGGCCTTAGTTACTTCCAGGTTCAATTGGAGACCGGACGCACACATCAGATCCGGGTGCATTTGTCGGAAATGGGATGCCCGATCGTGAGCGACGAGGTCTATGGTTCTTCCAAAAACTTCAACTCGGTGAAAAGTGTCTCTCTGCGATTGCAGCTTCAGGAGTTTCCGCGCCTGGCCTTGCACGCAGCAGAGTTAGGTTTTAAACATCCACGAACCAACGAAAATCTTTTGTTCAAACAGGACTGGCCAGAGGAAATCAAAATCCGGCTGCGAGAGCTTGGGCTTCTATGAATTTCACGGATACCCCGCTGGGCAAAATCAATCAGGGAAAAGACTTCGTCTTTTTTTTCGGCAATGCCCAGGCCGACCTGGAAACGCTGAAAATCAAATTTCCGGCGCTGCAGTTTGCTCGGCTGAAACAAACTCACAGTGACATTGTTGTGGCCTCGGACCATCCGACCGAGAATCAAGTTATCGGAGATGCCCATTTTACCGATCAAGCAGGCCTAGCATTGGTCAGCGTCACCGCCGACTGCGTACCCATATTGATTTACGACCAAGGTCAAAAACGAATTGCTGCCGTCCACGCCGGCTGGAGAGGGGTCGCTCAAAGGATTCTACCCAAAACGATTTCAGCGCTATTGAATTTGGGAAGCCATTCCCAAGATCTGATCTTGGCGCTAGGGCCACACATTCAATTTCAATCTTTCGAAGTCGGCACAGATGTGAAGGAACAGATTCTTGCCAGCGTGATGACGGTCAAACCCAATCACTTCCTGGATTTGTCTCAGGGAAAAGCTCGGGTGAACCTATTGGGGGTATTGCAATCGCAACTGGACGAAATGCAAATCTCAAAAAAGCAATGCTGGTGCTCCCATGAAGACACATTTAAAAACCTTAGTTTACATTCCTTCCGCAGAGACCGTGATCTGGCTGGAAGGCAGTGCTCATTTATTCAGCTGACGTCAGTTGGAACAGAACGACCGCTGTAAATCTGGTCGAACCCTGCCACTCACGATCGCGCACAAGTTGTCCTCGGCGCTCTCAAAGACGTCCCACTCGGAATAAAAATTCTTAGCATGACCCTTCACTGTGGCCAGTAATTTCCAGTGGGCGCCGATGCGCACGAAGACAGGTGCTCCGCTGTCACCGGGCTGTACCCGCGAAAGAGACTGTGACTGATAGTAACCACTGAACTGCGCCCAACTGAAATCGTTCAGCCGAGCCATACGACGGAAATCACTGCTCGTCGTTTCTTCCGAGCTTAAGGTAACGATGGTCGGCCAGTAATCCGAAGGGTAGTCCCGAACGGCGGACACTTCGGCGGCCGTTGCAAGCGTTGGGAAGCGAAAACCTTCTGGCAAACTAAGAGGATGATCTAGAATCACAACGGCCATATCACCAGCGGAACCAGGATCAGTTCCCCTGGTCAGAAAGCTTCCGGTGGTTCGAACCGTAGCATTTGGCATATATCCGATTCGTCGTCGCGACCCATCAGGCATAGTACGATAGATATAGTGCCCCATGATCACCCGAATACCACGAATGAATAATTTGTTGGCGTCATTCACGCAATGAGCGGCGGTCACCAGCATATTACTTCTTAAGAGTGTGGCCACACAGAAACCCGGACCTATCTGTCCGTCCTCTGCTCTACCATCGACCTCGATTTTGACCACCGACGACCATATGGGGTCTTCTGCCACTAGAGAATTGGTGAGCGCAAATATCTGTTGAGAAAGTAAAATCCCCGCAAGCAAAGAAACTAGCTTCACTGTAACCCCCCAATGGCCCAACTGACGAACACTGTATACCGCAGAAACTGGCCCGCTGCCGAACTGACTTCTGGCTTGGGTAATTAGTTCATTCTGGCCTTCTATTGGCAGCCATTGCTGGATAGAATGTCTATAGAGTCATGAAATTTTTTACATTGATCATATTTACCGGGATCTATCTATTTTCAGGAGTTAGCTTCGCTAACTGCGGGGATGGAGCCCGGCAAAGCAAGGTTTACCGGGCCTTCGTGGCTTGTCAGGAACTCAGGGCGGCGAAACTGCCTACCGAAATCAATCAGCTCACCCAGAAGATCACAGACAATGGTTTTTGCGGCATCAATGGATGCGACACCAATGAAACCTTGAACAAGGTTTGCACTGATCCCGCGGGCTACGTTTGCCAACAAAATCAGGGCCGCTATCTAACCACAGACTGCGAGATCGATCTCACAAAGCCAGAGGACGTGGCAAATACCCCTGACTATGTGGACGCCGAGTGCCGGGCTCAGGCCCAAGCTGATTTGTTTTTTGAGGCACATAAGTCGGAATGTCCTTCAGCTTGGGGACCGGATATCTGCCAGAAGATATTAAAGATATCCCATTCTGCAGAGTTGGATCTCTTAGAAAAAAAAGCCGTGTATACTGCTGAACGCCAAGATAAATTGACGGCTGTTTTTCAGCGCATTCAGAAAAAATATCTTAGCCTGATCAAGACATCTACGATAATTCCGGAAAATCGAAAGTCTATGCTCATAGAAAAAATTAGACTCACTCATCTGCAAGTGGCTCCAGCGGATGATGTGCCTTGTATGAACACTGGCGCAAAAGGTCCCGAGACCGAGCTTTTCAACCAGCTTTCCCCAGATGGAAAGAACCTTATCGTGGTATGTATCGGCGCCATGTCTCTATTGGATCATCTCAATGAGAAAGAACTGATGATGACTATCGCTCACGAGCTGTCGCACAGTATTGATCCCTGTAGCATCGAAGTGGATTACTCTCTCAAAGATCAGGGTGATCCTGACTTGGCTCTTAAAACCTTTCCTAAGCTTTTGCAGTGTCTGCGCGGCGGAACAGGTCTGCGCGGCTGTGAAAATGGAACCTTAAACTGCAATTCTGATCAGGGTATCACGCAATTTCGACATCAGTACGAGAGCGCGATCAAAGGATCTGTCCTTAAAAAAATAGGGGCCTGGATGCACGAGCGACAATTGGTGGACGATGCTCCCGACTGTCCCATGGGAAAAAGCGATCCGAGGCAGGATGGCGATGATGGCTCTGATTACCGCAGGGATCCTCAGCCAGTTGACCAAATTCAGGAAAGCTTCGCAGACTTTATGGGTGCAGAGGTCGTGGGCCACATACTTCAAGAAGATCAACAGCTGAAACATCTCGATCAGAAATCTCAGCTAAATGCTCTGGTGGCAACGGCGGCGTCTTTTGACCAACTCCACGGCGTCTGTCAGAAAGACAACACCCATGACGAGCATCCGGTCGGAATGATTCGGATGAATCGCAATATCATGTCCAGCAAATATTTTCGTGAAGCCTTGGGATGCACGAACGGTCCGCCTCACACGAAGAACGCCGGCGTCACCTGCCAGGGGTTTTAGGTCCTATGAAAAACTGGTTTGCAATTATTTTTTGTCAGGTATTGAGCTTCACGGCGGGAGCTTATGCACAAACTCCAAAGAAATTTCGTCTGCACGTCAACTATCCACACGCTATGGAAACTGACATCTCAATTCACTTCGATCCGTTGAAAAAAGACTACGTGATTTCGGATCAACACGTGGAATCGGTGGTGGTCGAACATCTATTCAAAAAACTATGGAGTGAAACCCCACCCCTCGAATCCTGGCCCAACTCAGAGCCCTGTTTCAACACCACTTCATGGTCAGTGCATTTGGACGGCCAGACAAAAAAAATCTGCCAAAATAAAAAAATCATCCAAGGCCTAAAAAATTTCGAGAAATCGCTCTCACTGATATTGAGGCCACGGCTTTAGGAGCACCTCAGAAAGTCGCATACCTAGAGGTAGTCAACTTTCCGAGTACCATATAGAGAGTCCCAACTGGAGCCGCCGAAGGCCGGCGGATCGGCCCAGGGCCGATTCGACTTTTCGGGCTTTGCCCGAAAACAAACAAATAGAATCAAAAGACCCTTTGGGTCTTTTGATGGTGGCTCGGGACGGAATTGAACCGCCGACACACGGATTTTCAGTCCGCTGCTCTACCAACTGAGCTACCGAGCCCCTCAAGAAAGAGGGTATCAATTACATTTATTAGCGAACTTGGTCAAAGGCATTCTTGAGATCGCCCAGCAGATCTGCAACGTCTTCAACACCCACACTCAAGCGAATGAGCGAGTCATCGATGCCCAAAAGTTTTCGCTGTTCTGCAGGGACGCTGGCGTGCGTCATAATGGCCGGATGCTCGATCAGAGACTCCACTCCGCCCAAACTTTCCGCCAGTGCAAAGACGTTTACGTTTTCTAGAAATGTTCGCGCCGCTGACATGCCACCTTTGATGTAAAATGTGATCATTCCACCAGGTCCGTTCATCTGCTCCTGCGCAAGTTGATATTGCGGATGTGATTTCAGTCCTGGATAAATCACTTTTTCAACTTTCGGGTGTGCGGCCAAGAAGTCAGCAATCTTTTTAGCATTTTCCGCATGAGCCTTCATTCGCAGAGGCAGAGTTTTCAAACTGCGCAAGCACATGAACGCATCAAAAGCCCCCATGATCCCACCCATAGAGTTGCTTAGGAACGCCAATTTCTCTGCTATTTCTGGAGAGGCTGTCACGGCGGCTCCGCCGACAACGTCACTGTGTCCGCCGATGTATTTCGTTACGGAGTGCACGACGATGTCCGCACCCAGCTTCAGCGGCGTTTGAAAATAAGGACTCATAAAGGTGTTGTCGACAACGACAAGAATTCCTTTTTCATGAGCCTTCGCAGAAATTTTACGGATGTCGGCCAATTTCAAAGTGGGGTTGGTGGGGGTTTCAATCCAAACCATTTTCGTGTTGGACTTGATCGCCTTAGTGAAATTTTCAGTGTTGGTCAAATCCGCATAAGTGAACTCAAGACCATTGTGTCGCAAAACTTTGTCAAAGAGTCGGAAAGAACCACCGTACATATCATCCATTGCCACGACGTGATCGCCCTGCTTCAACATGTGCAAAATGGTGGTGGTGGCGGCGCAGCCAGAGGCAAAAGCAAATCCGAATTTTCCGGACTCAAGGCAAGCGATGCAATTTTCAAAAGCCTTGCGCGTGGGATTGTGGGTTCGGCTGTACTCCCAGCCCTTATGCACTCCCGGGGATTCTTGCACATAGGTGGAGCTTAGATACAGAGGGGTCATGATCGCGCCCGTGGTAGGATCCGGCGATTGACCGGCGTGAATCGCGCGAGTGCTAAAACCTAAATCATCATTGAATTTTTTCATTTCATCAGTCCATTTTCTTTCAACCATTGCGGGTTGAAGGCTTTGCTTAGATATCCGCGGCCGCTGTCCGGAAAAAGCACCAATATGTTGGATGGCTTGGTCAGTTTTTTAGACCATTCAATGGCGCCCACCAAAGCCATGGCCGAAGAAGGTCCAACACAGATGCCCTCCTGTTTCACGATCTCTCGGGTCATGTCGAAGGACTGCTGATCGTTGATCTGAATCACGCCGTCCATGTACTGAAGCTGCACATTGTCTGGAAGCATGTCTTCGCCGACGCCCTCGACCTTGTAGGGCTGAGGTGGGGTGACCACTTTCTTGTGATAAAACAAATCATAGAGAATAGATCCCACGGGATCTGCGATGACCACCTGAACGCTGGGCTTTTTCTCTTTAAAAAATTTGCCCACTCCAGAGATCGTACCGCCAGTTCCAGCACCAGCGACAAAAACATCGAGCTTACCCCCCATCTGTTCCAGAATTTCTGGACCCGTAGAGCGATAGTGACGGTCAACGTTGTCGGGGTTGTTGTATTGATTGGTGTGAAAACAATTGGGAGTCTCTGCCACTAGCTTAAGGCAAACCGAAAGGTAGCTGCGGGGATCATCAGGCGCCACTGCGGTGGGAGTGATCACGACCTCAGCACCATAGGCGCGAAGAATCGCCCGTTTTTCTTCGCTGATTTTGTCCGGCATAACAAAAATCGCTTTATATCCTTTGATCGCAGCGACCATCGCTAAACCCATGCCGGTATTGCCAGAGGTGGCTTCGATGATCGTTCCGCCAGGCTTCAGGAGACCTTTGCGTTCGGCCTCTTCGATCATATGCACGGCAATGCGGTCTTTGACGCTGCCTCCAGGATTAAAATATTCTAGCTTGGCAAAAAACTGATGGGGCGAATTCGCCGGAATCACTCTGTTCAATTTAACAATGGGAGTGTTTCCGACTGTATCTAAGAGGCTGTGGTATATTTTGTTCATTTTGTGGGGCCTTTAGTAGCATTGATTTTGTTCAGAACCAGGGTCATCTGTTCGATCGGGTCTTCCGAAAACTCAATGTCGAATTTTTTGGTTAAGGATTTCACTTTGCCGGGATCGGGTTTGTTCTTGGAAACTTCCGCGACCAACTCCCTCATCTCATCTTGATTGAAACCTAGACTTTGCATCGCCAGACCCCTCCGCTTGAATGACCGTTGTCCTTCGAATTTTATTTCTGGGCAAGGACTAAATGGACTTCAAAAGCTCCGAAAAAAGAGGGGCCAAAAACAGGATTGCTAGCGCTGGAAACTGTAAGAGCAGCAGCGGGACCAGCGCTTTCATCGGTAGAATTGTGGTGCGTCGCTCAAGCTCCTCGGTGCAGGCTTGGATGATCTCCACTTCCAGGGTATTAAGAATGGGCAATATGGCCTCCCCACGCAGTCCCCGATCCATCACTTCCAATAATACCCGGCGGTACTGACTTTTCAGAGAATTTTTAATCTTGGCCGTCGCAACGCCCTGTTCCCGCAGCGCCAACCATTGGGCGACCACCACTGTCAGCTCGTCCGCATCTGCTGACAAGTAGACTTGCAGTCCTTGGCGAAGGGACTCCCCGCGCTCTAAAGACAGTTTCATGCTCAAAAGAAGTTTCAGGCTGGGGCTTAGACTTTCCATTGATGTCTCCTTCCTAGGTTCCAAATCCAAAGAGTTCCTAATGTGAACAATAGGGCCGAGATCGCCAGCATCTTTACGTCCAAATTTGTGGAAAAATTCAAAAAATCGAAAATTAAGGCCAAAAAATACAGAATTCCGACCACAATTGACTGTGCGCGGGCCTGCAGCGTTGCCATCCTGGACTTTTGACGAAAAAGCTCCTCCGTTTTAAGTTGATAGCGGAAAGATTTGATCCGATCGGCGATCCGATGTGTGCTTTGATCCGCCAATTTGAGCTCAAAGTAGACTCTTTGAATCCGGCGATCCGTATTTTTCAACGAAAACGTCTGGCGCAACAAAATGAGTGTGGAAATTTCTTGAAGATAGAAGCCATAATCGACATCGCCCTGACAGATTTCCATCAAAGAATCGCGAAACGACCGCCCCGCCTTTAGCGACAGCAAAATGGCATCCATGGCGGAAACTACTGTGTCGTTGAACTCAGACTTGCGACGCCATTCAATGATCGAAGGAATCACCGCACTTAAAACCATCAGCAAAAGAAAGTAGACGGCTGTTCCCAAACCGCCGAACCTCAGCGCCAGGGGCACAAAGGACAGAAACAGCGCCAATATCTCGGCGTAGAAAAAGTTTTCATCGGATATTATTTTCGCCGTCGACCATTTTGAAAAGATTCGCTTCACGGACATCCATCCGAACATTGAAATTAAGCTCGCAGAGAACATTTCGTACCTCTTTTCGACCTCAATGAAGCAAAAATGATGCAAACAAAATATTTTATTGACGTAGGGGTTCAATTTGTGAAGAATTAGATACAAGAGAGCATTAACAAATAACAAAAACAGGTAACCAACAATAACAGGAGGCTACAATGGCTAAGAAAAAAGCGACAAAAAAGAAAGCTACTAAGAAAAAAGCGACAAAAAAACGCGCTACAAAAAAGAAGTAGTTTGAAAAGTACTTGATTCATTTCAAGTGCGACTAAAACCCTCGGGAAACCGGGGGTTTTTGTTTTTGGGGAAGCACCCTCCCCTATTTCCCAATCTTACCCAGTTCAACAAATTCAGCCTCTTCTCCCGGTTTCTTCGAGATGAAATCAAACAAATCACCCAAAGGCCCAAAAAAACTGAACTCAGCAAAGCTTGAATTGTAAACGGAGAGAGCGGGCTTCGTAAAAGCCCCGAAGCGGAGGCGTGCTACCCGCACGCCGCACAAGCGACTGATTGAGCAACGAAGGATCCGGGGCTTTTACGAAGCCCGCGGCATTTAGAAGTAGTAGGTGGCTCCGAAGGCTCCGGTGATTACGTTTTGGAAGTTATCCACCGACAGCAACATCATCACTTCTGCGTAAAGACTGGTACCAACGTAATCCCCGCTCAGCAGATTGTACTGAATACCGGCTGAAGGAACCAACAAGTTCACTCCGAATTTTCCGGAATAGGCTTCATCGCTATTCAGAAACTTCTGTCCCAAGAAATTAGGCGTGGTGTCGGAAATAGAGCCTGATGTATTAGAACTATTGTACCAACGCGTGTAGGCCGCGCCCACGTAGGGAGCCAGTGCTCTGCCCGCAAAAACGTGGCGCCATCCCATTTCAAAACTGGAGTACTTAGGTCCCCCGCCAAAGCCCAACAGAGCAGAATCATCCAGAGCAAAATTCAATTCGGCGTTCACACCAAACAAGCCCAATTGTCCGCCAGCCTGAAGGCCGACGCCGACCCGCCGGTCTGATCGCATCGAATAGGTAGAGTCATATTCACCAGTAAAGACTTCCTTCAAAGATTTTTTCTCTCGCAGGAAAGAGCCGGTTTTGGTTTCGACGTTTTTGCCCACTTGCTTTGCGCCGTCTTCAATGGCCAAACCATCGGTTTTAGCTTCCTCGACCAGAACGGCCTTTTGAGCCACGGCTTTGCTTTGGACCAAGATGATCGCTGCGGCCAGGGAAAGGATCAGAAAAAACGAGCGCATGAGAGACTCCTTCATTGAATGAAACTTAAAAGCCCACGTGGGCGCGAACACCCTCTTCTTGGAAAAATTTCTTAATCACCGGTCCGTCGAGGGGATCCAGGCGAAACAGAAGTCTTTGTACCAGGGCGTAGGTGTCCTCTGCCTTTTTCGAGCGCAGATTGCTTGTTAAGTAAGCAAGGTCATCACTTATCTTGACGGCATTGTCAATCAGTCGAGCGATGTCTTTGTTCTGGGAAGTTTTATCTAATAAAACCAAGGTTTTATTGAAGTTGGTGGTCAGCTTATCCAGCTGTAAAATCACATTGGAAACGGATCCCTCATTTTTGTTAACAAGTTCAATGATCTTTCCGGCCAAACCATAGGACTGAGAGATCAGCTGATCTATCCTTGGGGGATCTTCGCCACGGACACTGTCCCCGGGAGCAAATTCTTCGGCGCTAAGAGAGCCCGGCGATATCTCTAGAAATTTTTCACCGATCACGCCGGCAAGGTTGATGAAAAACTTCGAGTCCTTGCGCATGGTGGCCCAAGCCTTCTTTTCCACTTCTATTTCCACACGCAGCTTCACTTCTTCGCCATTGTTTTCCTTGAAGCCTGGCTCGAATTCAATCCGGCGCACTTTGCCCACTTTGATTCCCATAACTCTCACTGGGGAGCCATCTTCTAAGCCACCGGCATAATTATAGCGGATGTTCAGTGTGTTGGTGTTAGAGAATGGATTGATCACGCCCATGACATAGGCGAAGCCGATCACCAGCGACATAGAGCCAAGAAATAACAATCCCACTTTAAATTCGGCCTTCATTAAAAAATCCCCTGTTTTGATATCTTAGAAATGACTGAACAAATAAGACAACAGAAAGTCGATAATAATGATAACAATCGATGCCGTGACCACACTATTGGTGGTCGCAGAGCCCACTCCTTCGGCACCTGGCTTGCAACGAAATCCGAAATAGCAGCTCACCAGTGGAATGACGACTCCGAAACAGCCGCCCTTGATGACAGAAAAAATGAGGTCTTTGAATTGCACAAATCGGCGCATGCCGCTCAGGAATATTCCCGGCGTAAAGCCCAGAAAGGTGTCGCTGACGACCATTGCACTATAGATGCAGGCCAAATCGGCCACTATGGTTAAAATAATCCCACCCAGCACACAGGCGAAAAGCCGGGGCAGAACCAAGTATTGAATCGGATCAATTCCCAGCATCTTGAGGGCATCCACTTGCTCTGTGGTTTGCATGAGTCCCACTTCTGCCGCAATTCCGGCACCTACTCGCGATGTTAACAGCAAAGCTGTGACCACGGCGCCAAGTTCCCGCAAGATGAGCATGGTCGCAAAGCCGGGAACCAGAGAATCATTTTGAATGACCAGTTTCATGTGGAAAGAGGCCTCAAGGATTGTGACCATGGCCGCAAAACACACACAAAAAAACCACGATCACGACACTTTGGTTGGCGACAAAGTGAAGTTGTTGAATGGACTCTTTCCAGCGCACGGGGGGGCGAAAGGCCGAAAGGACCGCGTGGATCACCATTTGAGAAAAATTCATAAAGTGATCGACCACTACCTGCTCCTCAGGAATATTTTGAGCGCGATATCGGCCAACAAACTCGTGGCCCAATCAGCAATAACGATGGCGACCATGGTGCTGACGGCGGTTTGCACCACGGATCGTCCTACACCTTTGGCTCCGCCGGTGGTGGAATAGCCCCGGTGCGTGCAAATCACTGCCAATACGACGGCAAAAACGAAACATTTAAATAGTCCGCTAAGTATCGAGGGCAAGCTCACGATGGTGGGAATGTGACGTAAGTACTCTTCGTAATTCACTCCGGAAAAGTATTTGCCCAAGAGCATCCCGCCGAAAATGGAAAGTAGTAAGCCTAGGCCTAGAAGAAAAAATGATGAAATCACAATGGCGATAAACCTTGGCAGCACCAGTTCTTGAATGGGATCGGCGCCCAGACAGCGAATCGCATCGATTTGTTCGGTCACGCGCATGGTTCCGAGCTCTGCCGAAGTGAAGGCTCCCACTTTACCGGCCAGCATGAAGGCGATCAAAAGTGGCCCCACTTCCCTGATGGTGCCACTGGTAGAAAGACCACCCAGATATCCTAAGGCTCCAAAATCTTTCATCTCCATGGTGAATTGCACCGTCATAATGGCGCCAACAAAAAATCCGGCCAGTGCCGTGGTGGCCGAACTCTGCACGGTCACTTTCCAGATCTGTTCGAACATCAGGTCCCGAGAAATGGATTTGCGTTTCCACACGTCCAGCATCTGAAAAAAGAACTGAACCACCCGACCGGTCTCACTGATGATGTTAAAGAAGGGTTGAAAGATCGCCATCATTGCTCGGCCTCTTTTTGCAGGATTTCCGAGAGAAAATCTTTCACCAATGGCACCGTGGATTTTCGCAGCTCATCAGGAGTCCCCTGGTCCACTATATTTCCCTGATCCATCACAACTATTCGATCGGCAATGTCCAAGGCGCATTGCATGTCGTGGCTAACGACTATCGAGGTTGTTTTCAACTTGCGGGACAGCTCGAAAATCAGCTGATTGATGGCGTTCGTTGTCACTGGATCTAGGCCTGTGGTGGGCTCATCTACCAATAGAATTTTAGGCTCTAGAGCTATGGTGCGGGCCAAGCTGACCCGTTTTTGCATTCCGTAGGAAAGTTGCGCTGGAAGCTTTTGTTCAACACCACTGAGGTTCACCAACTTCAGAGAATGTGATACCTTTTGCTGAGTCTCCTTGGCCGTGCACTGCAAATGCCGACGAATTCCAAAAGCAATGTTGTCAAAAACAGTCAGAGAGTCAAACAGCGCCGGATGTTGGAAAACCATTCCGCATTTTTTGCGGATGGGAAGGTATTGCTCTTCGCTGAAGGCCGAGACCTCTTCGCCATCGATCCAAATTTGTCCAGCGTCGGGCTTCAACAAACCCACTAGATTTTTTAATAGAACAGATTTTCCAGTTCCTGACGTTCCTAGAACAAAAAGAATTTCACCGCCATTGATAGTAAGATCCAGGCCCTTCAGCACGGTGCGATCGCCAAATCTTTTTACCAAACCTTTAAACTCAATCATTGATAGCCCCAGAATCTGGCGCTGTCAGCGGACCGCGAATGGCTCCGGTAATGAATTGCTGAATGCGCAGATCCTGATGCTGTTTCGTCTGTTCCACAGAGCCTGCATCGACGACTTGGCGGTCCACAACCATCCAGATTCGGCTGGCCATTTGGTAGGCGCGGTTCATGTCATTGGTGACCGCGACCACAGTGGCCGAATTTTGTGCCCGCAGCCGCAGAATAAGATCAATGATTTTACGACTGGTGATGGGATCAAGACCCGCCGTGGGATCATCATAAAAAATCAAATCCGGATTCAGAGCCAAGGCTCTAGCAATACCTAGACGTTTCTGCATTCCACCGCTGATTTCATCGGGAAATAAGTTTTTCGCATGGGAGATTCCGACGGCCTCTAGAAACTCTGCCACCACTTTTTGGATCTGTTGTTCGTCGAGGTCTGTCACTTCGCGCAACGGGAACGCAATGTTATCGCCACAGGTGAGTGAATCAAAGAGCGCGTTCTTCTGAAAGAGCATACCAATTTTGTTCACTACTTTTTGTCGTCTTGCGCCAGATATCTCGGATAGATTTTCGCCGCGAACCAGGACTTTTCCCTCTGTGGGAAGGACCAAACCCGCCATAATCTTCAGGAGAACACTTTTCCCCTGACCACTGGGACCGATAATAGCAACGGAGTCTCCGTCTTGTACGGTGAGGTTCACGTTCTCGAGAATAGTGGAGCCCTCGAAAATGACTTTCACATCGCTCAAATTTATGGCAGCTAACGCCACGCCCAACCTCAGTCTAAAAAGATCGTCTACGACTTGTTTAACTCATTGATTTAAGTTTGAATGAGCCGTTAAACGCAAGGAGAAAAAATGACTCATAAAAGAAAAAAAATCGCCGTGATTGGTGCGGGTTTTGTCGGATCAACTGCAGCCCATTGGGCCGCTCAAAAAGAATTGGGTGATGTGGTATTGCTCGACATCAACGAAGGAGCCGCGAAGGGCAAAGCCCTAGACCTTTTCGAGGCCTCGCCGGTCGAACAATTCGACTCAAAAGTGACAGGCACTGCTAACTACGCAGACCTAAAAGATGCTGACGTTGTCATTCTAACCGCAGGCATTCCGCGCAAACCAGGAATGAGCCGCGATGATTTGTTGGCGACCAACGCGAAGATCGTCAAAACTTGCTGCGAAGGAATCAAACAGTACGCACCTAATTCTGTGGTGATCGTAGTTTCAAATCCATTGGATGCCATGTGCACAGTGGCCAAACAAGTTCTGGGATTTCCCCGAGAGCGCGTGATCGGAATGGCCGGTGTTCTGGACAGCGCCCGATATCGCTCCTTCATCGCCGAGGCACTCGATGTATCGGTGAAAGACGTTCAGGGTTTCACTCTCGGCGGACATGGCGACACCATGGTGCCAATGCCACGTTACACCTTTGTCGGCGGCATTCCTCTAGCGGAACTTTTGCCGCAAGATAAGATCGATGCCATCGTTCAACGAGCCGTGAACGGCGGAGCTGAAATTGTTAAACTTCTGCAAACAGGTTCAGCCTATTATGCTCCCTCTGCTTCGGCGGTTTTGATGGCAGAGGCGATTTTGAAAGATCAAAAACGCATTCTTCCTTGTGCTGCGGAACTCAATGGTGAGTACGGTATGAAGGGTCTTTTCATCGGCGTGCTCTGCAAGCTGGGTGGAAAAGGCGTCGAGCAAGTGATGGAGCTGAAATTGAACGACACTGAACGTGCGGGCCTTGAAAAATCCGCGGGCGCCGTTCGCGAACTGGTCGAGGCACTTAAAAAACTTCAGTACTAACAGTCAGCCGGTGGTACACCGGCGTTTCGCTAGGAGCACAGATGAATATTCATGAATTTCAGGCCAAAGAAGTCCTTCGCCGCTATGGCGTTGCCACCCTCAAAGGAAAAATCGCCAGCACCCCTGAAGAGGCCGTTGCTGCCGCCAAAGATGTGGGCGGAAGTCTCTGGGTGGTGAAGGCGCAAATTCATGCCGGAGGCCGCGGAAAAGGCGGCGGCGTGAAGGTGGCCAAATCTTTGGATGAAGTGAAAGACCTGTCAAAAAAAATCCTGGGCATGCAGTTGATCACGCATCAAACCGGCCCCGAGGGTAAAAAGGTCAACCGTGTTTTTGTTGAGCAAGGCTGCAATATCGCGAAAGAGTATTACGTTGCGTGCTTGGTAGACCGTGCGACCGGGCATGTCGCTATGATGGCTTCTTCTGAGGGCGGAATGGACATTGAAGAAGTGGCGGCAAAAAATCCTGGCGCCATCATCAAGGTGGACATCAATCCGGGAACGGGACTGATTCCTTTTCAATGTCGTGAGTTGGCCTTTGGAATTGGCATGGCTCCGGAACTTGTGAATAAAGCCACAGGCTTTTTCATGGGCCTGTACAAAGCTTTTATTGATTGCGACTGTTCCATTGCGGAAATCAATCCTTTGGTGGTCACCAAAGAGGGCGACGTCCTGGCTCTCGATGCTAAAATGAATTTCGACGACAATGCCATGTATCGCCACAAAGATATCATGGAGTATCGCGACCTCACCGAAGAAGAGCCCACGGAAATTGAAGCCAGCAAATATGATCTTGCATTCATCAAACTGGATGGAAACATCGGCTGCCTGGTGAATGGCGCGGGCCTTGCGATGGCCACTTTGGACATCATCCAGCTGCACGGCGAACACCCTGCCAATTTCTTGGATGTGGGCGGCGGCGCCAACAAAGAAAAAGTGACTGCTGCTTTCAAAATCATCCTTCAAGATAAAAATGTGAAGGGAATCCTTGTTAACATCTTCGGCGGAATCATGAAATGTGATGTGATCGCCGAGGGTGTGATCGCGGCGTCGAAAGAGGTCGGCCTGAAAGTGCCTTTGGTGGTGCGCTTGGAAGGCACAAATGTGGAGTTGGGTAAAAAACTGTTGAAAGAGAGCGGACTCAACATTCAGTCGGGCGATGACTTGGAAGATGCGGCTAAAAAAATCTCTGCCGCCGTGAAGGGAAAATAATCATGTCTATTTTGGTAGATAAAAATACTCGGGTCATCACTCAAGGAATCACCGGAGCACAGGGATCTTTTCATACGGAGCAGTGTCTGGCCTACGGCAGTCAGTTTGTCGGCGGTGTCACACCAGGTAAGGGTGGAACCAAACATCTCAATTTACCCGTCTTCAACTCAGTGAGAGACGCTCAGAAACAAACTGGTGCGAATGTTTCCATGGTTTTCGTTCCTCCGCCATTTGCGGCGGATTCCATCATGGAGGCCGTGGATGCGGATCTGGACTTAGTTGTTTGCATCACCGAGGGCATTCCCGTTTTGGATATGATCCGTGTGAAAAAATTCATGGAGGGTCGCCGCACTCGTCTGATTGGACCTAATTGTCCAGGTGTCATCACTCCAGGACAATGCAAAATCGGGATTATGCCGGGGCAAATTCATAAGCCCGGTCGAATCGGTGTGGTTTCCCGCTCTGGAACTTTGACCTATGAAGCCGTGTTTCAGCTGGGGCAGGTCGGCCTTGGTCAGTCCTCCTGCGTGGGAATCGGTGGCGATCCTGTCAATGGCACTAATTTCATCGATGTTTTGCGCTTATTTAACGCCGACAAAGACACCGACGCCGTCATTATGATCGGTGAAATTGGTGGTTCCGCAGAAGAAGAGGCTGCAGAATACATTAAAAAAGAGTTCAAAAAGCCTGTGACCGTGTTTATCGCCGGTGCCTCAGCGCCCAAAGGCAAACGCATGGGTCACGCCGGAGCTATCATCAGTGGCGGAAAAGGCACGGCCGAGGCAAAATTTGCAGCGCTTGAAGCTGCTGGTTGCAAAATTGCCCGATCTCCGGCAGATCTAGGCAGAACTTTAAAATCACAAATCAAGTGAGTAGGCCCAAGGCCTCCTCAACTAACAAAGTGAGCAAGCCCAAGGCTTGCTCATCAAACAACGGAGCCCACTATGTCGATTGAAAAAACGTTTTCTATCATTAAGCCCAATGCCGTGAAAAAGAATGTCTTGGGTGATGTCATCAGTCATTTCGAAAAAAATGGTCTGCGCATTGCTGCTTTGAAATTTGGAAATATCTCTAAAGAAAAATGCGAGCTTTTTTATGCTGAACACAAAGAGCGTCCTTTTTTCGGCGAACTGGTCAGCTTTATGACCTCAGGACCTGTGGTTCTGATGTGCTTGGCGGGTGAAAATGCCGTGATGAAAAATCGCGAGCTGATGGGTGCTACCGATCCTAAAAAGGCGGCTCCTGGAACGATCCGCGCTAAGCATGGTGACAACGTCGGTGAAAATGCAGTTCATGGTTCTGATAGCATCGCTTCAGCGACTCGTGAATTGGCGATTTTCTTCGATAAACATGAAATCGTGAATGCCTGATTTTCCGCTAAAATTAGCGGAGCTTCTTGACGTCAAAATCGAGAAGCTTTCGTTCGGCGGAAGCGGCATTGCCCGTCACGCTGGCGTCGTTATTTTTGTTCCCTTTGCCGCCCCAGGCGATCACCTCCAGATCAAAATCACTCAGATTAAAAAGCGCCACGCCGAAGCCGAGATTCAGAAGATACTTTCCCCAGGTCCTGACCGCAGCCAGCCTCCGTGCTCGGTCTATGGTCACTGTGGTGGCTGTAACTGGCAACACCTGACCTACGAGTCTCAGCTTCGCTTCAAGCAAGAAATCGTCATGGATTTTTTGAAGAAATTTATCTCTGCTGAAAGCCGTGTTTTGCCAATAGTTCCCAGCCCTCAGCCCTTACACTATCGGCACCGCTCTCAACTGAAGTTCAAGGACGGAAAACTGGGATTTTTTAAGAAAAATTCCCACGAAATTGTTGATATTGATCGGTGTTGGATCGTCGAAGAGAGCCTGTCGAAACAGATTCCGCAGATGAAAAAAGATCTTCAGCAGAAAAACGCCGCTCTGGCAGAACCTCTCACTATAGAGCTGACGCCCCCGAACGGCTCTGATGGATTTTCGCAGGTGAACCGTTTTCAAAACGAAAATCTGGTGACGGCGACGATCACGGCACTGACCAAGAATCCACTGGGTTCCGATGCGACGTTTTACGATCTTTACGCGGGCTCTGGTAATTTCACTTTTCCTTTGATCGATAAAGCCGGAAAATCCAGAGTCATCGGCGTGGAAATGCACGCGGGCGCGGCCAAGATGGCCCAGGGTCGCCTGAGGAGGATGGGCCTCTCTCCAAAAGCGGCCGAGTTCTACAATTCAGATGTCGGCCTATTTTTGCGTCGCTTTCCTGTCAAGGAATCCGATGCCGTATTGCTGGATCCACCACGAATGGGTTGCTCAGAGGAAGTGATCGCTCTTCTGGCCAAGGCATCGCCACAAAGCATCGTCTATATCAGCTGCGATCCTGCAGCATTGGCCCGAGATTTGGAAAGATTGTGGCGGGATTCAGGGGAAAAGTATCGACTGGAGCAGGTCCAGTGTTTTGATATGTTTCCGCAGACTCACCATGTAGAGACACTGGTGGAAATCCGCCGCGAACCCAATCGGAATTGACACCTTCCAGGCCTTTGATAACCTTTTAACATGAGCCGGATTTCCGCAAACATACTCAAGGCCTCGCTGGTAATGCTCGCTGCTTGTGGCTCGTTTTCGTCTTCAGACAAAGAGGCTGCACAGTTGCAGCTACAGGTGGGAACAAGCCAACTACAGGCCGGAGCATATCCACAAGCATTGTCCGCGTTGCTGCGGGCAGAGTCTTTGGATCCGGACAATGCCGTCATTCAAAATAATTTGGGCTTGGCCTACTACGTGCGCGATCATTTCAGCGACGCGGAAAAGCATTTAAAAAAGTCGGTGAAACTGCTTCCCGAGTACACGGACGCACACAACAACCTAGGCCGAACACTGATTGAGCTTGGAAATTTTCCAGAGGCCTTGCAAGAACTAGAAACTGCAGAGAAAGATCTGACCTATCCGACTCCGGAAAAACCACTTCTGAATTTAGGCATCGCCTATTTTAAAATGAGAAAATTTGATACCGCTGAATCCTATCTAAGTCGGGCCATCGACTTGCAAAGGGACAATTGTTTGGCCCAGTCCTACCTGGGTCGCTCTTATTTCGAACAAAAGACTTTTTCTAAAGCAACGGTCGCACTCGACCGCGCGACATCATTTTGTCAAAAATCTCAGTTTGACGAGCCCCTTTACTACGCGTCCATCAGCTACTATCAACAAGGCCAAAGAGATTTGGCGGTCGGTCGAATGGAAGATTTACTAAAGCTGTATCCCAATGGAAAATACCGGGACCGGGCCAAGGCAATGCTCGAAGTGATGAGAAGGTAGGAAAGCATGAAGCAAACAGGTGAACTGCTTAAATCCACAAGAGAAGCTAAGAAGCTTTCGCTGCATGAAATCGGAATGTCTCTGAAGATCAATCCGAAAACTCTTCAAGCCATTGAAGAGGGCGACCTTAAAAAACTTCCGCAAAGAACGTTCTTGCGTGGTTTCGTGAAAAGCTACACTCAGTATCTTAAGCTGGACGTCAAACAAACTATGGAAACCTTCGATCGCGAGCAAACAGGATCTGCTATCTCGGTAGAGACTGCCGCGCCAGTAACCGCGTCCGAAGTAAAACCCGAGCCGCCAGTGGCACCTGTGGTGAAAAATATTCCCAAGCTTTCCGAAAGGGCGCCCAATCACATCGACCGATCGAAAGAAGCCCGCACGCAAAAAACCCTGCTGCTCATCGGCGGTGTGGTTTTGGCTATAGTGATTGTTGCCGTTGCTAAAGTAGTGAATAAATATCAGAAAGAGCGGGGCGGCTCTGTCGCAAAAACGGAAGTCGCGAAACTGCAAGAAGCTGCCACACCTGCGGACGCTGCGCCAACTTTAGTAGAGCCCACCATCACCGGCGCATCCGTCACGCCCGCAGTAACTCCATCCACCCCTACAAGCACGACTGCAGCGATGGATCATGAGGGTTCTGTCGGCACACCGAATACCGCGACCTTGCTTTTGCCCACGTTATCTGAGGTCAAGCCTGTCGTCGCAGTTGCGCCGACACCCACTCCTCCAGCCCCCACTCCGGAAAAAAAGGCCCCCGCCGTGGTGCCGAAGAAAGTCTCCGAACCCGTCGCCGCAACCACAGTGAATGATGACGAGCCTGCTGCAGAGCCCCCCCCCCAAAGGTAAGCCTCAAGAGGTCATCTTAGAGGCCACTGGAAAAGTGAAGGTCGTTTACTCTTTAGATAATGGCGCTTCAATCAGTTTGGATTTAAACCCCGCCGAAATGCACACCTTTAAAGGCAAAAGTAAAATTCACTTAGAGATCAGCGACGGAGGGGCGGCCAACCTGATCGTCAACGGTCGAGACCGTGGCCCCGCCGGCGATTCCGGCAAACCGACCAACATGAATTTTCCGCGGTGAAGTCTCTGTGAAATCTGTAGTAAAAATTTGGTGGTGGGCCCTGGCCATAAAATTGGTCCTGGCAGCACTGATCCCCCTCAGTGAGGACGAGGCCTACTACTGGGTCTGGTCCAAGCATCTTCAGTGGAGCTACTTTGATCATCCAGGAATGGTGGCTTGGCTTTTTTGGTTGGGCCATTTCTTTGAGCCTCTCGGACAAGCCGTACGTTGGCCCTCGGTCATCATGGGTCATCTCACGCTTTTGATCTGGATTTTTATTTTAAAAAAATGGCTTCCTGGCGAGGACCTGCAAAATAAATCCCGATATTGGCTTTGGTTAGCGCTGAGTTCGCCGATGATTGGCTTTGGTTCCCTGCTGGCGACACCGGATGTCCCAGTGATTTTCTTTTGGTCGTTGGCCACATTTTTCGTCGGCGAAATTTTGGCCCGCCAGAGGCCCAGAGATTATTTATTTTTGGGAGTCAGCTTAGGTCTGGGATTTTGTTCCAAGTATCACATTGTGCTTTTTATCCTATCTTTGGTGCTGTGGTTGCTTTTGGAAAGGCGGTGGAAAGAGATTTCCCTTCGTGGACTGATGCTCACCGTACTAGCCGGCGCTGTGTGCAGTTTTCCGGTGATCTGGTGGAACTATAAAAATGGCTTTCAATCTTTCCGTTATCAGTTGGATCATGGCTTTGGCGATACGCACTGGGAATTTTTTTGGACTTACAGTTATTTGCTCGGGCAGGTGTTGCTATTGGGCCCGATCACATTGTGGATGGCCGCGAAAGCAAAACCCGGTTCTGGTTTTCGTTTTCTGATATATACGGCCTGGTGTCCCCTGGGATTCTTTGTTCTTTCGAGCTTTCGGGGCACGGCAGAGGTCAATTGGCCCATCGTCGCCTACCCAGCAGTCTATGCACTGGCCGTTTTCGCCAGCACCCAGCTTAAGTATCTGTGGTGGACCATTCTTCCATGGGCAGCGTTAGCCATCGCGGTGCTGGCCCAAACATTTTTCCCTTACACCAATCAATTTCCAGACAGGATCTCTGAAACACATCATTTTGATCAGATTTTGCCGCTGGTGAAAACATATTCCCCTATCTACTACGGGAATTATCAAATGGCCTCCAGAGTGTGGTATGAATACAAGACGCCGACCAAGAAGCTTTATCAGATCAATCGCCATGATCTGTTTGATGAAATGCAACAGGGTCCCGCAGAAGAGTCCCACTTCTACGTCGCCAAAGAATCTTGGGTGAGCTGGCCGGCTTGGATGACAGAGGAGAAATACCAAATTAGTAAAGTTCTGGAAATTCCACCTAAATTCACTTTTTATGAGGTCACTAAAAAATGAGAGCCCTAGTGATCCTTATTGGAATTATTATCTTTTATTTCATTTATGGATTTTTTATTTCGCAATTCGATTTCGAGATGAAGTCGCATAGTTTGAAGAATGAAAATCCGGTGGGATTTTATGATTACCGTGGTGTCACGAACGTGCGCACGGATTTAAGCTCGGGCTCTTCAGATCCGGCCGAAGTCATCGCCGAGGCTAAAAAAGCAGGACTGGATTTTTTGATTTTTACCGACGAAAACCAGGGTGAAAAAATTGCCACTAACGAAGGCTACCACGGAAATATGTTAGCCATGGTCGAGTCAGAGTACACCTATCTGGACATGCGCCTGCTCCACTACACCGGGGGTAAGGAATTCTCTCCGATTGATAGCAATGATGCGCGCATGTATTTCACCGATCAGTTGTCCCAAACCAATCTGCAGGGACGGGAGGACATCGTCGTCTTGGCACATCCGTTCAACAACGGTCCAACTTGGACCGGCGAATTTCCCGTGGGATTGGATGGCCTAGAAATTCTAAATCCGAAAAGCATATCGACCCAGGCTTTCAACAACAGCAAATTAAATGTGTTTTGGAGCTTGGTCTGCTATCCCTTCAATCCCAACTATGCTTTCTTACGTCTTTTTCAAGAGCCTTCCGATGAGACCTCCACCTGGGACAAGGTTCTTGCCGAGCGAAAGATATTCGGCTACTCGGGCGCTGATGCCTCCGCCCACGCCGTGCCCTTTGCGAGCTATTTGATCAAGTTTCCTTCCTACGAAAAATCTTTTGAAATTACGACCAATCACGTTTTGATCGAAGCCGAACTGAATGGAAATTTCCAATCAGATCGGCAAAAAATAATGAAGGCGTTCAAACATGGGCAATTTTACTTCAGTCTAGACCTTCTTGGTGATCCAAAGGGCTTCAATGCCTACGTTCAAGACCACGATCGAATTCATTTGATGGGATCTACCACGAAATTTAATAAACACTTGCGGTTGGTCTCTAAGCTTCCGTACACGCCTAAAGACTTTTATGAAATTGTGGTCTTCAAAAATGGCGAAAAGGACCTCACCGCCAATCAACCTGAAATCGACTATGAAATCAAAGCCCCAGGAGTTTATAGAATTGCTGTCCGCGTGAGCACCTTTCTTCCGCCGCCCGACGGAAAAAAATGGGCCACCTGGATTTACACCAATCCATTTTTTATCGAGTAGGCACAGCCGACGGAATTTTTATTTTAAAATCACAGGCCACTTGCAGCTGACATGCTAGCCGTTCGCTGCGTTCAAAGCCACGGTCCTCGGCCATTTCGGCCTCTATATCGTTTCTTGGTTTCAGCTGGTTCGGGTCCGACAAGACTTCCACCCGACAGGTGCCGCAGGTCCCATTGCCGCCGCAAGAATGACTGATCTCTACCCCAGCATCGAGCAAGCCCTGAAGCAGGGTAACCCCATGAGTCAACTGATGATCCTGGGAATTGACCTCAACCGTTTGTTGATTCTTTTTTTCCAAGCTTGAATCTTCCTTTCCCAATGTGTATCAGTTTTCATATGAGATTCATAGCCTTTGACTTAGAAACCACTGGAACCGTTCCGGGTGTTGACCAAATCGTTGAAATCGGAGCCGTTCGATTTATCGATGGAAAACCGGAAGCCGTATTTGCCACTTTGATCGATCCCAAGATGCCGATTCCACCCGGAGCCAGCAACGTGAATAAAATTTATGACGACATGGTTCGCGGCAAGCCCACCATAGATACCTTGTTAGAATCTTTCACCGAGTTTTGCGGGGACGATATCCTGGTGGCGCACAATGCGCCTTTTGATATGCAATTTATTTTGGCGGATTACAAACGTCATGAATTACCCACGCCCCGAGGTTTGATTCTGGATACATTGCCCATCGCGCGTAAAGTTTTTCCGGGTTTAGCCAATTATAAATTGGGAACTTTAGTGCAGCATTTGAAAATTCCGACCACTGGTTTTCACCGCGCTGAAGAGGACGCCTCTTATGCTGGATTGCTTTTCATTGAGCTCACAAAAAGAATTATGGTGAATGGTCAACCGCCCGCGGTGAGCAATCTGGTGGCCCTGACCGGAAAACTTGAACAAAGATTTCCTGTGATAGAGAAAAAACCAAAGCAACTGGATTTAATGAGCTTATTTTAAAGCTTCGCTTGATGGGCGATCGGGTACCGACGTCCACGACCGAAAGAGTGGCGACTGACCTTCAGAATGGGCGCGGCCTGCCAACGTTTAAATTCGGTCCTCATCAAAATTGGCAGCAGCCATTTGTCCGTGACGGTTCCGGCCCGTCCGCAATTCTCTACAATTTTTTCGACCGACTTATCTAATAAATCATAGCTTGGCAGCGTGTCTTGATCTTTTTGGTTCGGCCGAAGTTCCGCTGACGGTGCACGAGAAATAATTTCTTCGGGGATGAGCTCCGCCGTTTGGTTGTAGAGCTTGGCCAGCTCATAGGTTTGCTTCTTTGTCAGATCACCGATCACTGCCAGGCCGCCGCACATGTCTCCGTACAATGTGGAATAACCGGTAGCAAATTCACTTTTGTTGCTGGTGGACAGTAACAAAGAGTTTTCGGCATTCGCCAGCGACATCAGAAATAGTCCACGCAGCCTGGCCTGAAGATTTTCATGAAGAACCGAAAACTCTCTGGTGCCCAGTGAGGCTTCTATCTCTGTTTTGATCTCTGTGTAGGCCTGGGAGATGGGCATCTGAAGCAGACGTACTCCCAAGTTTTTCGCTAGCTTTTCTGCGAGAGTTAGCGACACCTCGGAGCTAAAGGGGCCTGGCATAGCTACGGTGGTCACTCGTGAAGGACCCAGGGCATCGACGGCTAACGCTGCCACCACTGCAGAGTCAATGCCCCCGCTAAGACCCAAGTGCACCTTCTTGAGTCCCGTCTTATCGCAAAAATCACGAATACCCAAAACCAACGCTTGATGAATTTCTTCTGTCACAGAAAGTTTCTGCGGACGAGTTCCGCCTTCCAAAGTATTCAGATCCAACACATTGAGATCTTCGCCAAATTTAATGCACTCTAAAAGAGATTTTCCATGTTTATCGATAGCGAAGCTGGCTCCGTCAAAAATAATTTCATCCTGAGCCCCAACCATATTGACGTAAATCATAGGCGCACGAAAATGCCTCGCTGTCAGCGCCGCAAGCTCTTTGCGTCTTTTGATTCTACCCGGAAAATAGGGAGATGCGCTGACGTTGATCACCAAGTCCACTTTCGCCTTGATTGCAGTCAAAGGATTCACTGGGTAGGGACTAGAGCCATCCTGTTCAGGCCAAGCCCAGATATCTTCACAGATCGTGATCTGTACCTTCTTGTCTCTGATTTTTAGGGTGTTGTCTTTCGTGTGACCGGGCTCCACGAAGCGGGCCTCGTCAAAAACATCGCCCGTGGGTAAGAGCTGCTTGTGAAAAAATCGAGTTTTCTTTTTTCTTTCGACGACGGCCACTGAATTGAAATACGGACGGCCCTTTTTGCTGGGATTTTTTGTGATCACCCCGATCACAGCGGTAACACCCGCCGGAATTTTCTTTTCGATTTGCGCCAACGCCTTCATTTGCTGTTCGACGACTTCGCCTCGCTCTAGCAGATCAAAAGGGTGGTAGCCAAAAAGTGCGGCCTCTGGAAAAACCACCAGTTCACAGCGTCTTTCAACAGCCCGCTGAATGAAGTTCAGAATTTTATTTTGATTGCCGCTAAAGTTACCAAGTGTGGAATTTATCTGAGCAAGTGCGACTCTCATCGGAGGGACCTCGTCCATCGGGACGCATTACTGAATTTCGATACGACCCGAAAATCCATCCTGATATCCGTGAAAAAAGCGGATGTCATTTTCAGGAAACTTCCAACAATAGTAGCCCGTTCCAGTATCAAAGTCAGCTAACCACATGCCTTTGGGTGTCACTCCAAGTCGAGCCAATTTGCTCTGCCATTTATCAACTTCGGAACTGATATCGGCTTCAATCTCGGTGGCCAAGACCACATTCTTCCCCTTAACGGCCTCCAGGCGATTCAGCATTTTTTTGACCTTCAGATGCGAGCCCTCTGTGATGTGATACACCAGCGGCAGCAAACCTTTCGCCTGGTGAATATCAAAGATGCGTTTCTGCAGAGACGGAACTATTTGCTCAATATTCATAGTTTCATTCTTCTCACTCTATAGTCGTTGGAGTTGCTTTTCTCGACGACCCAGCACAAACATTCAAGCACTAAAAAATCCGATGAAAAAAAGAAAATCCCTCAAAAAAAAGTTGCGTCACGCGTTACGTCTCTTCTGAAAAATCTGAATAGAAAGATAAAAAACGCTCTAAAATGTTCGCAGCCGAGGCGAGAGGGAGCGAACGCGGAGGCGTGCTACCCCGCACGCCGCACAAGTGAACGACCGAACAACGAAGGCTCCGGACATTTTAGAGCGTTTTTTAGTCGTCCATGCTTTTGGAGACCGAGTTTAGTTGGCCCCCTACTACGTATACTATCCCAACTATGATAATCAGCATGAGGGCCAGTCGAAATAGGTAACCAATGCTAAAACTTGTACTTTCTTCACTTTCAGAGGCGGTGGCCCTGGGGGTTGGCTTTTTAAATGGAATTCGTTTGGGTGATGGTCCGGCGATTTCAGCGTCGATCTTAGAGGATCTGGCCTCACCAGCCCGAGCAATTTTTTCAACTTCATCGCCGACAATACCAGAAATGCCCCGAACTTTGATGGGCTTTTCATAATTGCGATTCCAACGGCTGTTGCGCCGGTACAGATTGGGCCCCTCGGCGACCTTCATCACTGTCGTGTGCTCGTCGCCGGTGCTTTTATCGGTGACTCCGCTTTGTCTTCCAAATTCGGAATCTTGTACACGGCGGCCGCCATTTTGTGCGCTACCACGGTTGTTCGAATTCCTTCGCAAAGCCGCATTGGCCCTGGCGGCCTCAGCGTCGGCGGCTGATTTTTTCGCGGAATTAGCATCGTCGCTTCCTGATTTTTTATCGCCGTTGTCAGCACTTGACCCTGAGCCAGTCATTCCCGCTCCAATGGCCTGCTGCTGGCACTCTGATAGGGTGCCACCAGAGTCGCCGGGAAGCACTCCGTAGTCCAAGAGGCAAGCGGTGTAAGTTCCAAGATAGTAGTCGGTCCATTTTTTAACGGGCGTGAAAACCCTATCGCTGACCACGATGATAATAGCCAAGGCGATGATCAGAATCAGAATGTATTCCGTCACGGCTTGACCTGTTTGATTTAGTCTTGGCTTCATAGAGTTACCCTATGTAAGATATTACCATATGAGACTTTTGCATCGCCTGTTCTTATTGGTGTTTTTCGTTCTGGGTGTCTCAATATTGGACGTTTTTCCGGAGCTTTCCTGGGCCATAGACAAGGAACCCGCTAAAAGCGAGGCCATCAAGCCCTCGGAAGAGGCCCTTCTTCAGCAGGGCAAATTTCAGGAGGTCATTGATCAGCTTTCGCCCAAATTGCCGGAGCTGGATGCCCAAGGATTGAAATACCTTGGCCGAGCCTACAGCGGGGTCAAAAACTCAGTGACCGCGATCAAAACGTTCAACTTGGCTTTAAGCAAAAATGCGAAAGATGCCGAGGCCAGCACTTTAGTCGGCCTTGAGCTGCTGTCGACCGGAAAAGACCGCGAAGCCATGATCAGTTTTCGAGAAGCGCTGAAAAGCGATCCCAAGTATGAGCCCGCCTATCTGGCGATCGAAAAAATCTACATCAAAAAAAATAACAAGTATGAACTGCGCATGCTCTATTCCGATATGATCGATCTGCTGGGTGAAAAGCCCGCGTACGTCACCCGCCTCTGCGAACTGCTTTGCACCAGCGGACTCTATGACGACGCCAAAAAAATGTGCCGTCGAGGAATCGCAGTAAAACGTGATGAACCTAAAAATTATATCTATCTAGCGCTGACCCACAAAGAACAAGGCGATAAAGAGCTGGCCACGGCGTTGTTCAAAAAAACAGTCGATCTATTTAAAAACTCGGAAGAGGCCCAAGTCGCCTATGCTCAGTTCCTAGATGGAGAGAAAAACTTCGTCGAAGCAGCGAAGTTCTACAAGGCGGCTCTGGATCTGAATCCAGAATCGCTCAGAGGTCAAATTGGCTTTGCTATGGCGTCTTTAGAGATACAAAATTACCAAAATACTTTTGATGCTCTCGACAAGGCCTGCAGGATGGACCGGCGCTCGATCAAAGAAGTTCGACGGGCCATGGGTGTTTTGCGCGTGATGAAGGCCGACAAATGGATGGAAAAATTTGAAGCTCTGTCTGAAAAGTGCGGACTGCCTTCTTACGAATCAAAATCCACAAACTGACGAAAACCCGGGGATAGCTCGCAGAGCAAATTGATTTCCAGTGGGTGGGCTGTGACTTTGGATCTCTGAGCATCCACCCAGTCTTGGACCTTAGCTAAATTTTTTCCGGTCATAGATAAAAAACATGGACTACCCTGAGAGCGGAACAACCTGAAATCGACGGTTTCCATTCCCAGCGCTTTAAGCTCGGATGCTGCGATGAACAGATCGCCGGAAAAATGGGACTCTACCACCAGCACAAAATCTTGAAGCTTCGCATTCTCTAAGCTCAGGTAGGAACGTAAAACCTTTTCATCAAAATTCGGCAAGCACACAGAGCGTTCAATATCGCCCGTGCGCAATTCTACAATGAAAGAACTCACTAACTTCAGATCACCCTGGATCAGCAGCTGCGCGGAATCTCCTAAAGGCGAAAATTCCAAAATTTCCAGGCCAGGGTTTCTGCCCGCCATATTGAGAGCGGTGTAACCAGCGCCAATGGACTTAAAAAGAATCACACCCAGAGTCATTGAATGTGGCCGATCAAATCATATTCCATACTGTCGGTGATGACCACTTTGACCATCTCTCCGATTTCGGCGGTGCCGTCGTTGATCAATACGACGCCGTCGATGTCCGGTGCCTGACCCGCGAATCGGCCTTGCAAAAGCAGCTCTGTTTCTTCGCTGGGACCTTCGACGATGACATCTAGGGTTTGGCCAATGAACGCTTTGTGCTTGGCACGGGAAATGTTCTGTTGGACTTCCATGACCGCCTCAAAACGCTGTTGTTTGATGTCCTCATCCACTTGATTCAACATTTTCCCGGCGGGTGTGTTCTCTTCTGGTGAATATTTGAAGCAGCCCACGCGATCAAATTTCTGTTCAGCGATGAACTCTAGAAGCTCTTCAAACTGCTCTTGTGTTTCCCCGGGGAAGCCGACGATGAACTGGGTGCGAATGACAGCTTCCGGAATTTCTGAGCGAATATTTTCTAACGCGGTCTCTACTTCCCCTCGGGTCATTTTACGATTCATACTTTTCAACACCTGATCGCTGATGTGCTGCAGAGGCATATCAAAATACTTCACTATTTTGCGGCTTTTCTTAATCAGCTGGATCATGTCCAGAGTGATTCCATCTGGATAGAGATACATCAAACGAATCCACTGAATCCCTTCGACCTGATCCAACGCCCGCAGCAATTCAATGGGACTTTCTTTGGCCTGCGGATTTTTCTTTCGGAGGTCCCAGCCATAGTCGGTGAAATCATGGCTGACGATAAGAAGCTCTTTCACGCCTTGAGAGGCCAAATGCTCTGCTTCTTTCACAACATTGGCGATGGTTCGCGATTGCAGGTTTCCACGAATCAGCGGAATGGCACAAAATGCACAACGCTTCAGACAACCTTCCGCAATTTTTAAATAGGCGCGATGCCCCGGCTGGGAGTTCACCCGTGGAGTGGACTCTTCCTGCAGATACGTGGGCAAATTATAAAACGTTCGCTGAGAAGCTCCGCCCTCATGACCCTTCAGAATTTTCGCGATGTTTTGAAACTCGCCAGAGCCTACGAAAAGGTCGGCCTCTGGCATGCCTTCCACTAAGTCATCTTTGTATCTTTGAGTGAGACAGCCTGCGACCACCAGTTTTTTGACGGCTCCACCTTTTTTCAGTTCACCCATCTCTAGGATTTTTTGAATGGATTCTTTTTTACTGTCTTCGATAAAACCGCAGGTATTGACGATCACGGTGTCGGCGCCATCGGCATCGCCGACGACCTGGTAGCCCTCTTTCATAAGGGTGCCCGCCATGATTTCACTGTCCACCAAGTTCTTGGGACAGCCCAGGCTGACAAAATGAACAGACTTATTTTTCACGATCGGTTCCTGATTTTTATTCATATCCGCATTCCTATCTTCACTAAATCCGAGAGATCTGATCTTTTTGCATATTCGGTTTGTACTTAAAAAGATTTTCGTCGGCTTCTTTTTTGAACTCCGGCGCACCTAGCTTAATTTCAGTTTGATTGCCAATGTCATCCTTGAAAGAGATTTGCTTGAAGGACTTGCTCTTTTTTTCTATGACCACTTCGATCCCAGCAAAGCCAGAGCTTTTCCTTGGTTCCAGCTTCAAAGTCGCCTGCTGACCGTCGTTGGATTTCACCTGCACTTTAAAGCTCTCGGCGGGGTTGCGACTGTCCAGAAGTGCCAAAATAAAAAACTGATCTTTGTTTTTCTTGTCGACGGAAGTCAGCGTTACCTTGTTCTTGTCTTTTGGAAAATCGGGGGAAGCAAACTCGATGTTGCACCAAGTTTTTCCGTCGTAGATGGTCCAATTTTTTTCAGGGGATTTGATCTCCCACCGAATTTTTCCGTGGGAATAAAATATTTGTCCGGTAGAGACATCTTGTTTGGGCTTCCACTCGGCAATGATTCGTTTTTCCACAGACATTTCCACTAAGGTGGCCTCGCGATAACTAGCGGTGACCTCTCCTAGAAGTTTGAGCTCGTCAGGAATATTTTTTGCCAGCGCCTTGGTCTTCTTAGCCGTTGTCACTGGTTTCTTCTGAGTAGGCGCATCCGGGACAGGTACTATCGCCGCGGGCTCAGACTGTTTGGCTTTCGGAGCGCCCAGCACTTCTTCTGGTAGTCCATTCTCTTCTGATTGAGAGGTGGCGCAGGCAAACAACACCAAAAATGGCAGAATAAATATCCACTTTGAATCAGAATTTCTGCGTTGAAACATCGCCAAAACTTATAGCAGAGCCCTCTGTGCCAAGCACCAAATTTCATGGCTTTTCATAGGGGCCAGCGCCCTGAGTGAAGACGACGCGGTCACTCCGGTCGTCAGAACATCGTCAATGAAAATGACCTTGTGCCGAGACAGATCCACCTGCGAAAAATTTTCATGCTTGGCGATGAGGATTCGCTGTCGTTGGTACTTACGCAGACCCCTCTGATGAACGCCTGACACCTTGACCAACATCGGACTTACCGCAATTCCCAGTTGTGCACCCACGGCCAACGCCAGGCTCAGCGCGTGATCTTCGTCCGGAGCACGCAGCGACGGCGCGGGAACAATGACTGAGGGTCGGCTCAATACTTCGGACTTCTGCATTCGTTTCTGTATCAGTCGCTGCGCAAGGAAGTTCCACTCACTCATCTGGCTTTGACCCTTAAGTGCCGCCAGATAATTTGACAATGCGTCGTTCTTCCAGGGAATCCAGTCCCAAAGGCATAGAGCCTCCAGTTTTTGTTTTTCAAGACGCCGGACCGCATAGCTTTTGCTCTCGTCACAGTCAGTCAGCTGCCCGCACCGGTCGCAAAGCCATCGGTTCCTCTGAGGGAACAGTGATCCGCAATTCAGACAGCAGCGCATGCATTGGTGGATTTTATCGAAGATGGCTCTCATCCCTGGGGATATGTGCAACAGTTGGGCCGTTTATTTGTTGTGGTAGGGAAGATTTTTTAAAATCGTGAATGATCGATAGATCTGTTCCAGCGCCACGATTTGGGCCACCTGGTGATTCATCACAAACGGAGCCAAACTGAGTTTAACCAGCGCGCGTTTTTTCAGTTCTTCACCGACACCGAAGGCTCCGCCGATGATCCACACGCAGCGCTTTTTCCCACTCATAAGAGCCTTTTGAACGAGCTCTGAAAACTCTAAGCTATCCAGAGATTTCCCCTTTTCGTCAAAAAGCACGACAAAGTCGTCCGGCTGCAAAAACTGGAGTAGCTCTTCGGTCTCTAGTGTCAGTTTTGTGGAGGCCTCGGCCCTGGACAATTTTTTGGAGGACAGCGCAACGATTTCAATACTCACAAAATGTTTCAACTTCTGAAGGTATATCTGGGTCGCGTCTTCACACCACTTTTCTTTCGATGAAGTGACGTGAAGGAAAACAAATTTCATCGCGCTGGTTCTTTAAGGCCCAAATCTTTGGCCTCGGTCCAAAGTTTCTCAATGCTGTATTCTTGTCGAACGAAGTCGTAAAAGATGTGTACAATCAGCGAGCCGTAATCCACCACGACCCATCGACCTTCGTCCAATCCTTCAACACCTTGCGGATAGAGATTGTATTCTTCTTTCACCGCTTGCATGAGATTCTCTGCCAATGATGAAGCATGTCTGGTGCTGGTTCCAGAAGTCACCACGGCGAATTCCGCCGGTGCCGAAAGATTTCTTAGGTCAAAGCCACGAACAGCAATGGATTTTTTGGTCAGAAGGAACTCTCCGCAAAACTTAGTGAAGGACTCAAAGTCGCCCACCTTTTCTTTAGACGGACTGTAGAGCCCCTGCTTCTTAATGTAGCCTTCCACGGACAACGGAACGTATTTTTCGACGCTCTTGCCTGTGCGAATCCACTTGCGAATCTCTGAAGCCGAAACCTCAATGTCTTTCATTCGTATGAACTGAATATTGCGGCCAGTTTTCAATTCGATAAAATTAAAATCGAACTCTTCCACCAAATCACGAATGGGCGCAGGCAGTTCCTCGACAGACTCTGGAAAGCTAAATCCGGGCCGGGAAGTCACAATTAAATTGGCCTCCGTCAGTATTCCCGTGATGTCTTTCCACTGCTGAAGCTCGTCCAGCTTGTCCATACCGACGATCAAGTACAGATCATCGGCGTCCACTTTTTTACGAAGTTCTTTGATGGTGTTGATCGTGTAAGACTTTCCGCCCCGACGGATCTCTTGGTCGTCGACCAGGAATTCGTCACCCCAAGAAGCCACTGCTAAACGAGTCATCTCTAAACGCTGTTCTGCTGTCGGTCCTTCCAGCTGAGCCTTGAGCGGATTCTGTGCCGCGGGTACCACGTGAATTTTAGATAGGCCTGCTTTTTTGAAAACCTCCTGCAAGAGACCTATGTGTCCCATGTGCGGGGGATTGAACGTTCCGCCAAATATTCCAATTCGTTTTCCAGTTTTCATCACAACCCCAATTTATTCTTCAGCAAAAACCAATTTGGATAGCTCTTTCATGAGCTGGTCCATATTTTTTCCAGTGACGGCTGAAACCGTGAGCGGAGTCGACTTAGTTTCTGTTTTGAATTTTTTCACCAGACGCTCCAGCTGATCTGCGGGAACGCTGTCGATTTTATTAAGAACTACCAGCTGTGGCCTTGTCGACAGAGGAAAGAATCCTTCTTTTTCCTTGTTCGCGGAATCGTACGCTTCCAACTCAAAATTGATGTCTTTGTAGTCTTGCAATGGATCGCCAGAGGCAATTCCCGTGGCATCAATCATATGCACAAACAGGCGCGTGCGCTCAATGTGCTTCAAGAATTGAATTCCCAGCCCCGCGCCCTCAGAGGCGCCCTTGATCAGTCCAGGAATGTCAGCCACCACGAAACTTCTGAAGTCCCCGGCTCTCACGACTCCCAAATGCGGAGTCAGCGTCGTGAATGGATAGTCCGCAATTTTCGGCTTGGCCGCTGAAATGCGAGAAATCAACGTCGACTTTCCTGCATTGGGGAAACCAATAATTCCGACATCGGCGATCAGCTTGAGTTCAAGAAGGACTTCCTCTTCTTTACCTGGTTCGCCGGGTTGTGCGTGTTCTGGCGCTTGGTTCACAGAATTCTTGAAAAACCAGTTCCCTTTGCCGCCCCGACCACCCTTAAGAAGTAAAAATTCTTGCACATCAGTCATATCAACAATGATTTGGCCTTCGGGATTTCTAAGAATGGTTCCCGGGGGCACCTGGAGAAAACAATCCATTCCATCAGCACCGGTCTGATTGTCGTTGCCACCGGCACCGCCGTTGCGACCGTGATATTTTTTATTGGATTTAAAGTCCACCAGTGAGTTCAGGCTTCGATTCACTTTTAGAACGACATCGCCACCACGACCGCCGTCGCCACCATCGGGTCCACCCCTGGGCGCCATAGATTCGCGCCGGAAAGAGACCTTTCCAGGACCGCCGTGACCGCTAGCAATTTTGATTTTTACTTCATCAATGAATTTCATAAGCCCTAATAAAAAAAGGAGTCCTGTCTGGGACTCCTGTCTTAGCTGTGTTTCCTTGTTTCCTTAAGCGAATAATCCACTTCGGCCCATTTAGAAAAATGGTCGAGTAGGAATTACACTTTCGGATAAACGCTGATTTTGAATTTCTCTTTAGAAAAACGTTCGAATTTAACCAAACCATCAATCAAAGAAAAAATCGTATGATCGCGACCAATTCCAACATTGGTACCAGTTTGGAAAACAGTTCCACGCTGACGAACCAAAATTGTTCCCGCATTGACGAGTTGTCCACCAAAACGCTTAACACCCAGTCGTTTACTGTGCGAATCGCGTCCGTTCTTGGTCGAGCCACCGGCCTTCTTACTTGCCATTTTAACCTCCTCAGAGCTGCCTTCGGCAGCTTATTTCTTAGCTGTCTTCTTTGCGCCAGAAGCTTTTTTAGCTTTGGACGCTTTCGCTGCAGGCTTCTTAGCTGATTTTGGCGCAGGCTTAGCTTTTTTAGCCGCCTTTGCTTCTTTAGCCAAATTTCCACCCGGTGTTTTCGCCACTTTCACGGAGCGCTCGGCAATACGAGCCGCCCGAGCTTGATCCACATCAACCACTTTGGCCGACAAATCCGTTTTCGCTGTTTTTCCATCCATAGAAATCGCTTTTACAAACAATTCTGTGAATGGCTGACGATGAGTTTTAAATCGACGATATCCTTGTCGACGTTTCTTCTTGAAGATAATGACTTTGCGATCTTTAGTTTGCTTAGTCACAACGACTGTCACTGCTGCATTCTTTACAACAGGTTGACCCAATACAGGAGTCTCTCCGCCGACCATCAAAATATCAGTCAATTCAAACTCTGAGCCTAGTTTTTGCTCCAATTTTTCAACACGGATCACATCACCGGGTTGAACACGATACTGCTTACCGCCTGTGCGAATAATGGCGTACATATAGGGACCTCCGCTTGCAAGACTCGAATATCTGCCATTGCGCGTTTACAATGTCAACAAGGGGTCTGAAATTAATTGGGCGGCACCAAAAATGCAAAAAGCTGGGGTTAGCGCCGCCAGCTCAGCTTTAGAAGGGACCTCGCTCCGGTTACAAACGAAGGAGGTCCGAATGACGGATTTTCCCGTGACCCAACGTCATTGGAGTATTCGGCAGGTTTTGAAATTACTTAAGCAGATTTTGTTGCTGACCTGGTTAGTGATTAAAATTATTAAGGAAATTTTAAATCTATAGGTCTGCTTTGGTTTTCCCGCGATGACTTCAACGTCGTTACAAAGTCGCTGTGAAACTAACCTAATTGGAGAGTGGTACCTTCGGGCTGGCGGCGCCCTTCCCAAAAACAAAAACCCCAGCTTGCGGCCAGGGTTTTCATCGAAACGGTTTCTATGAAATAATTATTTCAAGAAATCGCCAACGTAACGGATACCAGCGTACATTGCTGAATCTGTTACAGAGGCATTTGTTTGGCCAGTGTAGTTGCTGTTTCCTGCATAGCTAGTTGCAGAGCTCAGATAGGCCAACTCGTAACGGAATGGGTCTGTTGCGTTTTTCTTGTATTCAGCTGCCAAAGACCAGTTCATGACTGAATCTGATGCATCTGAAGTTGCTGTCGCTGCAGTTTGGAAACCTTGGCGAGAAGTAGACTCAAGTTTCACCCATGGAGTCCAATTGCCCATGTTGTATCTTGCAGTCACAACAGCCGAGGTCACAACTTGGTTGTTTCCAAGAAGAGAAGCGTTTGTCACCGTGATGCTGTCGTAGTCCAATGTGAATTTCCAGTCGTCCATTTTATAAGAAAGACCAACTGTGAGTGGAGTTGTCGCAATCGCACCTTTAGCTACAGAAGTTGCTCCAAAACCAGCCGCAGACATAGCGTTACCCGGCAGGGTGTGGTAACTCACGCGAAGACCGACATTGCCGAAAGTTCCAGCGTACCAAACGCCGGCGCCCATACGTACGCTGTCTGTCGCTGTCGTATTGTTGAAGAACGGAACGCCCACTTTTTGAGTGTCAGAAATTTGGTATTGAACCTGAGCTCCCAAAACGTAAAGAGTGGAAAGGTTACCCATAGCCAAGAAGTACTCATCGCCTGGGTTTTCTTGACCCTCAAAACCGCCGAGACCAATATCAGCCAATTTACCAACATTCACTGTCACCATGTCAGTGATTTTTGCATCGCCTTCAGCCCATTGAACGAAGTCATTGGGTCCAGTTTGCGGATAAGAACCTGCAACAAGCGCTTTCGTTTGCGATGGATTGATGAATGTTCCCGCTGGTGCCCCTGCGCCTGTTTTTGTCGAGTTGGCATTGGTTCCGTCACTCACGGTTTGAGATCCTGCTGCGAAGCTCAATGGATTAAGAGCCGCTTTGAAGCTAACGCCTTCGCCCAATTTGCCGTCGCCAGTGATGAACATAC
Source organism: Deltaproteobacteria bacterium (assembly GCA_013286585.1). GTDB lineage: Bacteria > Bdellovibrionota > Bdellovibrionia > Bdellovibrionales > Bdellovibrionaceae > CAIYID01. Next base: position 48,426 of record JABDFK010000003.1, read on the forward strand.
GAGAAAAGGCAAAGCCGCTTCCGTATTGAGTTTGAGAACTGAGCTGGCTGTTACTTTGACCAGATATATAGTCATATCGCGTATCCACTCCTAAACCCGCGAATGCTGGTGTTGCTATCGCAACCACTGCTGCTAATGCTAAAAGTTTTCTCATGATGCCTCCTCCATGTTAAATGGGCATTAATAGTTATCTAGATTCCTAGACTTTTGTTACCTCCTGATTAAGCAATAAGGTCTGTGCTAAGCCAAGTATTCTTTTTGTATTGGAATTTCTGAGGGGTCTTGCGTTATTGGGTTATGTTACGTTGCTATTTTTGGCGGCGATTTCTGGCCGCGTTTGGTGTTTTTTTGCAACAAAGATCTGTTTGGGTTGTCCTAACAGACCTCGGACAATGACCTGACAAAACTTTCTTTGCCGAAAATTCCATTCTCCATAACAACTGTTTTTAAGGAGACAATCATGCAGAAAAAAATTCTAGGTTCAATGTTGGTGCTGACTTTTTTGGGCGCGATCACGGCCTCTGCGAGTGTGAATCTCGTCGATAAGGGGGATTGGAAGTTTGATGTCTACGGATTTGCTCAGACAGATATGACTCAAGACTCTACTCGTAGCTTTAATGAAGTTATCGGCAATAGCTCGGTTTCACGGCCCAATACACTGGCTGGTGACAATGGTCGCACCGCCGACTCCATTCGCAACAGCCGCTTGGGATTTATTGCAACTGCTCCTGTTCAGAATGGATGGAAAGCCAAGGGTGTTCTAGAATACGACTTACTTGGTTATGACCCTTACGCCAATGTCAGCCCGCCCACCAATTCTGAAGCTAGCTTTTCTCAAAATCCTACCATGCGTGTGCGCCACAGCTACTTCAACGCGGAAAAAGATGGGCTACGAATCCTTGCCGGACAAACTTGGAGTCTTTTCGGCTGGCAACCTTATTATTTCCCGGCAGTTTTGTCGGTGGCACCTGAAGCTGGGGAGCTCTATCAACGAACCGCTCAGTTCGGCGCGATCGAAACTTGCGCTGTTGGTGAAAATGGTCAGCTTCAAACTGGAGTGTCCATGGAGCGTCCCTCGCAAAAAGATTCCAACATGCCGAACTTCAACATTGGTGTTCGCTACTCTTTAGATAGCTACAAAACAGCCGTGGCCTCTTCTTATGGGGACTATGGACTGCAGCCGCTAAGCATTGGGATCTCTGGAACGTTCCGACAGTTTGAAACTTTTCAGACTGGCGGTTCAATGTATTCACAAATCAAACAGAATGCTTCAGCTATTGCTGTGGACACTTTGATTCCGATCCATACGAATTCCGATGCGAAATCGCCGGGGAACTCTTTGTCTATTTCTGCGGAGTTTACATCGGGAACTGGTATTGCGGATGAACTCTCTGGCTGGACTGGCGGTATGACTGGCGGTACGGCGTTCAGCACCTCCACCCCTTGGACCAACACGAATTTGGACGCTGGATTCATGTATTTTGATGCGGCTGGAAATGCCAATTTAATTCAGCTCTCCACTTTCAACGTGGCCTTGCAATATGTTTTACCCACAGAGATGAAGCAAAACGTGAACGTCGGAATGGCCCAAACTAGCAGCAATCTGAATTCTTTCACTGTGACTGCTGGGGGCACGGTCGCGGGCGGCAACGGCATCGGTGCGGTCACTAATGTCTATGACAAAGTGACCAATCAATTCGTGAACTACTGGGTGGATTGCACGGATCAAATCCGTTTGGGCGCTGAAGTCAGCACACAAACCACTCACTATGTGTCGGACGGAATGACCACGACGAACAATCGGGCGCAAATCACTGCGCTGTATCGATTTTAGTTTCAAGCGACGGGCAGGATCCCCTGCCCTTACTTAATGAAAATTTCGTATTGCTCGATATGGTAGGTGGGTTCGATCTTGAATTGCACCGAGCGGCCGAGCTTGGCCTCTGTGAAGGCTAATGTTTCGGCTTCGACCTCGTAGATCCAGTCAATAACGTCGGCGTGGCAGTGCACGTTGATCAGGGATTTTTTGTTCTCTAGCTGCGATAAATCGCGCTCAAGCTCGCGAAAGATTTCGTTGGCCACGGTGGTTTTGCGTTTGATGTAGCCTTTGCCCTCGCAATAAGAGCAGGGCTCACACAAGGTTTTGATTAGACTTGGGCGCGTGCGCTTACGGGTCATTTCAACAAGCCCCAAAGACGACATAGAAACCACGTTGGTCCGAGAACGATCGCGGACCAACTCTTCAGCCAAAACAGAGAGCACTTTTTCCCGGTGATTTTCTCGCTCCATATCGATGAAATCGATGATGATGATGCCGCCGGTGTTGCGAATGCGCAGTTGATGCGCAATTTCTTTCACGGCCTCAAGATTGGTTTTCAAAATGGTCTCTTCCAAGTCTTTTTTGCCGACGTATCGGCCGGTGTTCACGTCGATGACGACGAGTGCTTCGGCCTCATCAATCACGATGTAGCCACCAGACTTGAGCCAAACTTTTCGATCCATTGATCGGGAGATTTCCATTTCGATGTCGTAGAGATCAAAAAGTGGTTTTTTGTCCTCGTACAAAATGATGTTTTGTTTATATTTCGGCATCAGCTGCGCCACGAAGTTCTTCACCTTGCGATGAACTTCGACGTCATCCACCCAAACGGCAGTGACGGACTCGTTCATCAGGTCGCGAAGAGCGCGCTGTTCGACGTCTAGTTCCGCATGAATAGAGCCCACGGATTTTTTCTTTTCGTAATTTTTGAAGACATCTTGGCTGAGTCTTTCTAGATAGTCGATGTCGGACTTCAGCTGCTCTTCGCTGGCGCCCTCTCCGGCGGTGCGTACAATGACTCCGCCCGAGTGGCTGATTTTCTGCACGATGAGTTTTAAGCGCTCGCGCTCGGACTCGTTTTCAATCCGGCGACTGATTCCCAGGTGTCGAACGCTGGGCATATACACCACAAAACGGCCGGGCAAAGACAGATGCGTCGTGATTCGAGCGCCCTTGGTGCCGATGGGATCTTTCGCCACTTGCACTAAAATATGCTGTCCCTCTTTGATCAAATCTTGAATGGGAACCTTCGGCGGTTCTGGGATTTTTTCGGCGGCGGGGCCATCCTCTGCGGCACCGTCTTCTTCGTCGTCGGCGAAGCTGTCGTCCACGTCATCGCGGATGTCGCCGACATACAGAAACGCCGCTTTTTCTAGACCAATGTCCACAAAGGCGGCTTGCATTCCGGGAAGGACGCGAATCACCTTTCCACGATGGATGGACCCGACCAAGGTAGGGGAACTTTTCTTTTCAATCTTAAGGTCGGTGATGACTCCACCGTCCAGATAAGCCACGCGCGTTTCCTGAGGTCTGACGTTGATTAAAATTTCAGCTGCCACAAGCGCCCCTTATGTAATTCAATTCCCTGCCGATAAGAGTGTACGTAGGAGTGGCTTATGGCAAGTGTTGATGAACTGTTTAAAATAATGATTGAACAGGGGGCGTCCGATCTTCACATCACCAGTGGAGCTCCTCCTTACCTGAGGCTGCATGGAAACATGCTGCCCATGAACTTTAAAAACCTTTCGAATCAAGACGTTCAAGGTCTCATCTTCGAAATTCTTTCAGAGAAACAGAAGAAGCAATTCATCGAAAAATGGGAGCTTGATTTCGCCTATGCAGCACCAGAAGGCTTAGGCCGATTTCGCTGCAATGTCTTCATGCAGCGAAAAGGTTTGGGCGCCGTCTTTCGTACAATCCCAGAGAAAATCAAAACTCCCGAAGAGCTGAATCTGCCTAAAGCCATCATGGACATGATTGATTGTGACAAGGGCTTGGTGTTGGTCACCGGTCCCACGGGATCTGGTAAGTCCACCACTTTGGCGGCGCTGATTCACCACATTAACATGACCAAAGATTGCCACATCATCACGGTCGAAGACCCCATCGAGTTCGTGCACCAAAATATCAAGTGTTTGATCAATCAGCGCGAAGTTGGCTCTCACACAAAATCGTTTGCTAATGCACTGAAAAGCGCACTGCGGGAAGATCCAGATATCATGCTGGTCGGAGAGCTTCGTGACCTTGAAACCATTGCGCTGGCATTGACCGCCGCCGAAACGGGCCACTTGGTTTTTGCGACTTTGCACACGAATTCTGCCGCCAAAACCATTGACCGGATCATTGACGTTTTTCCTGAGGGGCAACAGGCACAGATTCGCGCCATGCTTTCAGAGTCTCTTCGTGGAGTGGTGGCACAGACTCTTTTCCCGCGTGCGGATGGTGCCGGCCGCGTTGCAGCCTACGAAATCATGCGCAACAATCGCGCCGTTGCGAACTTGATTCGCGAGGGCAAGAATCATCAGATTACGTCGGCCATTCAGACTGGCTCCAAGTCCGGAATGATCCTTTTTGAAAAATACATCGATGACTTGGTCAAAAAAGGCAAGGTTTCAAAAACCGATGCCATGAGCTTCTTGGGTGGGGAAGAAAACACCACGGGAATTATGGAAAAAAAGGCGATCTAATTTCGGTTCTCAGTTCTCGGTCCTCGGTCCTCTGACCAAGGAGAGGCAACTGTGATCGGCTCTGGATCTGTAGAATTCAGTTTTCACGAACTAACTGTTCCTGGTCCGGGCCAGTGAACCGAGGACTCTGGACTGAAATCATGAGCGTACTTAAAAATTCCAGGCCCATGCCAGAGTTGATTTTGGATTCCTATTTTTTTGAATCAACTCGCGAACCGGGTCTAACCCCACCGTCTGATTCTGGTTCTGATCATACGATTGCGTGGCCACATACGTTGCGCCTCCGATCATTCCCAGTGCTAATCCTGTGGTGATATTTCCGATGTGGTTTCCGGGATCGCCATAAAAACTGAGTGTGCTGATGCCAAGAACTGCTCCGCCAAGTCCGCAAAAAATGACGGTGGCTATGTTTCGTCGCAGGCTGGTGGTGGTGCTCACCGAGCTCTGGGCTTGGCTTGCACTTGGCGCCACCAACAAAGAAAAAGTGAGAATGAAAATCTGTGCCCAAACTACTAAACGCATTTTTTAGCCTTCTTTGACTTTTAACTCTTGGGTTGTTAGCTTCGACTCCACCATAAGGGGAAGACTTGTGCAAGGCGGAACGATGGTAGCCACAATTATAGCGTCAGAGGTTATCAAAAAAAAGCGCGACGGCGGCCGACTTTCCCCAGTTGAAATCACCGAGTTCATCAAAGCCTACACAGAGGGAACTCTGCCTGATTACCAAATGTCAGCGCTGCTGATGGCGATTTTTTTGCGCGGCATGGACGAGCCCGAAACGTTGGCCCTCACCAGCGCCATGCTTCACTCGGGAACTGTTTTGGACTTCAAAGAAATCCCCGTCGCCAAAGTGGATAAGCACAGCACCGGCGGAGTCGGCGACAAAACCAGTTTAATTCTGGGACCTATCGTGGCCTCTTGTGGCTTGGCCGTGCCCATGATTTCTGGACGAGGCCTGGGTCACACCGGTGGCACCCTGGACAAACTGGAAAGTATCCCCGGGTTCAACGTAAACCTAAGTTTATCGGAATTTAAATCCGCCGTTAAAAAGCATCACATCGCCTTCATCGGTCAGACCAAAGAGATTTGCCCTGCCGATAAGAAAATTTATGCCCTTCGTGATGTCACTGGGACCGTTGAAAGCCTGCCGCTGATTTGCGCTTCGATCATGTCCAAAAAGTTGGCGGAAGGAATCGACGCTTTGGTCTTGGATGTTAAGTTTGGTACGGGCGCCTTTATGAAAAATAAGTCCGATGCCGAAAAATTGGCGCTGGGTCTTTGCTCCATCGCGCGCGGCTATGGAAAAAAAGTTTCTGCCCTGCTCACAAACATGGATCAACCCTTGGGAAATGCCTCCGGAAATTCACTAGAGATCGAAGAATGTCTGGAAATTTTGAAGGGTGGGGCTTCGGCCCCGGACACCCGCGAACTCTCGCTGCAGTTGGCGGCTAAAATGTTGGTCCTTGGAGGCGCCGCAAGTGACGCAACCTCCGCTTACAAAAAATGCTCGGAGGCTCTCAGTAGCGGTCGTGCCTATGAAAAATTTGAAGAACTCTGCCAAATTCATGGCGGCCATCTCAAGGAATTGCCACGACCGAAATTTCATCTGGAAATCAAAGCCAAAGAAAATGGCTATATTCAGTCCTTCGACACAGAAAAAATCGGCATGGTCGGAGTCCGAATCAAAGCCGGCAGGGCTGTGACCACTGACGTGATCGAACCAACCGCGGGTATTATTACTCACAGTAAAATCGGCGGCAAAGTTCAACGCGGCGATGTTCTTTACTCGCTTCATGGCGCCAATCTAGACTTACTAAAAATGTCTGAGGCCGAGCTAGCTGCAACCATCAAACTTTCTGATACACCTGTCACGGCACCCGACTTAATTTGGAAGGAAATTTAATTCATGGAAAGCTTCGCCAACACCGTTCAAAAACTTCAAGAGACCGTGCACTTCCTGCGCTCTAAAACTACGACCAAACCTACGGTTGGTGTGGTCCTGGGCTCTGGCCTTGGCGCTTTCGTGAACGAGATCCAGGTTGAAACTAAAATCGCCTTTCACGAAATTCCGAACTTTATGCCCACCACTGTTGAGGGCCATCAGGGCAATTTGATCTTCGGAAAAGTCGGCCCCCATCAGGTCGTGGCTCTCCAGGGCCGCAATCATTTTTATGAGGGACACTCGATGGACACTGTGGTGTTTCCGACGCGTGTGTTGGCGCTCATGGGAGTGCAAATTTTGGTGCTGACAAATTCCGCCGGCGGAATGGCCGATGGTATGCAGGCGGGTGATTTCATGATCATCGATGATCATATTAATTTTGTTGGCAACAATCCCTTGATCGGCCCCAACATCAAAGAGTTCGGACCACGCTTCCCTGACATGACAGAAGCTTATGATCGAAAGCTCACAGAGTTGCTAGAAAACGTCATGAAAAAAAATAAGGTCCGCTATCATCGCGGTGTTTACGGTGGACTCACTGGACCTACTTATGAAACTCCGGCAGAGGTTCGCTTTCTAAAACTAGCTGGTTGTTCGGCGGTCGGTATGAGCACCGTCTCTGAGTGCATCGCTGCCAATCACATGGGCCTGCGGGTAGCGGCTATCAGTTGTATCTCCAATCTGGCGGCCGGAATTGCCAAACATAAGCTCACTCACGATGAAGTCACAGAGACCGGACGCCGGGTGGAAAAAGACTTCACTCGGGTGCTGAAAGAGTTCATTACCTCGATCTAAGTCCGGTTTCAGTTTTCTCGACTCAATTCAAGACACAATCCCCCCGAATAGCTAACCGGTGCTTGTTCACCATACTGTCTGAGTTAAAGAGTCGCCACGACGGCGGCCCTCCACTGAGGCAGAGCCCGGAAAAGGGGACTGAATGCCGGTTCAACGGATTGGACTTAGATTTGCCAGCGCTTTATCTTTGAGTTTTATTCTTGGCGCTTGCTCTAATAACACTATGAATGGGGTTTTCCCCAACACCCAACAGGAGACTGGCCAAAGCAATCCCGATGCATGCTCTAGCTCTTCTCTGATCCAAAATCGCTTCATCGTTAAATGGGCCGACGGCCACACCAGCGTGGAGTCCGGCGAAAACGCAGAGACCTTTAAACGGAAATTCATTGCTCCAAGAATGGGAAAAATCACCCACGTCGAGTTCGATCAAAAACTTCACATCCAACAAGAGCAGACGCCAGCAGCGTCACCCAACGTAGATCCACCGCCCAACTGGGGCCAAGATATCGTGCAGGCATCCAGCGCTTGGAACGCCGGGATCAACGGACAAGGTGTTCTCGTTGGAGTGGTGGACGCCGCTGTCGACTACACTCACCCACAAATCAAGCCGCGTTTGGCCGCAAATCTTGCCGAGGTGAATGGAAAATCCGGAATCGACGACGACGGCAATGGTTTCATCGATGACCTCTACGGCTGGGATTTCGAGCAGAACGTCCCCGACCCTCACAAAATTATTTATCCCATGCCGGTGAATCCTGCGGATGATGGAAATATCCACGGAACTCATGTGTCGGGAATCATTGCGGCCGATCACAAAACGGGAAAAATGCAAGGCATCGCACCAGAGGCCCAGATCGTGCCGGCCAACTTTATGGATAGCAGTGGAAGTGGATCTTTGGGTGCTGCCATTCAAGCCATTGAATACGTTTCTTCCCGAGGAGTGAAAGTCATCAATGCCTCTTGGGGAGGCTCTAGTTGCTCGCAGGCCTTGAAGACGACGATTGCGGGGCTAGCGGCGAAAAATATCTTGTTCGTGGTCGCCAGTGGAAATGACTTCCATGATTTGGATATGGTGCCCGACTACCCCGCCAACTTTACTTTCGATCATCAGATCACCGTCGCGGCCAGTAATTCCAATGATATTCTAACGGCGTTTTCCAACAACAGTTACAACTTCGTGCACCTAGGAGCCCCTGGCCAGACGATTTACAGTACGATTCCAGGCCCCGCCGGATATAAAAATTTGGACGGAACCAGCATGGCGACACCTTTCGTGACCGGTACCGCCGCACTTTTGTGGAGCCTTCGACCCAATGCGACTTACGCGCAAATCAAGCAAGCCATTTTGGCTGGAACTGATTACCGCTCCTTTCGAGTTAAAACTCAAGGTCGTTTGAATATCTCTAATTCAATCAACGCTTTGAAGCAGATGCTTCCTCAATAAAATGCCGCAAGGCCTTTTCGCGTGATGAGGCCTGATTCCCTATGTTAGAAAAATCCTTTGTTCCTCGAATGGATAGCTCTCTAGGTAGAGCAAAGGATCTTTATGCGTTATTACATTTCCGACCTCGGCAAGCATGTGGGTCAAAAAATCGAATTGAAGGGCTGGGCCTATAACTCTCGTTCTTCGGGAAAAGTGAAGTTTCTAGAGCTGCGCGATGGCACCGGGATGGTGTCCTGCGTTTTCTTCAAAGGCGAGTGTGATGAGGCCGCGTTCAATGAATTTGAAAAAATCACGCAAGAGTGTTCGCTCAAAGTCGAAGGCACAGTCCGCAAACATCCCAAACACGAAAATGTTTATGAAATCGGAGCCACGGCCTTTGAGATCATTGGCACCGCTGAAAATTATCCGATCTCTCCGAAAGAGCACGGCACTGATTTTTTAATGGAGAACCGCCATCTTTGGTTGCGCTCGAAACGACAAATGGCCGTGTTGCATGTCCGCCATGAGATTATTTCCGCCATCCGAGATTTTTTTGACGGTCGCGGTTTCACCCTCACGGATGCGCCGATTTTTACTCCTAGTGCCTGTGAAGGTACGACCAATCTTTTTGAAACTAAATATTTCGATGAAAAAATGTATCTGTCGCAAAGCGGACAGCTTTATATGGAGGCGACGGCGGCGGCTCTGGGAAAAGTGTATTGCTTTGGCCCCACCTTTCGCGCAGAGAAATCAAAAACTCGGCGCCACTTGATTGAATTCTGGATGGTCGAACCCGAGGTGGCTTTCAACGACATGTACGACAACATGGATTTGGCCGAAGAATTTGTGGAATACATCGTTCAGCGCTGTCTCACCAACTGTTCCGACGAGCTCAAAACCTTAGAGCGCGACATTTCGAAACTAGCGCCGGTGAAAAAACCTTTCCCGCGTCTGCACTATCGTGAGGCCGTCGACATGATTCTGAAAGAAAATCCGGCATTCATCAATGGCGATGATTTTGGAGCTCCGGATGAAGCCATAGTCTCTGCCAAATTTGATCGTCCCGTTTTCGTTCATCACTTTCCTTCTGCGGTGAAGGCCTTCTACATGAAAGAAGATCCCAAGGATCGCGGCTTCGCGATGGGAAGCGATTTGCTGGCCAGCGAAGGTTACGGCGAAATCATCGGTGGCGGTCAGCGTGAGGACAATCTGGGAATTCTCGAAAAGAAGATTCAAGAGCACGGTTTAAAGGAAGAAGATTTTAAATGGTATTTGGATCTTCGGCGCTATGGCACTTTTCAACACGCGGGTTTTGGTTTGGGCATCGAGCGCACAGTCGCTTGGGTCTGTGGTCTTCCGCACGTTCGCGAAACAATTCCATTCCCTCGTCTTTATGGCCGAAGCTATCCTTAAGGAGATTTTAATATGGACGCAGAAATCACCACTCAAGCACGACTGCAAGATCTTGATCAGCGAAACGAACACGCCATGCTGGGTGGCGGGACTGCTCGGGTTGAAAAACACAAGCAGGGTGGTCGGCTCACGGCCCGAGAGCGCTTAGACGTGTTGCTAGATCCAGGAAGCTTCGTAGAGATGGATCGCTTCGTCGTTCATCGCTGTGAAAATTTCGGCATGAATGAAAATCGCGTTCCAGGCGACGGCGTCGTGACTGGTTACGGTCGCGTGAATGGAAAATTAGTTTACGTTTACGCGCAGGACTTCACTGTCATCGGTGGCTCGATGTCGCGCACTCAGGCCAACAAGATTTGCAAGATCATGGATTTGGCTCTAAAAAATGGTGCGCCGATGGTGGGTCTTAACGACTCTGGCGGCGCCCGCATCCAAGAGGGCGTCGAATCCTTGGGTGGCTATGCCGACATTTTCACTCGCAATGTCACTTCCAGCGGAGTCATTCCACAGATCACTGGCATTATGGGGCCGTGCGCGGGCGGTGCCGTCTACAGTCCTAGCATCACGGATTTCGTTTTCATGGTGAAGAACTCTAGTTACATGTTTGTCACTGGACCAGAGGTGATCAAGGCCGTGACTCATGAAGAAGTCACTAAGGAAGCACTTGGCGGAGCGACCACTCACGCTAGCAAATCCGGCGTGGCCCATTTTGCTTGCGAAAACGATAAGCATCAATTGCTGCTCATTCGTGAGCTTCTTAGTTTCCTGCCATCCAATAACTTGGATGATCCCCCCACTTTACCCACAGCGGATCGTCCCGACCGAATCTGTGAAACATTGAATACGCTGATTCCAGATAGTCCCAAAAAACCTTACGACATGTTGTCGCTGATCACAGAAGTGGTCGACGAGTCTTACTTTCTTGAGGTGCACAAGCATTTCGCTCAAAACATCATCGTCGGTTTTGCCCGATTGAACGGTCGCAGTGTCGGCATCGTGGCCAACCAGCCACAGATTTTGGCCGGCTGTCTGAACATCGAGGCCAGCCGAAAGGCCGCGCGCTTCATTCGTTTTTGTGATGCCTTTAATATCCCCATCATTTCATTCGTCGATGTTCCCGGCTTTTTGCCAGGAACAGAGCAAGAGTGGAACGCGATCATCACCCACGGTGCAAAGCTTCTCTATGCTTACGCAGAAGCCACCGTGCCTAAAATCACGTTGGTCACACGCAAGGCTTACGGTGGCGCTTACATCGTGATGGGATCTAAGCTTTTACGCTCGGACATTAATTTGGCCTATCCCACAGCAGAAATTGCAGTGATGGGAGCCGATGGTGCCGTGAACGTCATCTTCCAAAAAGAAATTGCTAAGTCCAAAGATCCTGCCGCCGAAAGAGCGCGCCTAGTGAAAGATTACGAAGAAAAATTCGGAAATCCTTACTTGTCAGCAGAGCTTGGATACACGGACGAGGTGATAGAGCCTGCGATGACTCGCAAGCGCTTGATTGATTCGTTGGAAATGCTGAAAAATAAGCGTGAAACCAATCCGCCTAAAAAGCACGGCAATATTCCCCTTTAGTTATTGGAGCCTCATATGTTTAAGAAAATATTAATAGCTAATCGTGGTGAGATTTCCCTTCGCGTGACCAGGGCCTGCCGTGAATTGGGGATCCGAAGTGTCGCGGTGTTTTCGGACGCCGATCGTGAAAGCTTGCACGTGTTTCTGGCGGACGAGGCCTACAACATCGGACCTGCTCCCAGTAAAGAATCCTATTTGAATATTCCGAAAATCATTGAAGTGGCCAAGCAGTGTGGCGCTGAAGCCATTCATCCTGGCTATGGATTTTTATCAGAAAATACCAATTTCGCCCGGGCCTGTAAGGCCGCTGGAATTGTGTTCATCGGACCCACTCCAGAAAATATTGAAGCCATGGGTGATAAACTTTCAGCCAAGGCGCTGATGAAAAAGGCAAAGGTTCCGACAGTGCCTGGAAGCGACGGACCCGTTGAAACTGCTGCCGAAGCTCTGAGTATCGCAAAAAAAATCGGTTTTCCGATCATCATTAAAGCATCGGCCGGAGGTGGCGGCAAAGGAATGCGGGTCGTTCGCCAAGAGTCTGAAGTTGAAAGTGCCTTCCGAGCTTGTCAGTCTGAAGGACTGAACTACTTCGCCGATAAAACAGTTTATATCGAGAAGTTCATCAACGATCCCAAGCATATCGAGATTCAAGTCTTCGGTGACACACATGGAAACGTGGTCCATCTCTTCGAGCGCGAGTGCTCGGTGCAACGACGACATCAGAAGCTGATCGAAGAGGCGCCTAGTCCTTCTGTGCCCCAAGAAGTTCGCCTGAAAATGGGGGACTCGGCCGTTCGTGCTGCTAAGCAAATCAATTATGTCGGTGCGGGAACCATTGAATTTATTTTCGACAATACCACCAAAGAGTTTTTCTTTATGGAGATGAACACCCGCCTGCAGGTGGAACATCCCATCACCGAAATTACGACTAGAACTGACCTGGTGAAAGAACAAATTTATGTGGCGCTTGGGCGGCCCCTGTCTTTCAAGCAATCCGATATTAAACAATACGGCCATGCCATCGAAGTTCGTGTGTGTGCCGAAGACCCAGAAACTTACAAACCAAGCCCAGGACTGATCCGCGCCTGCCGACATCCGCAAGGCCCCTTTGTTCGTGTGGACTCTTATGCCTACCCTGGATATGAAGTTCCCATCTACTACGATCCGATGATTGCGAAGGTGATCACCTGGGGTGAAACTCGTGATGAGGCCATCGAGCGAATGCAGCGGGCGCTGACGGAATTTATTTTGTCCGGAATTAAATCCAATATCGCCCTTCATCGCACGATTCTAAAGCATCCCAAATTTAGGGATGGCTCTTACACGACGCAATTTCTGGAAAAGAACTTCGAACTGATGGAGCCCGAACTTTTTGCCGAGGTCGACGATCACGTTTTCCTTATCGCGGCCGCCATCACTGCCTACAACGACCGACGCTCCAAAGATGTGAGCGGATTGAATATTAGCTCCAGTTGGAAAAAAATTGGACGCAAAATGATGTTGAGGACCTAAGTATGTATTTTGAAGCTGAGATTAAAAATGGAAGATACAAGGTCGATGTCACCGAAGGTCGTCACCAGTGGAAGATATCCATCCAGAAAGAAAACGAATCCTGGGTTCACCATGAGATTCTGAAGTCCGATTATCGCCGATCAGAGTCCTACTTTAGTTTTTTGTTCAAAGGCGTTAGCTACATGATGGACGTGGTCGGTAAAGACACTCAATACACCGTGTTCACGCGCAACTCTTTCCGCAACGTCAAGATCTTCAATGACGAAATGCTCTTGCATGAGTCTTTAAAACGCGGCGGTGGTTTTGGCGGCGACATGGAGCTGAAATCCGGAATGCCAGGAAAAATCATCGAAATCTTCGTCAAAGTGGGCGATGTGATCAAGGCCAACAAGCCTTTGCTGATTATGGAAGCCATGAAGATGGAAAATGAGATGCGCGCGACCGCCGACGTGAAGATCAAAGAAATTTGCATCAAACAAGGTGACAGCGTCGAGAGTGGTGCGCTCTTGCTGAAGTTTGAAAAGCCGTAAATCGGCTACTCAACTCCGCCCACGGCGGACTGACGCTTTCTCTCGAAGATGCCGACTAGAATCACTGAAAGCTCATAAAGCACAACCATCGGTGCCATCATCATTAACATGCTGAGCAGGTCGGGCGGCGTAAGTATGGCCGATAGTATCGCAAGGCCCACGATGGCGAACCTGCGCTTTTCTTTCAGCGTTTTCTGAGAAATCACACCCATCATTCCCAGAATCACCAAAATTAATGGAAGTTCGAAGGAGGCGCCAAAGGCCAGCGCGGTGGTGGTGACGAATGAAAGATAGTGTTCGATGGTGATCATGGGTTTGTCGGCGTCTCCGCCAAAGGTCATTAAAAATTTAAAGGCCATCGGAAAAACAACAAAGTAGGCAAAGCTAACTCCGATGGCAAATAAGGCCGTACCGGAGAAAATAAAGCCAACGGCGTATTTTTTTTCTTTCGAATAGAGTCCAGGCGCCACGAATTTCCAAATTTGATAAATCCACAGCGGGGACGAAAGAATCACTCCTCCAAAAAGTGAAATTCGCACGTGCGCCAGAAACTTATCCATGGGTGCCGTGAAGAAAAGTCCGCCGGTGGGCAGATAAGCGGCGATGGGCTTACGGATGATATCAAATAGTTTCTCACTGACACTCCAGCAAAGAATCATCCCCGCCAGAATTCCATACAGGCTCTTGATGAGTCCGCTGCGAAGCTCAACCAGGTGATCCATCATCGATTGATTTTTCAAATCTTGTTCTTCAGGAGTGTCTGTCATCTTTGCCCGAATCTTTAGTGAGCTCTTTCAACAATTCCTTGCCCGAGGTCGGTGGCTTCTTAAGTTCCGAAAAAAGCGTGTCACTGGCCCGACGAAACTCATTCATCATGCGGCCAATTTTTCGCGCCACCTCGGGAAGCTGCTTCGGCCCGATGAGCAACAGCGCCAAAACACAAATAAAAAGAATCTCCGAAAAATTAAACATCCAAAAAAACAATAAACGACCCTCAGCGGCCGGTCAATCCGAGGCTGGGCAAACCTAAAGGGGAAAGGGACCTCTGAAAGTTGCATACCTAGAGGTAGTCAACTTTCAGAGCAGTACCTAAACCCATGCAGTCAGTCCTGCTTGCCGAGTTTTATTTGGTCGCTAGGAAGAGGTAAAATGCCCATCTCTGCCAATTTCTCTTGGGCAGAAATCGAGCCTGTTCGTAGATAGCGGTCATAGAGTCTTAGAATGCTTTGATCTGTTTGAATCATGGAGGCGTTGCTGATGTAAGTCAGCACTTCTACAAAGTCCAAAAACTGCACAGAGAATATCCGATAAACCGCGGCCGCCGTGTCTTCTTGAACACAATCAGCCAGACTGGCGTAGGCGGCCCCGCCCATATTCGCGTAGTAGTCGATGTCGACCACCTTCCGCGAAAGGGAGTCTCCAAAGAATCCTGAAATATACAATGATTTGTCGCCCAGTTTTTTGAGCATTCCCAACTTTTCATTCGCGGGGGACTGGTTGGCTAGTAGAAATTGTTCGGCCAGGGTGTCGTACTTTCGTCCGTTGGTTTCAGAAACTTCCGTTTCGAAAAGATTTCGCGCGTCCAGATAGTGTTCCAGAATCTGGACCAGATAGGATTTTGCACTGGGGTGAGTTTTAATTTTGCGCTTGCTGAGGCCCTGATCCACCATCTCTGCAAAAAACTCTTTGGGCGAAATGAGAAATTCTTTGGCTTCCATACACCTCTTATCGGCTGGAGATCCCTTTCAATTTACCAAAGGATGCCTCAAAATGAGTCATTTTCTTATATTTTCTGGACTGAGATCGAGGCCCCGCATGCAATTTAATTTATGCCTGCCATAACCATAATTAGTCTCAAAACGGGTTTTGTGGCCCAACAGCTGTGATCACATGTTTCTGGCTAAAAATTTCTTGCGCCAGATTGCGAACATCTTTCGCTGTGACCGCAAAATATTTGTCGGCGCAGCTAAAGGCTTCGTTGTAATCCACGCCATAAATATCGTTGTACAGAATCGCCGCCGCCACAGAGCTAGTTCGCTGCAGGTCAATGTCGTGACGACCGACCAAGTACCTTTGCGCGCGTTTCAATTCGGGCTCTTCAACTTCCTGATCGGCCAAAAGATCAAATTGCTCTTTCATCATGGAAATGGCCTTAGCCACCTTTTCTGGAGAGCAACCGATGTGGGCCCCGAAATATCCAGTATCGACCCCCTCCATGCGCATGGGTGCTACTGAATAGGCCAGTGAATTTTTATCGCGAAGCTCGATGAATAATCGGCCGCCTTGCCCAGCAAGAATCGATTGCATGATATGAAGCGCGTAGCGTTTCTCGTCGGTCAGCGATAAACCGCGGTATCCGTAGATCACGTGGCTTTGCTCTTTTTTGCTGTGCTCGAACGCTAAGATGTTTTCCTTCAGCTCTGGAAGTGGAAATTGGGAGCTTTGCTTGCTTCCGGCCTGAATTTTTTCCGTGGCTTTTTCAATTTTGTCCAACCACAACTGCCGGTCGAAATTTCCGCATAAGGAAATGGTCAAATTTTTGGATGTGCGGCTTTGATTCCAGAGTTTTGATAGGCTCTTATGGTCCAGACTGCGCAACGAGGACTCTGTTCCCAGCATATCCCGGCTGTATGGGTGTCCATTAAAAATATCGCTCATGAATCTGCGTGAGCAGCACTGTCCGGGATTGTCCGCTTTACTTTTGACCTGCTCGAGCTGAACCAGCTTTTCGCGCTCGACGGCCTCGACAGGAAATGTTGGGTCCAGCAAAACGTCTAAAAATAAATCAGCTCCACGCTTCTGGAATCCCGCTAAAATATCCTGCCCCAACCCCAAGGAGTTGCGACCCGAAACCGGGCTAAGTCCTGAGGCCATCGTTTCGATCTCTTCTGAAATTTGCTCTTCGCTTCGATTTTTCGTTCCGCAGGTCCAGGTGCGGCCTAAAAGTTCGGTCAGCCCTTCTTGCTGATTGGGCTCAATGCGAAGGCCCCCAAGGTAAGCCGCTTTCGCCGAGATCACTTCCGTTTCAGTGGACGGACGCAGAAGGACGGTGACACCATTCTTTAAAACCAACTTTTCGGTCTCGCTGTGAACCGCTCTTTTTGCCAGGGCCTTGATTTTTTCATGAGGCACTTTTGCGTTTTTAAATTTCACTGGCTTAATTTTTTTCAAGTTGGAAAGAAACTGCTTCTGCCAAGCGGACACATCTTTCTCTACCCGCTTAAGCTCGTCGTTTGTGACAAAGCTCAACGACAGCGTTTGGGCGTTAATGTACTTTCGGGCGACCCGCAAAATATCCGCAGGAGTCAGCTGACGAATGGCACGAATGTACTTATCCTGCGCCTTCAGATCTTTGAAATAAAATTCCAGGGAGCCCATTCGCCGCGAAAGCCCGTCAACGGTTTCCAGTCCGTAGAACTCTTCGCTCTCCAAGTTGAGTACGGCTTTTTGAATCTCTTCGCGCTGCACCGGCTGACTCAAAATTTCTGTCAGGACCTCTTCCACGCCTTGCAGTGCCGGAATTAGTTTTTCTTTGTTGTAGCCAACAGAAACCGCAAAAAGGCCTTCATCCATCGGAGTGTAGGAACTGGCGCCCACCGAATTGACCACAGCCGACTGAATGCGAAGTTTCTGCACCAACCGCGAGCTTTCACCCTGCCCAAGAATAAAGCCCAAAACATCCAGCGCCGGAATGTCCTTGTGCTTGATGGAGGGAATCTTCCACGACAGATAGCCAATGGATTGTTCGAAGCTGCCTTTTTCAATCGAAACACGCGGCTTGGTCTGCTTGGGCTCTTTTGTGCGACTGACTTTTTTGATTTTATAGTCTTTGATGTCACCAAAAAACTCTGTCACTTTCTTCTTCATCTCTGGTGTTTGGAAGTCCCCTGAAATGAGTAGAAACATGTTTTTCGGGGCGTAACGGGACTGATAGAATTTAACGATCTTTTTTGCGCTCATCTCTCGGACATTTTTGTCGTAACCGATGACCGGAATTCCGTAGGGATGTTTTTTATAGTTGGTAGAAAATAGATTTTCACTGGCTTGTCGCCCTAGACTGTCTTTGCCACGCTTAATTTCTTCAATGACCACTTCACGTTCGTTATCAATTTCCTGCGCATCAAAAGTGGGGTGTCCCATCATTTCTGCGATCGCCACTAAGCCGACATCGGTGAATTGCTTGGATATCGTCACGTAAAAGACTGTCTGATCAAAAGACGTGTAGGCGTTCAGCTCTCCGCCGGCGCCCTCAATGATCGAGGCTATTTCCCCCACTTTGAATTTTCGCGTTCCTTTGAACACCAGGTGCTCAATGAAGTGAGAGATCCCCTCTTCGCTCTTTTTCTCGTCAGCGCTGCCTGTTCTGACCCACATCTGTACAGAGACCACCGGGGACTTGTGGCTTTCCGTCAGAATTACCTTTAAACCATTTTTAAGTTGAAATTTTGTCGTCTTCATTTAAACCACTTCCATGTCATTTGGTGTCTATGTTCACATTCCCTATTGCCTGCAGAGATGCACTTACTGCGACTTTGCCACTTACGAGCAATCACAGATCATGCCGCCGGCCCAGTACTTCGAACTGCTGGCTCAGGAAATCCGGCAAAAAGCGTCCGCGTTTCCTAAGGGCCATCTTTCCACCGTTTATTTCGGCGGAGGCACTCCCAGCCTGGTTCCGGCTGAACATATTGTATCCCTTCTTGGGCAACTGACAAGCCATGGTTTCACGCAAGATAAAAGCACCGAAATCACCATCGAAATCAACCCCGCGACAGTTGACCCAAAAAAAATGGAACAGTACCTCAAGGCCGGCGTGAACAGATTCAGTGTGGGAGCACAAACTTTCGATGACGCCTTACTAAAGTCGGTGCATCGGGAACATAATTCCCAACAGACATTAGATACGCTGCATTTGTTAAAATCTTACGATGTTAATTTTTCTATGGATTTACTATTCGCGTTGCCAGGACAAACGCTGCAGATTCTTGAAAGAGATCTACGGAAAATCCTCGAGATCGCCCCGCCTCACATTAGTCCATATTGTCTGACTGTTCCTGAGGGCCATGTACTGAGCGCCGGCAGGCCGATGGAAGAAGTTCAGCTACAGATGTTCGAGATGATCCGCGAAGCATTGATGGGTGCGGGTTTCGGGCGCTATGAAATTTCCAACTTTGCACAGCCAGGATTCGAATCTAAACACAACTCTCTCTATTGGGATGATGAAAATTATTGGGGCATCGGACTGAGTGCTCATTCCTATGATCGACGTCGCGGCTGGGGGACTCGTTATTGGAATGCCAGTGCCATCGGTCTCTACGAAAGCCAGATCAAGGCCGGTCATGGTCAACAGTTCACAGAACCAGAACAAAATCTTCCTCAGGCACAGTTTGAGCGTCTGGAAAAGCATCAAAGCCTCACCGATTTCTGCCACACCTCTCTACGACGCGATCGCGGACTCCTGCGAAGTGAGTTGCAGAAAAAGTTCGGGCACCCTGCCGAAGTGCTTTTGTCGGGTGTGTTAGCACATCAAGTCGAAACCGGCCTACTTCGGGTCTTGCCGGACAAGTCCGGGTGGACCCTCACCGAAGAGGGACTTTTGCTTTCAAATCAGGTGTTTGGGGCACTCACATTTTTAGCGGGAGAGGTGGGTTGACTTTTTCTTGTCCGCCCCCACAGTTTACTATAGGTTTAATGATTGTTTTCAATAGCTTGGCCGGAGGATTTTGTGGCAGAGGATAATAATTCAGATCGCGGTTCCGAGGCCGCGCCGTCGGCAGAGGCGGACGCAACTCAAGAGCTGAAGGCTCTCGCCGAAAAACATCTCAACGACTTTCTATATCTGAGAGCGGATTTTGATAATTATAAAAAGCAAGCGATCAAAGAGCGCTCCGATTATTTGAAGTACGGATCTGAGCGCTTGGCCGTGGAGGTCCTAGGTGTGCTGGATAATTTTGAGAGAGCCCTAGAAACTAAAATCACTCCAGAGAATTTGGCCAATTTTGTGAAGGGCGTAGAAATGACCGCACACGAGTTGCGCGCCGTCTTGCAGAAGTTTGGAGTCTCCGAAATTCCATCTGTGGGTAAGCCCTTTGATCCCAATGTGCACGAAGCCCTCAGCAGTGAAGAGTCTAAAGAGTTTCCAGCAGGACATGTGGTCCGTGTTTTCAAAAAGCCCTACAAGCTGCATGACAAAGTGATCCGTCCCGGCCAAGTCGTCGTTGCCAAACAATCTGGACACTAAAGGGAGACCATGTCGAAAAAAGACTTTTATTCGACCCTCGATGTTCCCCGGACTGCCAGTGCGGATGACATCAAGAAATCCTATCGAAAATTAGCTATGAAATGTCATCCGGATAAAAATCCCGGAGACAAAAAGGCCGAAGAGCGCTTCAAGGAAATCACGGAGGCTTACGAGGTTTTGAGTGATACCAAAAAGCGTGAAATGTACGATCAGTTTGGCTTTGCTGGTGGTGGCCATCAGGGTTTCAGCGGCGGCGGGCCCGGAGGTCCGGGCGGCCCTGGTTTCGGAGGATTCTCTTCTGGCGGAGCCGGTGGCCACGAAGGCTTCAATGACATTTTCGGAGATATCTTCGGAGACATCTTTGGTGCGGGTGGTGCTAGGCCGGGCGGTGCTCGCGGACCACGAAGACAGCGTGGTGCAGATTTGCGCTACACTTTGAATATTTCCATGGAAGATGCCGCTCTTGGCGCTGAAAAAACGGTTTCATTTGTTCGCAATCGTAGCAACCGCGAGGAAAATGCCAAGCTGGCAGTGAAAGTTCCGGCCGGTGTGGCGCAGGGCCAAAGGCTCAAGCTGGCGAACGAGGGCGACGGCAGTCCTATGGGTGGCTCTAGTGGTGATTTGTATGTCATCATCAATATTCAAGATCACTCGCTGTTCAAACGTGAAGAGGACGATGTGGTCCTGGAACTTCCAATCTCATATACGGACGCACTTTTGGGAACCACCGCTGAGGTGCCCACTTTGACGAACAAAGTGTCGCTTAAAATTCCTGCGGGAACCCACTCTGGCCAGGTCTTTCGCCTGAAGGGAAAAGGCTTCACCAAGATGGGGGGCTTTGGCACTGGCGATATGTTGGTAAAAATCATTGTCGACATCCCCTCTCATCTTTCCGGAAAACAGAAAGAGCTTGTTGAAGAGTTGGCAAAGAACAATGGCGATACTCCGCTAGTGAAGGCCTTCAAAGAAAAAGTCTTACAAGCGACGAAAAATAAGAGGTAATTTATGCATTCCCCTATAAAAACCTTCATTACTCTCTGTTTCGCGGCCGTTCTGATGTCGTGTGCCTCTGACGAAGTCCCGGTGGTTGCCCATAAGCCTGTTCAAAAACAACTGGTGTCTACGAACAAGTCCAGCAAAGTCACCAAGTCCGGCGCCGGAAAAAATCAACGACCCGTTTCTGCAGAGGCCTCATCGCCTCAAGATCTAGAAATGAACGGTTTTCGCAATGATCTGCGCAGCAAAAACTATGCGGCAGCACTTGCAGATTCTGAGCCCCTTTTACAAAGTCCTGGTCTTAGTCCAAAAAATTTGATGGAAGTTTATCAGGGGCGGATATTTTCCCACGAGTCTTTGGGTGATGGCTTTTCCGCTGTGCTAGACGCACAGGCCGCAATGCTGAATCCCAGTTTGGCTCAAGACTCTGAATCCATTCGGGGTCACGCGGCCGAATCCATCGAGGGCCGGCTTTCACCCGAACAGTTGCAGAAGCTTTCCGACTCGTTGACGGTGAACTCTTTGAAAGCCCAAGTTTTATTTCGTCTAGGACAGCTCAGTCTAGATGCCAAGGACCAAGATCAAGCGCGCAGGTATTTCGGTCGCACGATCAACACAGATCCTAATTCTGACTCTGGTCATCGAGCGCAAGATCTGCTGAATCAACTAGAGGCCGCACGCCGAGTAGAGCCTAAAACCATCGGCGTCGTGCTGCCGATGACTGGAAAATATTCCGCCATTGCTCAGAAGACTTTGCGGGGCGTGCAGATGGGGCTAGGACTTTACGGAAGCAATATTTCCACGTTTAAGCTGGCCGTTGTCGACAGTGAAGGAAATCCGGACACTGCCCGCAAGGGCGTCGAACGCCTAGTGAAAGAAGACAATGTTATTTCGATCATTGGCAGTGTTTTAAGCAAAACGGCCTCTGGTGTGGCCGCTAAAAGCTCCGAACTTGGGGTGCCAAGCATCACACTCTCACAAAAATCGGGGCTGACGGAAATTGGTCCAGAAGTATTTCGGAATGCTTTGACCAGCGAAATGCAAGTTCGCTACCTGGTGAAAACGGCGATGGAAGATCTTGGGCTTAAGCGTTTCGCACTTCTTTATCCTAACGACCAGTACGGTGCAGAGTATGCGAATATTTTTTGGGAAGAGGTCTTGGCCCGCGGCGGAACAGTGACTTCCTCTCAGTCGTATTCGCCGAAGGAAACCGACTTTCGCAATGTGGTTCAACGTTTGGTGGGGACTTTTTATTTGGAAGATCGCTCCGATGAATACAAGGCACGGCTGAAGGACTGGTCCGAACAGCAGAGCAAACATGCGGGCCGTAATGCTCCCCCGGATGATTTACTGCCGCCGGTGGTGGACTTCGATGCGATCTTTGTTCCCGACAGCGCCAAGTCCTTGGGACAGATTGCTGCCATGTTGGCGTACAACAATGTTCGTGGTGTGAAACTATTGGGAACCAACCTGTGGAACATTCCGGGAATGGCTAAGCGTGCTGGTAATTCGGCGAAGGACTTGATTTTCGTCGACAGCTTTGTTTCTTCGGATCCCGTGTTTCAGAGTTCGCCCTTCGTCAAAGACTATAAGTTGATGTATGGTGAAGATCCCGGTGTATTTGAAATTCAAGGCTACGATTCTGCGCTGATTCTTCGGCAGCTGATTGCCTCCGGAAACACTTCCCGCGAAAGTTTGTCACTGGCTTTGAATAAATTGCAGGATTTTTCCACGGCACTGGGTAAAGTTTCTGTGACTCCTGAAAGAGAAATTCTTCGTCCTCTTGAAACTTTGACCATCGAAAATGGCGAAATAGTGCCCTTAAGAAATCGCGCAACTCCCTGATAAACCAGGCGCTTTAGGGGCCTAGCAGGCCCTTACATACCTAGCATAAAAACATTCGATGCCAATTCTTTAACCGCGATGACGTCGACATTGGTCTGAATTCCCGAACGTCACAACAATGGGTTGTGACTACAAAGGAGCTGACGATGACACAGGCGCTGGTGAACTCACAAATCGTAATGGAATGTAAACGCAAGCTGGTACTGATGCGTGAAGAGTTGATGAACCGCATGCGCGGAGCCAGACTGGAGATCACAGCCCATGACAAAATGGCCGGTGACGAAGTTGATCAGACTGTCGCACAAGCTTTCGAAAATGAGTTCGCTGCCAGACAGGCGCGAACTCGAAGCCAGCTTCTAGAGATTGAAAATGCTTTATCCAGAATTCAGCGTGGTGAGTTTGGCCTGTGCGAAGAGACCAACGAGCCCATTGAGGCAGAACGCTTGCTGGCCTTGCCATTCACACGACTGAGTATTGAGGGCGCTGAAATTCGTGAAGCAACGGCGCAAAGATTTGCGCGGTGAAGATGTGGAAAACCACCCACGCGACCTCGCAAAATGTGGAAAACTCAAGTGCTTGGCGTTACGAATTTGGCTTAAGTTTTCAGCACTTACATTTTTTTTAATGACACTACCCCCGACCTCTATCATATCAACGGCAACAGCGTGCATATGGTAGGGGGATCATGGTGAGCGAGACCGAATTTAGCTTCTTCAAATCATTTTTGCTCAATCAAAAAAGTTCCATTTTGAACAAAACTCAGGAGTTCAAAGTCGAACAGCTCACCGAAAATGTGTCCACCTCCGACGACGCGGAAGTCGCATCCAGAGACCTTTCCATGAGTATGTCCATTCATCTCCATGAACGCGACAGGCAAGTCCTGGTTCAAATTGAGAGGGCCCTGGGTAAGATCTCTGCCGGTACCTTTGGCCAGTGTGAATCCTGCGCCGAAAGGATAGATTCGAAGCGTTTACAGGCTAGACCCTTCGCCGCTTTGTGCATCGACTGCATGGAAGAGCGGGAAGATCCTCGACATATTCTCAACTGATGTCCTGATTTGGTGTCGCCAGACCATTTTTAAGCCAAGTTATCATTAAGCTTCCTCAGTTTCTGTCCGAAAGATTTCATACAACAGGATCATTTTCCCGCAGTGCAAGCGGAGGAGCTGTATGAGTTTTGACGACAAAGTTTTAGAAATACCAGCCACACTACCAATGCTACCAGTCAGAGACATCGTCGTGTTCCCGTACATGATATTGCCTCTTTTCGTCGGAAGGGACGCATCCATTCGCTCGGTGGAAGATGCTCTCTCGAAAAATCGACTGATCTTTTTGGCCTCACAAAAAGAGATCGCGGAAGAAAACCCTTCCGCAGAGTCTATATACACCGTCGGAACGATCGCGATGATCATGCGCATGCGCAAACTATCTGATGGCCGCGTAAAAATCTTGATTCAAGGTGTGGCTAAGGGCCGCGTGAAGAATTTCGTCAAGTCTTCACCCAGCTTTGAAGTCGAAGTCGAAAAAATCGAAGAAATTCCTGTCACATCTCCTGGAGTCGAGTTCGAAGCCATGGTTCGCACAGCGAAAGAGCAGATCGAAAAGATCATCGCTTTGGGTCGCGTGCTTTCCCCTGATATCTTACTAGTATTAGATGACGTCACTGATCCAGGTCGTTTGGCAGATCTGATCGCCAGCAATCTGGGAATCAAAGTTCAAGATGCACAAAAAGTTTTGGAAACCGCCGACCACAAAGAGCGTTTGCGCCTAGTGAACGAAATTTTAGCCAACGAACTAGAAGTTCTGCAAGCACAATCAAAAATGCGCACAGGCACTAGCGGCGGACCAAAAGATGAGGCTTCAAAATCTCAACGTGAATATTTCTTGCGCGAACAAATGCGACAAATCAAATCTGAGTTGGGCGAAAACGACTCCAAATCAGAAGAGATGGAAGAGCTTCGCGAAAAAGTCATGGCCGCTGGAATGCCAGCGCCCGTAGAAACCGAAGCCCTGAAACAACTTCACCGTCTTGAGCGCATGCACCCAGACGCCTCTGAAGCTTCCATGGTCCGCACTTACTTGGACTGGATGGTCGACCTTCCTTGGAGCAAAAAGTCCGAAGACGTTATCGATCTAGCCAGAGCCAAAAAAATCTTGGACGAAGATCATTATGACTTACAAAAAGCCAAAGATCGTGTTCTTGAATTCTTGGCGGTGCGAAAGCTAAAAACCTCGATCAAGGGACCCATCCTTTGTTTCGTGGGACCTCCTGGTGTGGGCAAAACTTCACTAGGAAAATCCATCGCTCGCTCCATGGGCCGTGAATATTTCCGAATCGCTCTTGGCGGAGTCAAAGACGAAGCCGAAATCCGCGGACATCGACGCACTTATGTTGGCGCGATGCCAGGCAAAGTGATTCAGGCTTTGCGACAAGTGAAACACAACAATCCAGTGATCGTGCTCGATGAGATCGATAAGTTGGGCTCTGATTTCCGTGGCGATCCTAGCGCTGCCATGCTGGAAGTCTTGGATCCAGAACAAAATCATTCTTTCCGCGATAACTATTTGAATGTGGACTTTGACCTGAGCAACGCTTTATTCATCGCCACAGCCAATGTGCTAGAGAATATTCCCCCGGCACTGCGCGATCGTATGGAAGTGATCCAACTTTCTGGTTACACAGAAAACGATAAACTTCTGATCACCAAAGCTCACTTGGTCGATCGACAGATCGAAGCCAACGGTATCACCAAAGAAAATATCCGCTTCACTGATGAGGGCATCCAATTCCTGATTTCGCACTACACTCGCGAAGCCGGACTTCGAAACCTAGAGCGCGAAGTCGGTGGCGTCTGCCGAAAAGTGGCCAAAATGGTGGTCATGGGCGAAGCCACTTTCGTCGAAGTGACTGACAAAAATCTTCCTGATCTTTTGGGCCCGCCACGCTTCTTGCGCGATGAAAAACTGCAAGACTCGCAAGTGGGAGTGGTCACAGGTCTGGCGTGGACTCAAGCGGGCGGCGAAGTGCTGCTGGTCGAAGCTTTGAAATACAAGGGCAAAGGCGGCTTGGTGCTGACGGGACAACTGGGTGATGTGATGAAAGAGTCCGCTCATGCAGCGATGACTTATGCTCGCGCTCATACAGAAGAACTGTCGATCCCCGAAGATTTCTTTGAAAAGTGGGACATCCACATCCATCTTCCTGCGGGAGCAATTCCAAAGGACGGTCCAAGTGCCGGCGTGACATTGTCGACAGCTCTTCTGAGTCTGATGACAGACACTCCGGTTCGCCACGATATCGCCATGACCGGAGAAGTGACCTTACAAGGTCGCGTACTTCCAGTCGGCGGAATTCGCGAGAAATGCCTGGCGGCTTTAAGCCAAGGCATCACTGATGTAATCATCCCTCTTCCGAATCAAAAAGACTTGGCGGACATTCCCAAGGAATTCAAAGAAAAGATGAATTTCATCCTAGTGGAAAATTTGGACGAAGTTTTCGCAGTGGCCTTCGATAGAAACAGCAAGGGCACGAAGAAATCCGGATCCAAAGGAGCCAAAAAAGCCAAAGGTGCCGCCGCTGCCAGCAGCGCGGCCTAGTAGTAGTCAAACCATCACTCTGAAAGTTGACGCCCTCCAGGGATGCAACTTTCAGAGGTCGGTCTCAAGTATGATGCAAGAAATTTCCCCGTAAGTTCCCAGACGATCCGGCGGCCCCCAATATCCAGTGCCGCGACTCACGTATAAAGTCATCTTTCCTAAGATAAATATTCCCGTCGTGTATTTCTGAAAAAGACGAATTATCAAACTCCATGGAATAAATTGTCCGCCGTGCGTATGTCCTGAGAGCTGTAGGTCATAAGGATGGCGACAGGCCTCATCTGCTGTCTTTGGTTGATGAGACAACAGCAGTTTGAAATCGCAATTCTCGGCCCCGCGTAAAGTTTTGCCAAAATCTGGTGCTTCTAGGGAAAAATATTTTGCAGATATGTCGGGAACTCCGCAGACCGCCAACTTGGCCGAGCCTATGGAGATTTGGATATTTTCGTTCAGCAAAACAGGAATTTTTAAGCGCCGAATGGCTTCGATGATCGGAGTGAATCCCCAATAGTATTCGTGGTTTCCGGGCACGAAAAAAGTTCCGTAGCGTGATTTAAAATTGGCAAGCTCGGCGATTTCTTCGACGAACCAATGATCGAGGTGATCGACTATATCACCGGTCAACACCACCAGGTCGGCGTTAAGACGATTTACTTTTTTGACGATGTCCTGCATTTTCGCAAGGCTCACGCCGGGGCCGATATGCATGTCGCTGATTTGCACAATGCGCAGACCCCGAAGATCCTTGTGCAAGCCGTTTCTACGAATGATCACTTTTCGAGTGAATGGCCCGGCTAAAACCACCAGCCGGCCCAGTGCCATTAGAAACGGAGGCGCGGCCAAAATAAAGTACGCCTCAGTTTGATTATAATAAAAGAGTTCGCGCTGAAAAAAAAATCCAATCAGAGAAGTTAGATCGCGCAAAAATACGACAAACAACAGATAACTGAAATAGCCTTGAGCCAAGTGCCCACTGATTTGGTAACGAATCGCCGACTTTGTTTCGCGGGCATCTGGATTCAAAATGAACCGAATCACTATAAAGAGAATCCAGAAGACCACCAAAAAAACCCACGTTACACCGAGGGCCGATATCCACGGAGAGAAGCCCGCAAAACGAAAAATCTGATGGCTTAGGTACAGGGAAAAAATTCCGCAAAGGATTGGACCGATCACGCGCAAGAATGAGCTGCGTTTTTGAAACTCTTTAGGATCTCTTTTGACCATTGAGTCTATCGTTTTCGCTCTCTAGCACTCGGGCCAGAGTTTTCAGATCGAGCACTTCTTCTTTCAGATGAAGAATTTGTTCTTCTTTTTCGTGCAGGATCTGAGAGTAGGCTTTTTTTAGCTCTGTCAGCAAGCGGTCGGCCACCGCTAGCACAGGCTCTGCGCCCTTCTCTTCTTTGGCTGAATATGTTCCAAACATCGGGGCCGATTCGCTCACGATTCCGGAATTGTTGGCGCTGGCGCGATGAGCACCCACCAAAGTCTCGTCGCTGATTCTTGGGGAGGGGCGATGGACTCGTTGATGAGTGCTCATGTGATCGTCTTGGATGAGATATTTCCCATCCTCGAAAATGAAGCTAATATCTTCCGCCTTAATCCTTCGACGAAGGGTGCTGATACTCACCTTATATTTGGATGAGTAGTCGGCCAGTGGTAGATATTGAGTGTTCGTCATAGTCACCGGCTAAGCATAGCAAAGGGTGTTCATCTGTCAAATTTGTTATTCATTTTCTAGCAGAAGGTCTGGCTAATCAGCTGATTTCGTGGAATTGTCTGTGCGTGGGCAAGAGGATGAACCAGAAACTCAAGGATAAAAAGAAGATCGGCTTGGTACTCAGCGGAGGTGGAATTAAGGCCGCGGCCTTCCACCTTGGCGTCTGCCTAGCCCTCAAAGAAAAGGGCTTTCGTTTCGCCGGTGGCAGCAAGGACCAGGTGGCCAGAGCCTATCCAGATGATGACCCCAAGACCATCCGTCTTTTTGTTGGCTCTTCAGCCGGAGCCTTCGTGGCCGCCATTCTAGCCGCAGGCTATTCAATAGAGGCCCTGATCAGTGCCTTTGAGATCGGAGCTGGACAAAAGCCCACCTACTCAGATGATGTGAGTAGTCACCTTAAGCAAATTGGATACCGGGATTTGTTCCACCTCAATAGCAAGGGTTTACTTTTATCCCTACCCAATGCTCTTCGCGCAAAGTCCTTGGTGACCGGTGGTCTTGAGACTCTGCTGAAAGAAAAGTTTAAGGTGAATGGCCTCTTCACCACGAAGCGCATCGAACAGTATCTTCGACAACATGCGTTGACTCATAACGACTTCGCACAATTAGGTTCAGAGCTTTTTATCGTCAGTACCCAGCTGAATCATACGCGAAAGGTGATCTTTGGAAACTTTCCCGAAACCACGAAGACCGACAAGGTAAAATTCGTCAATTACGCCAAAATTTCCGAGGCCGTGGCGGCCTCGACAAGTCTTCCGCCCGTTTACTCGCCTTACGGAATTCGCAGGCCCGACGGAAAAGAGATGTTCTTTTTCGACGGAGAGATCCGCGACACCCTGTCCACACACATCGCCGCTGATCACGGTTGTGACCTAGTGATTTCTAGCTATTCAGTCCAGCCATACACTTATACCGAAGAGATCGGCAGTTTAGATAAATACGGAATTCCTGTGATCATCAACCAGGCGCTGTACCAGGTGCTGCAACAAAAAATCGACCGGCACATCGTCCATCAGCAGGACATCAAGGCCATCTATTCCGCCATTGACGGATATTTCAAACAAAACAACCTGCCCGATCAGCACCGGGAAAAGGTTTTAGAAATCATTCGTCAGCGGGTTCGTTATAAGCCAGAGGTCGACTATATTTACATTCATCCCCGTAGCCAGAACTACGAAATGTTTTTTGCCGATCACTTCAGCTTGAATCCACAGACTCTACAAAAAATTCTGCGCATTGGCTTTCGCTCGGGCATCAATGTGCTTCGGCAATATGATTTGTGACCATCCGTAACTAAGACAGCGCTTTTTCTACGATGGAATAAATCGGGCCAGAGAAAATACCCAACAAGACCACGAAAACCGCAGAGACTAAAATCGCCACGCGAGTGGGATTCATGATGCTGCCCGCGTCCTCGATATCGCCCTCTTTCATGTACATAACGACTATCGGCCGAAGATAGTAATAGGCACTGATCACCGAGTTAAGAACTCCCCAAAGCGCCAGCCAGATCAAGCCTTCGCCAATGGCCGATGTGAAAAGATAAAATTTCCCGAAGAAGCCAATGGTCGGCGGCACTCCCGCTAAGGACAGCAGAAATATCGTCAGGCAAAAGGCCATCACCGGATGCCTTTTTGCGTAACCGGCCAAATCGTCGATCTGAATCTTGCTGTTTTCGTCCTTTTCAAAAAGCGATACGATGGCGAAAGCGCCCAGGGTCATCAAGGAATATCCCACTAGATAAAAAATGACTCCCGAAGCGCCGAAGCTGGTTCGTTCGCTGACGCCAACCGTGATGATACCCACTAAAATATATCCCGAATGCGCAATGCTCGAATACGCCAGCATGCGCTTGAAATTATTTTGAATGATCGCTGCCACATTTCCCAGGATCATTGTTAGCACCGCCAACCACTGCAAAATGGTGAACAGATTCTCTGACCCAACCAAAGACTTCGTCGTGATGATTCTTAAGAATGCGGCAAACGAAACGGCCTTCACCGCGGTCGCCATCAGCGCCGCATGAGGGGTGGGCGCACCCTGATAAACATCCGGAGTCCACGCATGAAATGGAGCGATAGAAACCTTGAAACAAAAACCCAAAATCACCAAAACAATGCCGATCAAGAAAAGGCGATTGGAAGAGATCAGCTGACCTGTGTGCTGAATGATCTCTGGAATGTAAGTGCTTCCCACGGTTCCAAACAAAAATGAAACTCCGTACAGGAAAAGCGCCGAAGCAAACGAGCCTAAAATAAAGTATTTAAACGCGGCCTCTTTCGAAAGCTTTTGCTCGTGAGACATGGCGATCATTAAATAAAGCGCCAATGACATGGTCTCGAGTCCAATGAAAAGAACCAACAGATCCGCGGCCGCCACCAGAATCAACATTCCGAGCGCGCTTGAAAGAGTCAAAAAAACCAACTCTGAAAACTGCTCGCCATTGGTGGCAGGGTTGTCGTGCATCAAAATCAAGGAGATGGCCGAAGCAATCAAGGCAATGATTCCCACCCAGAACGAAACCCCGTCGATCACTAAGGCGTTCGAAAACACCATGGGATTTGGACTGTCGGAAACAGCCATGTATACCGTCATCTGCAGAATCGCGGCTGCCGCTAAGCCGCCCAAGCCTTGAAATAAAGTCGCTTCGGAGGACTGTTCGCGATTTCCCCGCAACACCTTGATGGTGATCGGTATTAAGCTTGCAAGAAACAGAACGATCATTGGTGACACACGAATTAAGTCGGCGATTCCGATATTGAAATTCATTGAGAAGCCTCCGCTTTGTTAAAGGCTGTTGTCGCTGCTTTGACCTCGGCTTTATCACCCATGATGGCCAGCTGGTAGTTGGAACGGTCGGCCACCAAGTGGTCTAAGCTGGCCTTAGAGAAATCTAAGAAATGATTGGGAAACAATCCCATCCAGAAAACCATCACGACCATGGGTACTAGGACACAGATTTCTCTGCAGCTTAAGTCATGAAGGGGATGATGCTCGTCTTTAACTAGCTCTCCCTTTTCGCCGAAGAAAACTCTCTTAAACATCCACAGCATGTAAACGGCGCCTAGGACTACCCCGGTGACAGCGACATAGGCGAAAGCTTTTTCAGCTTTGAAGCTTCCTAGTAAAATCAAAAATTCACCGATAAAGCCGTTTGTCATTGGAACTGCGATGCTGGACAGGGTGATGATGAAAAATGCAATCGTGAACAACGGCAAAACTCCTGCCAGTCCGCCGTATTTAGAAATCTCTCGTGAGTGAGTTCGCTCATAGATCATACCCACCAGCAAGAACAGCGCGCCCGTGCTCACCCCGTGATTGAGCATTTGGTACAGACTTCCGGTCATCCCAAATTGGTTAAAGGTGAACAGCCCCAGCAAAATATATCCCATGTGAGAAACAGAGGAATAGGCCACCAGTTTCTTAATGTCCGGCTGAACCATTGCTACCAGCGCGCCGTACACGATGCCGATCACTCCCACCGTCATAAATAACCAGGCCCAATACTCAGAGGCCTCTGGAAACAGCGGAATTGTCCAGCGCAAGAAACCGTAGGTTCCCATTTTCAACATCACTCCCGCAAGAATCACTGATCCAGGAGTCGGCGCTTCAACGTGGGCGTCAGGCAACCATGTGTGAAAAGGAAAAACCGGAACTTTGATGGAAAAGGCCAGCGCAAAAGCAAAAAATAGCAGCGTCTGTAGAGTGAAAAACTGACCGCCGATGAAAGGAATTTTCAAGCGATAGAAGTCAAGCAGGCTGGCACTCATGGTGCCCAATGTTTCCTGAGTCATGAACATCAAGTAGATGATCGCAACCAACATCAACACGGATCCCAACATAGTATAGATAAAAAACTTTACAGTGGCGTAAATGCGGCGCTGACCGCCCCAGATCCCGATCATGAAGTACATCGGAACTAATGATAGCTCCCAGAACAGATAGAAGAAGATCGCGTCCATGGCCAAAAAAGTTCCGATCATTGCCGTCTGCAAGACAAAGACGGAAACCAAAAATCCCTTCACCCGATCCTGGATCGAATTCCATGAACCCAACAAGACGATCGGGGTTAAGAATGTCGTCAGCATAATCAGCCAAAGCGAAAGGCCGTCTAGGCCCAAGAAATAGCTGATTCCAAAACGCTCGATCCAAGTGAAGCGTTCCACCATCTGCAGAGACGCCGTGGACGAGTCAAAGTGCGCCAGCATTGCAAGACTTGCTAAAAACTCAATGATGGACAGGCCCAGGGCTAAGTGTCGCAACGTCTTCGTGTTTGGCCAAAGCAAAACCACGAGCGCAAAAAGCAGCGGCAAAAATGTGATGGCAGAAAGTATCATGTCATTACCTCATCAATACGTAGGTCATTGTCGCCACGACGCCGAGACCGATATACATGGCATACTGTTGAATATTTCCATTTTGAACTCCACGAACGAACTGGCCGCCGCCACGAACCAAGTCGGCCACCACATAAGTCGTCTTATCGATGAAATTCACATCGATGTAATACCAGATGCCTTTGCTCAGAGAGACCAGCGGATTGATGATCCAGCCGAAGTAAGCTTCGTCGACAAAATATTTGTTGTAGACCAGTTCATAAAACTTGCCCAAGGACTCTGCGACTTTTTTAGGTTTGCTCGGATCTCTGACGTAGAAATGATAGGCCAGCAAAGCGGAAATCACGGCCAGCGTGACCGACACTCCCATCAAACTCCATTCCTGCGTGGGATCACCCTCGGCCACACCTGGAACTGATTTGATCACGGGCTCTAGCCAGGTTTCTAAAAGATTTCCCGGCTGGCCTGGTAGAATTTCAGAAATAACATGTGGGATTCCGACCCAGCCGCCAACGGCTGAAAGAATCGCTAATACTATCAGCGGCAACAACATGATCCAAGGTGACTCGTGGGGATGAGTTTCCTTAGGCACGCGGCTCTTGCCCCAAAAGGTGAGGGCCATCAAACGTGTCATATAAAATGCTGTCATTACCGCACCCAAAGCGCCCATGGCCCAAAGAGCCCAGTGTCCGCGAGGGCTGTGAAAAGCTTGCCAAAGAATTTCATCCTTAGAGAAAAAGCCGGCAAAAGGCGGGACGCCGATGATGGCCAGCCAGCCAATCAAAAAGGTGAGGTGTGTGTACGGCAAATATTTCCGCAGTCCACCCATTTTTCGAATGTCTTGTTCTTCGTGCATGGCGTGGATCACGCTTCCTGATCCTAAGAACATCAGTGCTTTAAAAAATGCGTGGGTCATCAAATGAAAAAGTGCCGCACCAAACGCGCCAACTCCGCACGCCAGAAACATATATCCCAGCTGCGAAACGGTGGAATAGGCCAAAACCTTTTTGATATCCCATTGGGTCATACCGATGCTGGCGGCCA
Organism: Deltaproteobacteria bacterium; assembly: GCA_013286585.1. Lineage (GTDB taxonomy): Bacteria > Bdellovibrionota > Bdellovibrionia > Bdellovibrionales > Bdellovibrionaceae > CAIYID01. The sequence goes on from JABDFK010000003.1 coordinate 81,901, forward strand.
TCACCGCCGTCAATCCACCGATTCCAGCAATGATCGCCATGGTGTTTGGCGCCGCCAAGAACAATGGATTCAGGCGGATGATCATATAAACACCCGCAGTCACCATCGTTGCCGCATGGATCAGCGCCGACACTGGTGTCGGACCCGCCATCGCATCTGGAAGCCAAACATAAAGAGGAATCTGTGCTGATTTTCCTGTGGCACCAATGAACAAAAAAAGTGTCGCCAAAGTGATCGGCGCCAACCACGTGAGTTCAGAGGTCGTAGGCACCATGTGATTGATCTCTTGGAAGTTCAAAGTTCCAAAGGTCAGAAACAAAACGAACATTCCGAGTAAAAAGGCCGCATCACCGATACGGTTTGTAACGAAGGCCTTCATTCCAGCCGCGGCTTTCTCCTTATCGGTGAACCAAAAACCAATCAGAAGGTAAGAGCACAGGCCGACGCCCTCCCAACCCACAAACATCACCAAAAGGTTGTCGCCCAAAACTAACAGCAACATGTTGAATAAAAATAAATTGAGATACGCGAAGTATTTCGCCACACCCTTATCATGGTGCATGTACCCAATGCTGAACAGATGAATGAGTGAGCCTACCCCGGTAACTACCAAGACCATGATGGCGCTGATTTGGTCGATGGTGAATCCCGCGGAAATTTTCAAACGATCCACAGCGATCCAGTCAAAGAAGTGAACGATGATTTTTCGCTCTTCTGGTGGCAAGCCGATCAGATCAATCACCATCAGCAATGCCGCGATAAAAGATATGACCGCGGCGCCGGTAGCGATAGATCCTGACAATTCTGCGGAATGTTTTTTGTAACGAAACCCATTGATTAAAAAACCAACGAGCGGCGATAAAATCAGGATAGCCATCAAAGTTTGATGTGACATGAAGCGGCCCCCTTAACCCTTTAGATGCTCAAAAAAGCGAATATTAACTTCTTTATAGCGTTTGAAAATAGACACTAAGATCGCTAGGCCCACAGACACTTCCGCTGCAGCGATGGTCATGACGAAAAAAACCATGATCTGTCCATCCATTTGTCCCATGTAGTGGCTGAAGGCCACGAAGCTCAGGTTGACCGCATTCAGCATCAACTCTACAGACATCAGAATGACGATGGCATTTCGGCGCAACAGTACGCCCGCCATACCTGCTACAAACAAAATCGCGGACAGAACCAGGTAGTGAGAAAGTCCGACCTCTAAAAAAAGATCACTGCTTGGCATGTGTTCCACCTTTCGAGCGCGCTAGCGCCACGGCACCAATGGCCACCATCAGAAGAAGAATTCCAAGGGCCTCAAAGCCAAAAATGTATTTTGAAAACAAAACTTTCCCAAGTTCTTTCGTGGTGTCGCCGCCGATCACGGCCTCTGGCGCTGCACCGGACTTAGAAAAAATATCGGTGGTCAAAGAAATGGAGCCCACCAAAATTCCTGCCAGAACAGCGACTATACCCGATTTCACCATTCCAGAAATTTTTCCACGCGTGAACGCTGTGACTTCGTGCTTTAAGTCGAACATCATCAGAACCATCACAAATAAAACTGTGACCGCACCTGCATAAACGATGAGCTGAACTCCCGCTAGGAAGTAGGCATTCAGCGTGACGAATAAGGCAGAAACTCCGACCATGGTGAATGCCAGGGACAGAGCGGAATAGATAGGATTGGTGATCATGATCGTGGTGAGTCCGCCCGCCAGAGTTACTATCGCTAAGAACCAAAATAAAAACACATCTGCTGTCATTGAAACTTCCCCCTCTTAAAGGTGGGCCACGTAAATCAGTGTGGCGGTTAAAATCGTGTTAAATAAGGCCCATGGAAGCATCGTTTTCCATCCCAGATCCATCAATTGATCGTAGCGAAACCTTGGCAGCGTCCAGCGCACTTGGATAAAAATCCACAGGAACACCACCACTTTTACCAAGAAACAAACCAAAGTGATGAGGCCCGCTAGGAGGCTGGCAAAGTTAGCATCCGGCGCGTGCTCGAGCGCCCATTGATTGAGGGTCTCCATGGGAATTCCAGGAATGACATAGCCGCCAAAATAAAACAGCACCATCAGTGCCGATGCGACGATCATGTGGCCGTATTCGCCGATGAAAAACAGAAGCATCTTGAAGCCGCCGTACTCGACGTGAAATCCGGCGACCAGTTCGGCCTCGCCCTCTGCAAGGTCAAAAGGAAGTCGGTTGGATTCGGCGAAAGAGGCCGCGAAAAATAGAATTGCTCCCAGAGGCTGATAGAAAATTCCCCAGGCCGGCAAAAAATTCAGCGGCAGAGTAAATCCCAAGAGCGAATAGCTGAGCGGAGCTTGCTGCGCCTGAATCATTTCGCTGAGGTTAAAAGTTCCGTAGGTCATAATCATGCCCACGATGGATAGGCCCAGCGCCAACTCATAACTGATGACCTGCGCACTGGCGCGAAGAGCCCCCATCAGCGCGTACTTGTTTCCCGAGCCCCAGCCCGCCATTAAAATGGAGTACGGAGCTAACGAAGACACCGCCAAAATAAAAACAATTCCGACATTGATTTCATAACCCTGCAGACGAAAAATATGTTCGTTCCATTGCACGGGAGCTCCCAGCGGAATCGCAGCAAAGGCCACGGTGGCAGGGATCAGGGCAAAAATCGGTGCAGCGTAATACAGAAATTTCACTGCGTTCGCCGGTGCAAATTCTTCTTTGAAGAAGAATTTGACCGCATCCGCCGCTAACTGCAGCAGGCCCAAGGGCCCAATTCGATTGGGGCCCAGGCGATTTTGGATGAAGGCACTTCCGCGGCGCTCGGCCCACACCAGAACAGGCACCGCCTGCACGATGATCAGAAAACAGACGATGAGCTTAATGGCGTTGATGGTGATTTCGAAGATGTCATGACCCATGGATTATTCCCACTCCAAAGCTTTTGATTTTACTTCCCAAAAAAGGCCGAAAATGAAAATGGCCAAAAAGACCAACATAGAAATGAAGACATAGCCGCCTTCGCCAGACTTGATGAAGTCGCGAAAGGTCGTGGCCCATGGATACATAAAGATGATTTCAATATCGAAAAGGATGAAGAGAATGGCCGTCAGATAAAACTTGACCGAAATTTTCGTGTCTTTTTTTTCTTGAACCGGAATTCCGCACTCATAGGACTCAAATTTGACTGAGTCATACTTGCGGGTTCCGAACAATGAGGCCGCAAATAAAATGACGACTCCAAAAATGGCGACAAAGATGGTGATGAAAATCACTCCGCCCAATGGCATAGGACCCCCTTACTGCATTACAAGATGATGGGATAAATATACGCAGAGCTTTCCGGTTTTCCAAGAATTATGAGGTGGAAACACCAACTAAATAGTGGCAAGATCAGCGAAATATGAAATTTGAAAGCATTCACTCGCGATTCGAAACTATTTTGGATCGGGAGTTCGCCCTAGGGCATAGAAATTTGAAGGTGGTGGGCGGTTCCTCGGCGACGGCACTTGCTATGCTTTTGTCTAACAACTCTAGCAAAAATATCAGTGGCTTGCCGCACCTGGTTGTGTTTCCAAGATCATCTGATGCGCTTCGATTTGCTCAATCTTTAAGCTTCTTTAATTCCGAGCGTCAGGCGTCGGTTTTGCCTCATTTCGACGTTTCTCCATACGGCGGCTTGTATCCGAAGAGCCAGGCTCTTTCGGATCGCATCCGTTTTTTGTATCAAGCCCAAAGCGCCAAGCCAGGTCAGATTTTTGTTTCATCCATTGGCTCTTTGTTGCAGAAAACTTTGCCGTTCAAAATGTTGGCTGAAAATAGCTTTCGCCTATCCGTGGATCGCGAGCTTCCGGCGGATTTCTCGGCGATTCTGCAGAGGTTGGGCTATCAAGCGACGCCGATGGTGGAGGACGTGGGCCAATATTCTCAGCGTGGCGGTATCTTCGATATTTTTTCACCGGCTCAAGAGCATCCCGTTCGCATGGAGCTTTTCGGTGACACGATTCAGACCCTGCGCCATTTCAGTCCCGTGGATCAAACTTCGGTGGCGTCTTCATCCCTCACATCCTTTGCGGTGATTCCAGCCCGAGAGATTTTGTGGATCGAAGAAAATCAGGATTCCTTGATCGCGCGCTTTAGAGATTCTCTAAAGAATCGCGAGGTCGACCACACCGAGGTCGAAGAAGCCATTCGCTCCCTGTCCAGGGCAACGCCTTTTGAAGGCGTGGATTTTCTGCTGCCGTATTTCTATAAAAATTTAGAGGGCGTCACCGATCATTTCTCCTCCGAGGTGAATCTTTGGCTGGTTGATCCGATGGAAATTTCTAGGCACGCCGATCTTTTACATCAAGAGATGAAAGAAGAGTTCGCGGCCTCGTCAAGACAACTCATCCGCCCGCCCGTTCAGGAGTTGTATTTTGGTTTTGATGAAATGCCGTGGCCTCCGGATGGTCAGCGCATAGAACTATCCAACATTGATTTGGATGAAGCTTCCGCCGAAAATTCGGTGGATTCCCCAAATACCGTGAGCTATCGCACCTCTAACGTTCTGGATATAGCGAATGTTCTTTCGAGCCTGACTCCGGGTAATGATTCGTGGTTGTCGGCGCTGAAAAACAAGCTTTCTGCCTGGGCGAAAGAGGACTATCGCATTTTTATCGCGATGAAAAATCGTTCCCAGGCGGAGCGGCTTCGCCTTCTTCTAGAAAAAATTGATTGGCGCGCCAAAATCACCGAGTCCGATGAGGAGCTCTGGGATTCCTGGTTGAGTGATGCGACGGGGCCGTTGATTCATCTGATCCCGCGATACTTGAGCGAAAGCGTGCGTCTGACCGAAGAGAAAATTATTTTTCTTCGGGACGAGGATCTCTATGGAAAAAAGGTCCGGCAGGTCGCAAGCAAAGCCGCCGACGAGTTTTCGAAGCAGGCTCGTCGCCTTAGTTTCGGTGATTTAAAGCCCGGTGATTGTGTGGTTCACGTCCAGCACGGGATCGGTGTCTACGAGGGCCTTCGCGTGATGAACATCGGAGGCGCTGACAGCGAGTTCATTCAAATTTCCTACAAGGATAAAGATCGGCTGTACTTGCCTGTTTACCGGGTGGGCCAGTTGCAAAAATATTCTGGTGCTGCTGCGACCACAGTGCTAGATCGGCTGGGCGGAACGGGTTGGGAAAAAACCAAAACCAAAGTCCGCAGCCATCTGCGAGATTTGGCCAACGAGCTTTTGCAGCTCTATGCCAAGCGTGTGGAACAGCATCGCCCAGGATTTAATCTGCCAGAGGCTGACTTTGCCTCTTTCCAATCAGCGTTTCCCTATGAAGAAACCGATGATCAGCTGCGCGCCATTTCCGATTTGACCAAAGACATGACTAGCACAAAACCCATGGATCGGCTGATTTGTGGCGATGTCGGATTTGGAAAAACGGAAGTCGCCATGCGTGCGGCTTTTCTGGCGGTCCACCACCGCCGTCAGGTGGCGGTGCTGGCTCCGACCACCGTTTTGACCTTTCAGCATTTTGAAACCTTCAAAAAGAGATTCGCCGGATGGAATTTTGAAATTCGCGAACTCAATCGTTTTGTCTCTGCTGCCGATGTGAAGAAAACGTTGAAAGAGACCCGCGAGGGCAAGGTCGATATCTTGATCGGCACGCATCGCCTGCTCAGCAAAGACATTCAGTTCAAAGATCTGGGACTAATGATCGTCGATGAAGAGCAAAGGTTCGGCGTCGCCCATAAAGAACGAATTAAAAAGATGCGCACCGAGGTAGATACTCTCACCCTTTCTGCGACGCCCATTCCTCGCACCTTGAACATGAGTTTGATTGGGATTCGTGATTTGAGTTTGATCAACACTGCTCCTGTCGATCGCTTGCCCACAAGAACATTCATTTTGAAATGGGATCCAGAGACCATCCGCAAAGCCATACTGGGCGAAATCGCCCGCGGCGGACAAGTGTATTTCATTCATAACCGCGTACAGAGTATTTATGGTTTGGCCGACGAGCTGCGGGCCCTGGTTCCCGAGGCGCGCATCAAGGTGGGCCACGGGCAAATGGACGAAGACCAGTTAGAGAAAACCATGGTGCAGTTCTTCAATCACGAAATCGATGTTTTGCTTTGCACCACCATCGTCGAAAGCGGAATGGATGTGCCCCGGGCGAACACGATGTTCATCGATCAGGCACATATGATGGGACTCAGTCAGCTGTATCAATTGCGCGGACGTGTCGGCCGAAGCAAGCAACGCGCTTATTGTTATCTGTTGCTGCCGAAATCCAAAAAATTAGAAAAGGATGCGCAAGAGCGCTTGAAGGTGATCCAGGAAAATACGGCGCTGGGCTCTGGCATTCGGATTGCTCAGTATGATTTAGAACTTCGCGGGGCGGGAAATCTTTTGGGCGAAGAGCAGTCGGGCCACATCGACACCGTTGGTTACGAACTCTATATGGATTTGCTGAACGAGGCTATTCATCAGCTGCGTGGTGAGCCCATCGACGATGCTCTGGAACCAGAAATTAACCTGCGTGTGCCGGCTCTCATTCCTGATTCTTACATTGGGGATATTCGTCTGCGCCTATCTTTCTACAAGGCGCTGGCAGATATTCGCTCTGCCGAAGATCTAGAGAAAATCGAAACGGAGCTCAAGGATCAGTTCGGTGAGCCTCCAGAGCCGACGCAAAATCTAATGGGCCTGATGCTGATTCGCTCACAATGTAAAATCTTGGGGATCAAAGATCTAAGTGCCGGAGCGAAGACGATTTCTCTCTTGTTCTCTGACAAACCAAAGCTGAAAACTGAGACACTGATCTCACTAGCGATGAGACAAAACAAAAAATATAGCATCACGCCAGACAATCGCTTAAATATCCGGCTCAATCAGATCACGTGGCCGGCTGTTCATGAAGAGTTGGAATACCTTCTGCGCCTATGAGCCCAGTGGGTTTATCGCTATTTGAGAACTTCGGCTAAAATTGCATTATAGTCTTGGTCGCATGTCATGCCGTAGACCGTATTGGCTTCGCTGCCCGGAAACAATAGGCCAGCCGTTGCACCATATGGGCGAATCGCTGCTGAGTGTGGGTTTGCAACTTGAAAATACATTTTCACGCCTTTGGCCTCTTGGCCTTGGGTCATGCCACCTGTCATCGTAACGCTCTCCCATGGTTTATTGTAGGTGGCGTCCACTCTGTCAAAATAAAGGCTGTTGTCGTTGGACACAACTATTTGGCCCACTGAACCGTCAAGAGTGATCTTGGATGTCACGTTGGCCGTTGTCGTTTTACAGATAATGGTCAGCGAAGCTTGCGCCTGAGCACACAACAAAACAGTGAAAATGGTGAAAATAAATTTGTGCATTTTTTCCCCTGGTTAAGTGAACGGTTCAAGCTTCGACCAGGTAAGGTCAGTTAATCAATCTTTTTCGTTGATTGACCTAGAATTCCACGTGCAGGCCTGCGCCTATGTTTGCTGTGGTCTGCAGATTAGGATCTGTTTTGCTGTTCGAAGTGTTGTACTGAACTGCATAGATATCTAGAAATGTATTTCTAATTCCGTAATCCATGTACGCATTGCGGGCGGCGTCCGGATCGATTTTATCGAGATGAATAGAGAGGCCCGCCATCACTCCAGTTGTAATTTGGGTTGTGCCAGCGCTGCTGATGTTGGTGTCTGTCTCGTTGTAGCCGAAATAGATGGCTTGGCCGGCAACGAAGGGGCTGACCCAAGGATGCGCCGACAAAGTATCCAGCATGTAGCCAAAGCCAAGGCCGTACTTTGAAACTTGCATGACACCTGTCGTGACACCCTTAATTCCACCGGTGCCGTAAATACCATCGACAAAGAGCGCACCGATTTTGGTGTTGTACTGTACACCGAGGCCACCACTGATCAGCGCCCCTTGGTTAGAGCCGAAGATGGTCGCGTAACCGGCGCCGTCCACCAAGGATACATATTGGTTCGGATAAAAAGCCTCGTAGTCGGCCACAAAACGCCATGACCAATCCGTTTTTCGGGAGTTGTAGGGCGCGTTCGGATCGGCCTTCACATGAACTTCGACCAAGCCGTTTGGATCATATTTTTCTTCAAATTCACCGGGAGTTTCGGCGTAGCACGAAAATGAAAAGAGCAGCAGCGCTGCCAGCGCTACAAGACATCGGTCGAAATAAGGTCTAACTTTCATATTCCGCATATTTAGTGCGAGTGTTCTTCGCTAAAATCAGTGTATGAGCTTTTTGTGCCGCTGGGCATTCATCGTTACCATGTCCCTCCCATTTCTAAACCTTCATAGGGCTTGGGCCGAGCCTAACGTCTTGGCTGATTCTGGCCTCAGCGAAAAGGTGGGCCAGCTTTTGTTTGTGGGCATTTCCGACACTCATCTGAGTGAACGAACGATCAAGGATCTTCGCGATATTCAGCCGGGCGCGGTGATTTTATTTAAGCGAAATATCGTAGGACTCAAACAGACCACGGCACTGACAGCGCAGCTTCGCGGAATCAACAAAGAGTATGCGTCACTACCCTTGCTCATTGCCACCGATCAAGAGGGCGGAAGAGTGGCGCGCATCGAGTTCACCCCATCCATGCCAAGCCCACTAGCTCTAGGAATGACGAAGGATGCGAAAATTGTCGAGTCCGTTTCCTTCGAGGCCGGAAAATTTTTGCGCTACTTGGGGTTCAATATGAATTTAGCTCCGGTGTTGGACGTGCTGTTGCAGGGAGGCTCTTCCTTTATCGGCGAGCGCTCCTTCGGGAGTTCGCCGAAATTAGTGGGGCAGCTGGGTGTCGCCTTTGCACAAGGGCAGTTACGCGCGGGAATCATTCCCACCTCCAAGCACTTTCCCGGAGCGGGACTGCTCACTAAAGATCCCCACGTGGAAAAGGTTCAGGTGGACTCTTTTGCAGAAAGTTCGCTTTCTCCATTTCGGCAGTTCGCACAGGTTTTTCCAAGCGCTGTGATGTTGTCTCACTCAACTTATCCTTCCCTAGATGCTTCCGGTTTGCCGGCCACGTTTTCGCCAAAAATTATTTCTGAAATGCTCATTCACGATATGGAGTACAAGGGCCTGATCATCACCGATGATTTAAAAATGGGCGCAATGAAAGGCACAGTGCCAGGAGACATCGGAAACGCCGACATCGGAGAGCTTGCTGTGCGCTCATTTCTGGCAGGCGCTGATTTGCTGATGATCACCTGGAGCCCCAAAGACCAGAGGGCCGCCAAGGCCGCTCTGCTTAAGGCCGTGCAAACCGGTCGGATTCCCTTGGCCGAGCTTGAGTCCCGAGTTAAAAAAATCGCTCATGTAAAAAATTTGGTGGCGCCTTTGATCAGAACTCCCGCGAAGGTTGATAACGAGGACACTTTCGAGTCCAAGAATCTAGCTCTCCTTGACGATCAAATTCTGAGTCTTAATCTGCGTCGTGAACTGAAGTCCATGGTCGTGCCGTCTTATCGAGAGCGTTTTGTCGTGGTCTCTAGAACCCCGTCGTTTCGTTGGGGATTTGAACGAGCGCTCGGAAAGCCCGTTGGTGTGTTAAGTTCACAAGAGTTCTTGAAGCTGGCGGAAAACAGCGCGCCCGAAAAACTGCTGTTGTCCGAATACGATTGTTTCATTTTTCCGATTTATTCGCGGAGAGACGCGATTTTTTTAAATTCCATGGGCAAAGAAATCCGCAGGAAAACCATTGCCGTCAATTTCGCTTCGCCGGGTCTGATTGAATCGGCTCCGCTCCGAGGCGTGCTCAACCTATTTCATCCTCATGTGAACTCAGGCAAATTATTGGGTCATTTAATTCGAGAAAGCGATGTGCGAACTCCGACCAGTTTTTAGTGAGTTTTTTCAGCCAGCAGATCGGTCTCTGCTCTTAGGCGGCCAATTTCATGTTGCACTTTTTCCCACTGCACATCATCCAAGCTTTCGTTCGCCAAACGATTTTCATTCTCTTTGAGGTGTTGTTCGATCACTTTGATGTCAAGGTCAGCGCCGACGACGGCTGTTTCCGCCAGCACGGTGACACCGTCAGAACTGATCTGACAGTAGCCCCAAGAGATCGCCATTTTCTGAGACTCACCTGATTTCAATTTGTAGCGCAAAATGCCAGCTTCAAGAGTGGTCATCAGCGGAGCATGGCCCGGTAAAATATTGAGCTCGCCCCGATAAGAGGGAACTGTAATTTCTTCCAGTTCCGCGTCGGCGATGATTTTTTTATCAGGAGTGGCAAAAAAAAGTTTAAACATAGTGGCCTATACCAACTTTTTAGCTTTCTCTACCGCTTCTTCGATGGTTCCAACCATGTAGAACGCCTGTTCAGGAAGAGCATCATGTTTTCCTTCAAGAATTTCGCGGAAGCCTTTAATGGTGTCTTTAATGTCGACATATTTTCCCGGCATACCAGTGAACTGTTCGGCAACGAAGAACGGCTGACTCAAGAAACGTTGGATCTTACGAGCCCGAGTCACCACTAGTTTATCTTCCTCTGACAATTCATCCATACCTAGGATGGCGATGATGTCTTGAAGTTCTCTGTAGCGCTGAAGAATCGATTGAACTCCGCGAGCCGTATTGTAGTGCTCTTGTCCAACAACTTGCGGGTCTAGCAAACGAGAAGTCGATGTCAGAGGATGAACCGCGGGGAAGATGGCCATCGCGGCGATGTCACGATCCAAGTTGGTCGTCGCATCCAAGTGCGCAAACGTCGTCGCCGGCGCTGGATCCGTGTAGTCATCCGCAGGAACGTAAACCGCCTGCACTGAAGTGATCGAACCTTTTTTCGTCGAGGTGATTCGCTCTTGCATGGCGCCCATCTCTGTCGCCAGAGTTGGCTGGTAACCCACCGCTGAAGGAATACGACCCAATAACGCCGATACTTCGGCACCAGCCTGAGTAAAGCGGAAAATATTATCGACAAAGAAAAGAACGTCTTGGTTTTTAACATCACGGAAATATTCCGCAACAGTCAAGCCCGTCAGCGCCACGCGCGCACGAGCACCAGGAGGCTCATTCATTTGACCGAACACCAGTGAGGTCTTGGCGATAACGCCGGACTCTTTCATCTCGCGCCATAAGTCATTTCCTTCACGAGTTCGCTCTCCGACGCCCGCAAATACGGAGTAACCACCGTGCTCTGTCGCGATATTTCGGATGAGCTCTTGAATCAAAACCGTTTTACCCACGCCGGCTCCGCCGAAGAGGCCGATTTTTCCGCCCTTCGCATAAGGAGCCAAAAGATCGACGACTTTAATTCCAGTCATCAACATCTGTGCTGAAGTGGCCTGATCTTCAAACTTGGGAGCTGCTCTGTGAATGCCCCAGTGTTCTTTCGCATTCACTGGTCCACCCTCATCGACGGGCTCGCCGATGACGTTGATGATACGTCCAAGAACTTCTTCACCCACTGGGGTCATGATCATTTTTCCAGTGCTCAAAACTTTTTCACCGCGGGTCAGGCCTTCCGTTTGATCCATCGCGATCGTGCGACAAACTCCGTCACCCAGATGCTGCGCAACTTCAAGAACCAGATTGTTTTCTTTGTTGCTGATGGTGCGGTTAGTGACGCGAAGAGCGGTGTTGATCGCAGGAAGCGCGCTTCCTTCGAAAGACACGTCCACGACCGGACCCATCACCTGTTTTACTGTTCCTGTTACTGTCTGTTGCATAAAAGGCTCCTGTCGCTGGAAGTCGTCCAAGACGACCTCCTGATTTAATTCTGGTTTAAAGTGCTTCTGCACCGCTCACGATTTCGATCAACTCGGTCGTGATTTTTTCTTGTCTTAGTTTGTTGTAGGTCAATGTCAGACGGCTCAATACCTCTTTGGCGTTGTTGGACGCGTTTTCCATCGCCGTCATTCGCGCACCATGTTCGGCAGCCACGCTTTCAGCCATGCAGCGATAGATTTGCACGCTGAAATGTTTCACCAAAAGTTGGTCGATGATTTTTTCAGGACTTGGTTCGAAAATCATGTCCTGCGCAAAACCCGGGCTATGGGCTTCCGTCGCTATCAAGGTTTGTTTTTCCAGATCCACCGGCAAAAGTGTTTCACACACCACAGACTGGGAAATCGCCGACTTGAACTCATTATAAATCAGACGAATCTCGTCGTACTGGCCATCTAGATATAGATGCATGGCCTTTTCCGCTACGCCCGAAGCCAGTGCATAAGAAACATCCTTGTCCAATTTCAGCATAGAGCCGATCACATTGAATTTTCTCTTAGCGAAAAAATCAAGGGCACGGCGGCCGATGAAAAAGAAGTCCATGGTTTCGTATTTGCCCTGATTGGTTTTGACGTAGTTGTCCGTAAATTTGTTGATCTGCGCATTGAAGCCTCCGCACAGTCCGCGATCACTGGACAAAACCAACAGTAAAACTTTTTTAGTCTCGGGCTTCGGCACGATGAGCGGATGATTCACGCGCTCGGTGAGTGTGATGTTCGCAATCACTTTTAATAACGAGTGCGCATACAATCGCATGTTCACGATTTGATTTTGCGCTTTACGAAGCTTCGCCGCCGACACGAGCTTCATCGCCTTCGTGATCTGCTGAGTGTTCTTCGTGGATTCAATCCTGACTCGGATGTCCTTTAAGCTCGCCACTGTTTACTCCGCCTTGCCCCGTTGATTAGACTTTGAAGATCGACTTGAATTCGTCAAAGGAAGCCTTCAGCTGCCCCTTGGTTTCATCGGTGATCTGTTTTTTCTCAGCGATATTTTTCAAAATATGACTGAACTTGGTTTTCAAAAACTCCAACGCCTCTTTTTCGTACCGCTTCACTTCACTCTCGGGAATGCTGTCAACGTAACCATTGGTGGCGGCCCAAATAATGGTGATTTGATCTTCGACCTTAAACGGCTGGTATTGTCCTTGCTTCAAAATCTCTACCAGGCGCTTACCGCGCGCCAATTGCATTTGTGAGGCCTTATCAAGATCCGACGCGAAGGCCGCAAAAGCCTCCAAAGCACGGAACTGCGCAAGCTCCAGCTTAATGGTACCCGCCACTTGCTTCATGGCTTTGATCTGAGCGGCACCGCCCACCCGAGAAACAGATTTACCTACAGAGATTGCGGGACGAACACCTTTATAGAACAAGTCCGTCTCAAGAAAAATCTGGCCGTCGGTGATCGAGATCACGTTCGTAGGAATATAGGCAGAAATATCGCCCGCCTGAGTTTCGATGATTGGCAAAGCCGTCAAAGAACCGCCACCCTCTTCGTCCGAAAGTTTCGCTGCACGCTCTAGCAGGCGCGAGTGAAGATAGAAAACGTCGCCAGGATAAGCTTCCCGACCCGGAGGACGGCGAAGCAAAAGAGACATTTGTCGATACGCCTGAGCTTGCTTGGTCAAATCATCATAGATAATGAGTGCGTGTCGTTTGGTGTCGCGAAAATACTCTGCCATTGCTGTTCCAGAATAGGCAGCCAAAAACTGCATCGGCGCAGGATCCGAAGCGCCCGCTGCAATGATCGTCGTGTAATCCATGGCGCCTGCTTGACGAAGCTTTTCTGCCACGAGAGCAACGGTGGACTGTTTTTGTCCGATGGCCACGTAAAAGCACTGAACGCCTTGGCCCTTTTGATTGATGATGGTGTCGATCGCAATGGCTGTTTTTCCGGTTTGGCGATCTCCGATGATGAGCTCACGTTGACCGCGACCGATGGGGATCATTGCATCGATGGATTTAATTCCGGTTTGCATAGGCTCACTCACCGGTTGTCGCTTGATGATTCCAGGAGCTTTCAGTTCCACCGCCCGAGTGTGGGGCGAGTTGATGGCGCCCTTTCCATCGATGGCACGCCCCAGGCCGTCCACAACACGACCCAAAAGAGCTTCGCCCACAGGAACTTCCACGATTTTTTTGGTTCGCTTAACAAGATCGCCCTCTTTGATCATGCGATCTTCCCCGAAGATAACGACACCTACATGGGCATCTTCCAAGTTCAAAACCATTCCCATCACTTCGCCCGGGAACTCGACAAGCTCTCCGGCCATGACGTTTTCTAGTCCGTAAACACGGGCGACCCCGTCACCAATGGCAAGAACGCTGCCAGTTTCGCTGACCTCAATGCGTTTTGAGTATTGGCTGATCTGTTCCTTAAGAACGCGACTGATTTCATCTGCGCGAATCGTTGTTTCCATGTTCCTAAACTCTCCTGTTTAATTCTTCGGACATTCGGATCAGGTGGGATTGAAGGCTGTCGTCGAAAGTCCAGCCCCCAACTTGAGCCACAAGTCCACCCATGATTGTTTTGTCTTCCACATAATTGAGAATCACTTTTTTATGCGTGATTCCTGCAACGGTTGTTTCTATTTTCCTGCGGCTGTCATCGTTCAAGATCGCGGCGGAACGAACCAGTCCGCGAGTGACGCCATTGGCTTCGTCAGTGATCAGAGCAAAGGCTTGCGCCACCTGATTGAAAATGTCGATTCTGTTTTTTTCGATGAGCAGGCCGACCAGATTCAAAATAGCTTCGGCCGCATTTCCGCCCAGGGCCTTTTTAAGTGCCGCCATTTTTTCTTCGCCGGTCACCACAGGTGAAGAGACAAACTCTTGCACTTCGTGATTGTTGGCCAAGGCCTCTGCGACTGCTTCGAGCTGATTTGAAACTACGCCGATCTTTCCGGTTTCTGTGGCGTACTCAAAAAGAGCCCGGGCGTAGCGCTTTGATAGTTCTGAAATCATGTGCGAACCGCCTGAATATTATCGATGAATTCGGACTGCAGGCGCTTTTGATCATCGCCAGTGATTTTTTCCGCCATTTGTTTGGACGCCATGGCCGTGGCCTCTCTGATCATTTGCTCGCGCAGCTGATGCTTGGCCTTTTCGGCCTCAAGTTTGGAGGCAGCTTCAGCCTCTTCGCGAATTCGCTTGGACAGCGCCTGCGCTTCGGCGATCAGGGCTTTCTTCATGTCCGCTGCTTCGGCCTTAGCTCTAGCAAGGCTCTCGTCGGCGGTGCTTTCAAGCCTGGTGAGCTTCACCTGCATATCCGAGCGAGCTTGCTCGGCTGATCTTTTTAGCTCTTCGGCTTTGGTGGCGGCGGCTACGAACGCCATGCGCTTATTTTGAAAAAATTCTTTGGCCGGCTTGCGCAGAAAATAAAATAAACCGCCCAACAACAGCACCACGTTAATGCATTGATAGATGATGGTTCTTGTCGAGTGCGCATCAAGGCCCTCGCCGTGCTCTGAGGCTAGGGCTTTCGCCGAAAACAACAGCGCTGGAATCAACCAAATTGGGAAATTGGTGCGGGTCATGTGCGACCTCCGGGCTGGCCCGACAGCAGCTTTGATGACATGGCTTTCGCTACCAGTGGAGCCTCCTCAGCCAACTTTCTGGCGGCATCGCCGATTTCGGCGGCTAGGCGCTGGCGGGATTCCTCCATCAATTTATTGGATTCACCTCTTGCTTGGGCAATAATTTTTTCGAATTCCGCGTTGGCTTCCTGGCGATAGCTATCGAAAATCGTTTTGATCTCTCCGCTGACCCACCGTGCTTTTTCTTCGTAGGCTTTGTGCAGTCGAATCGTCTTACCTTGTTCTTCTGAGGCTAGATCTTCGCTGCCCTTGGTTTGTAAATCCCGCTTTTCGAGAAGCTCGGCAAAATCTTTAAACACGTGTTGCGAAAGAATAAATAGGGTGAAAACGAAAATCGCCAATTGGATGAAATACGTCTTATTTACACCGAGCTGAACCAGCATATCCATGAATGTAATGTCCTACTTTTAAAAGTGGTGGAGGATTAACATTCATCTTTTGGAGTCGTCAAGAATTCAGATTTTGCGCTTATTTTTTTGGCATGTAAGAGGCACCTTCAAAAACGACGCCCTCGTCGA